>DATLOR010000183.1:0-4330 GCA_035536135.1 Pyrinomonadaceae bacterium | reverse complement strand
TGGAAAAATCGCGCGCGCTCGTGATCGAATCGTATTCATTGTTCTTCATTCTGGCGCGAATGTCGGCTTCCATCTTTTTCGCCGTTTCGGGAAAAATATAGCGCGCGTTCAATTCCTTCAAAAGCTTTTCAATAATTTGCGATTTTTCAGCCGCATCGATCGTCAGATCAGGCTTTTTCGCGGTTTCCTGTGCCGTGACGATCGTTCTTCCGAAAGACAGGACGGTCAGAACGAATACAGCCGTCATCAAAAAAGAAATAAGATTTTTCATATAATTGCTCCTTTATATTAAATGTGCAGGGCAGGCGATTCAGATTAAATTCGTCTGCTCTGCCGTTCAACTTTAAGGCGCAAAAAAATTGGTTTTCGGATCATTCGCCGTAAGTTTTTGATTTGACCGGCATCGAATCACGCAAAACTGTTGAAATCACAAGTTTTGTTCTGTAGTTAGTTACAAACAATACTAATTGCAATAAAAATAACCAAAAAATCGGCTGATAGCTTTTTCGATTTGAAAAAATTGCCGTAAAATCAGACAATATTGCTTTTATTTATCACAATATAATTTGGGAGAATTTATGAAAATCGGATTACCGAAGGAAATTAAGGATAACGAATACCGCGTCGGGCTGACGCCGGCGGGTGTGAACTCTCTAGTTCACGCGGGACACGAAGTTTTTGTGCAGAAAACGGCGGGCGAAGGCTCGGGTTTTACTGATGAACAATACGTCAATGCGGGCGGAAAGCTGCTCGACACGGCAGACGAAATCTGGCAGACGGGCGATATGATCGTCAAGGTTAAAGAACCGGTCGCGCCGGAATACCCGCGAATGCGTGAAAATCAACTGCTTTTCACATACCTGCATCTCGCGCCGGAATTAGAACTGACGAAACAGATGATGGACCGCAAGGTAACGGGCGTTGCTTACGAAACCATCACCGATAAAAAGGGAACTCTGCCGCTCTTGACGCCGATGTCGGAAGTTGCGGGCAGAATGTCGGTGCAGGTCGCGGCGACTTATCTCGAAAAAATGAACGGCGGCAAGGGAATTCTGCTCGGCGGCGTGCCGGGAGTTCCGGCGGCGAATGTCGTGATCATCGGCGGCGGCGTGGTCGGCACGGAAGCCGCGAAAATGGCGGTCGGCTTAGGCGCGAAAGTGACGATCATTGATATTAATCTCGACCGTTTGCGCCAGCTCGACGACATCTTTTTGTCGAAAGTTCAAACGCTCGCTTCGTCGCGCTACTCGATTCACGAAGCGATCTCGCACGCCGATGTCGTGATCGGCGGCGTTCTGGTCGTCGGTGCGGCGGCTCCGAAACTCGTGACGCGCGATATGCTCAAAGATATTCCGAACGGTTCGGTGCTCGTTGACGTGGCGGTCGATCAGGGCGGTTGTTTTGAAACGACGCACGCGACAACGCACTCGAATCCGACATTTTACGAAGAAGGCGTTCTGCATTACTGCGTCGCGAATATGCCGGGCGCAGTTCCGAGAACTTCGACGTTTGCGCTCACGAACGCGACCTTGCCGTATGCTTTATCGCTCGCGAACAAAGGTTTCGAACAGGCGATCGCCGACGATCCGGGTTTGAAAGAAGGCGTCAACACTTACGCCGGAAAATGCACTTACGAAGCCGTGGCGACTTCGCAAAACATCGAATACACGCCGCTTGATTCGCTGCTTGAAGGCGCAAAAGGCGCGAACAGTTAAAATTAAAAGTCCCAGATCTCAAGTCCCAAAAGTCCAAGTCGTTTGTTCTTTGACTTGAGGCTTGAGATCCGGGACCTGGGGCTTTAAGATTATGAAATCCGCGAGAATGAAGATTTTACTTGTCGTTTATATCTTCATTCTCGCGGTTATTATTTTTCTGGCAGACCGTAAGGGTACGCGTTATATGCTGAATTTTGTCGGCAATATTCCGTACGGCGACAAACTCGGACATTTTCTGCTGATGGGCGGGTTTTCGTTTCTGCTCAATCTGGTCTTGAATGCGCGAAATTTCAAACTTTGGAAATTTAACTACCTGCTTGGAAGTTTGATCGTAGTGATCGTCGTGACGCTCGAAGAAATTTCGCAAATGTTTGTTTCGGGACGAACATTCGACTGGAGCGATCTGGTTTTTGATTATCTCGGAATTTTCCTTCTCGGCGAGCTCGCGAGATTCATTTTGAAGCGGAAAGCAAACAACTAAAGAAGTTTATCCAAAGCCGCCAACAACTGTTCTTTAAGGTTTGTGTCTTTTGTCAAAAAAACGTCCGCCAAATCTCCATCGGAATTATTTTCGACAAGTCCGCTCAAGATAACACAGGGAATTTTTCTGTCGCGGAGCATCCGGCACAAATCGTAACCGCTCATATTCGGCATGATCGCATCGGCGACCACGGCATCAATTTCCGATTCGAGCGCAATTTGCATCGCGATCAATCCGTCTTCTGCCGCGAGCACGTCAAAACCTGCTTTTTGCAGGATAATTTCGATAAAACGCCGCATCGAAGAGTCGTCTTCGGCAAGCAAAACTTTCTTTTTTTCGAGCACCGTCATAAAACTGGTAAGACCTCTTTATTCCAAATTATAGAAAAGAAATGGTTTTGGGGTAGAGAACCAATTATAAGGAAGACGTTTTAAGATTAAAAACTTGCCAACCATTTGTCAATAAATTTAAACTAAACCTTTCATAAACTTTATGTATGAATTCGCCGTTACGCCGGCTGTAACACAATTAAGACGCGCCGGAGTCATTATCACGGAAATCACGCCCGAAAGTTTGGCGGATGAATTAGGCTTGGAAACAGGCGATCGGATCGTTAAGGTCAACGGGCGAACCGTCCGCGATTATCTCGATTTTCGCTTTCAAACCTCGGGCGAAACCGAGCTTGATCTGACGGTCAAAAAAACGGGCGGCGAAACCTGGGAGATCGAACTCGAACGCGAAGAAGGCGAAGATTTCGGCTTGATGTTCGAGCAGATCGTGCCGCGCCAATGCGCCAATGAATGTCTGTTTTGTTTCTGCAAGGGCAATCCCGAAGATGCGCGTCCCAGCCTTTTCGTGCGCGACGAAGACATTCGCCTCTCGTTTCTTTACGGCAATTACACGACTTTGAGCTCGATCACGCCCGACGAAATGAAGCGGATTGTCGAACAGCGTCTTTCGCCGCAATACGTTTCGGTTCACGCGACCGATCTAAAAACCCGCGCTTATCTCTTAGGCGTTGACGAAAAACGCGCCGATATTTTTGATAAGCTTCAAACCTTGCTCGACAATGATATCGAAATTCACGCGCAAGTCGTTTTATGTCCGACAATTAATGACGGCGCGCAGCTCGAAAAAACCTTGCGCGATCTCGCTGCGCATTACCCGAAGATCGTTTCGACCGCGGTCGTTCCGGTCGCTCTGACGCGCTATAACACGGACGAAAGGCTGACCAAAGTGACGCCCGAATTCTGCCGCCGAACGATCAAAGAAGTCGAAAAAATGCAAAAAGAATTTCGCGCCCGGTTGGGCGTGACATTCGCTTTTTTAGGCGATGAAATCTACATCAAAGCCGGTTTGCCGATTCCTTCCCGCAAGCATTACGGCAATTATCCGCAAATCGAAGACGGCGTCGGAATGATTCGATCGTTTCTCAATTCGTTTGAAAGTCTGCTGAAAAAGATTTCCCGCGAAGACGCCAGGACGCAGAGTTTTGTTGCTGAAAATATCAGAACACACGAACTGGCAATTAAACCGAAAAATCCGAAATCCGAAATCCGAAATCCAGAATCACTCTACGGGACAATTCTGACAGGCGAAATGTTCGCGCCGATTTTAACCGAGCAAATCGAAAAATTGAATTCAATTCTCAATTCGAAACTGAAGGTGCTCGCAGTTCCGAACACGTATTTCGGCGGCGATGTCGCGGTCGCGGGACTGCTCACCGGACAAGATTATCTCGCGGTCAAGGACAAAATCGAAGGCGATTTTGTGATTATTCCGAAACATACGATCAAATCGGATGAACCGATTTTGCTCGACGGAATGCAGTTTGACGCTTTGAAAGCGCAATTTCCCGTGCCGATTTACGATATGGATATTCAAGATTTTCTCAAGCAATTCTTAAACTGAATTTTTCACCGCAATAATTTCCGCCGCGATCGAGACGGCAATTTCTTCGGGCGTGCGGCTGTTGATCTTCAAGCCGATCGGTGTGCGGATGCGGGCGAGTTTTTCTTTGTCGAAGCCTTCTTTCTCGAGATCTCTCAAAAGAGTTTTCATCTTCGCACGGCTTCCGAGAACGCCGAAATATTTGAATTCTTTACCGAATAGTTTTCTAATCACAATCTCGTCG
>DATLOR010000182.1:0-3971 GCA_035536135.1 Pyrinomonadaceae bacterium | reverse complement strand
AAGAACGAAAATCTGGGGTTAGAGTTAATTTTGGTATTACTTTAGATACAGATAAGATCTTTCAGGTATTAAAGTTAAAAAGGCTCAAAAATTAATAAGGTCAATATACAGATTGGTGGAGTTTGAAGCCTGATTCAAAGAAAAGGGAAACCAAACTCCTTCAATCTAACCAGGCAATAAATATCATCCATTCAGCGGGCGGCGACTTTTGCAAATTTTAAAAACGTCGAATGACCCGCCCTACCCGTCCCAACCGCTCGGGTCAATTTGACGTATAAGGGGATTAAATTCGGACGTAAAAGACTGATTACCGGAATGATTTTTTAAGGAAAAAAACGGTCTGTCTGTTTCAAATGAGACCGATGATAATTTGCTTTTCAAATTAAAGGTTAGATTATCTGGGATCTTTTAATTCAAACTGGAAGCAAATTATCATCGAACAATTCGACGAATATAAAGAAAATTATAGATGTAATTTAACGCAAACCTTGACCGAATTGTTCGGTGCCGAACGCGCCGATGCCGTTTAGTTTGAAGCTGAAGACGAAGCGGTTTTCGCGGCGGGCGCCGACGTTGAAGGTATAGTATTGAAGCGCGACCGTGCAGCAGTCGTAGGCGTAACCGAGCGTGAAGAGCGAGCTGATGAGCGGCGATGTGCGGGTTTCGCGGCGGTTTTGGAAGTCGAAAAAGAGCGATGTGCCGCCGTATAAACCTTTGTCGCGGTTGCCGAGAAAGACGGACGGACTCCACTGCGAACCGCGCAGAGTTCCGGCTTCTTTCCCGTTCGGGTCGGCATAGCGAGCGAGCGACGGAATTAGGGAAACGGCGCGAGTGTAGTAAAAGGTCTGGAAAATTTTCAGCAGTTTCGTGTCGTACCCGACCGTTGCCGAAACGGCGCGGAGCCCGTCGCCCTGCACGCCGACGTCCATTCTCGAATTAACAAAGATCGTTTTGCGCGGACGGTAAGTTGCGTCGATATTGAGCGGCGAAAATCTGCGCGGAACGCCGCCGAAAGTGTAAAACGAGAGCGCGGTCATTGTCGCCAGTTGATTTCTCCGACCGGGAATCAATGCGCCGCCAAAGCTTTTATTAAAGAAATATTTTCCGCGAATCGTCAGCGTGAACATCTCGTAAGGCTGAATCGAAAGCGGATTTTTCTTTGCCTGGTCGGGATTATCCTGAAGGCGTTTTTGCGCTTCGTCCGTCACGGCTTCGGTGTATTTGCGCGTGTAGAAACGGTTTGTCAGACCGAATTCGATCTCGTTGGTGTCGGTTTCGGTGTCGGCGTAATCGAAACGCACGATCTTATTGAAATTATTGACGCCCTTGATCAAACGATAGGTCGCGTAAGGTTCGATCACATGACGAAAACGAAAAGCGTTGTTTTTGCCGTAGAAATTTCGCGCCAGCGCGACGGGGCGAACATCGAATTCGAATTCACCGTATTTGCGGATCACGTCGCGTCCGACGATCTTGCGCATATCGTCGAAAGAATTCGAGTAATATGTGACACGGGTTCCGGCGGTTGCCGTCAGCGAAACATATTTGAAATTAAAAGGAATCGAGACCTGCGGGTGAATGTCGAAACGCTGTCCGAGCGCGGGCGAAACCAGCGGGTCGTTGCCGGTTTGCTGGGTATAGAGTGCCTTATCGTCGACTTCTTCGCGGCGCGAAACGCCTTCGAGGCTGGTTTTGAACGAGAAATAGACGTTCTTCAAAAAGGATAATTCCGAAGGGCGTTTATCAAAATTGATGCTCGGCAGATTTTTGGTTTTGATGCGCACGTTCGGAATCGAAATGACCTGCGACCGCGCCAGCAAGTTCAAGGTAAAATTGTCCCAGCTTTTATTGACGAAAACCTGCGAAACCTCGATCGGCGAGATGATCTGCTGAATCCCGTCGCTGAATACCTGCCGGAATGCGAGATTCGAAGTCAGGCGAACATCGGCGGCGGCAACAAAACCGTTCGAGAAATATTGAACGCCGTCGGCATAAATGATCGAACCGCCCTGATCGGGATGCTCGGCATCGGCATTTTGTCCGAGAATGCGGTCTTTAACGACGTAAAATCCGAAGTTGAAATACGACCGCGAATTGGCGCGGGTTCGCAGATCAAGACCGAAACCGATTCCGCGCGAAGTGTACAGATCGCCGCGAAACGTAACGTCCGCCGAACGTCCGAGCGTTTGAAAATATGCGCCCGAGAGCCGCGCGCCCTTTGCCGCCGAATACCCGATCGTCGGCGTTAAAAATCCCGACGCGCGGTCTTCTTTTTTGATCGAGATCGAGGCGAACGGCAGCGGCACGATCGTGATGTCCTTGACCTTGAATTTCGCGTTCTTCAGCTTCAAACGGTCGTTTGTACGGATGCGCGCCTCGCTTGCTGTAAAGCTCCATTTCGGCACGGCTTCTTCGCACGCGGTAAATTTTCCGTTGGTGATGACGACCTCGTTCAGACTGACGCGTTCAACCTGATCAGCCGTAAAATAAATGACCGTACCGTCGTTGGTTTGATTCGTAAAACCCGTCGAATTGACGAATTTTCCGAGTTTTGTTTTGTAATTCCACTCGCCGCGCGCGCCCGTGATGCGCTGGTCTTCGCCCTGATCGAACACGACGCTTCCCTCGGCGACCATCCGGTTTTCGGCTTCGTAGATCACGACCTTATCGGCTTGCAGGCGATAAATGCCGTAGCGCACATCGACGTTTCCGGTGTGCGTGACGATTCTTTTGCCCTGTTCGCCTTCGACGGTTTGCTTTTCAGAATAAACGACAACTTCATCGTCGCCGCCTTCTTCCTTGTAGCCGGATTTGTTTTTTTTCGGTGCTTTGATCGAGTTTTCTCCCGACACCGGATCAACATTCGGCGTGTCGGTAATCGGGTTGGAAACCTTGCGGTCAACCGGGTTCGTCTGCTGCGCTCGCGCAACGGAAACGCACAGAACGACAACCAGGAAGATTATTTTTAACGATTTATGAAGACGCATTGGAATAAAAAACAATAAAGTTGATGCTATCACTTTCGTGTTCCAAGTTCCAAGTTTCAAGTTCCAAGTTTCAATATTGTTTCCTTAATCTTGCAGATAAAGTATGATGTCAAAGTCTTTAACTTAGAACTTGGGACTAAATTTTATGTCAAAACCGAATATTCTCGTGGTCGAAGATGAAGAATTGATGCGTTCTATTCTGCGTCAATTGCTCGAAGAAGAAGGCTGGCACGTTTTTACAGCAAGCTCGGCGGAAACCGCACTCGAAATTTTTCCGACCGTCGACATTGATGTGACCTTGACCGATATAAAAATGTCGGGAATGGACGGTCTCGAATTGTTGTCGCAGATCAAGGCGATCGACGAGGAAGCGATGGTGATCGTGATGACGGCGTATTCGTCGGTTGATTCGGCGATCGCGGCACTGCGGCGCGGCGTTTACGATTACATCACAAAGCCCTTCGTCAACGAAGATTTGCTCAAAACCGTCCGCAACGCAATTCGCACCAAAGAATTAGCCAGAGAAAACCGCGCTCTGCGGCACGAGCTCGATAAAAAATACAGCTTTTCCGAAATTATCGGTACGAGCGATGCGCTTCAAAAGGTTTTTCAACTGGTCGAAAAAGTCGCCAACACGAACGCCGGAATTTTGATCCAGGGCGAATCGGGAACGGGCAAGGAACTGATCGCCAAAGCGATTCATTTTAACAGCGGTCGCGCCAACAAACCGTTTCTCGCCGTCAATTGCGGCGCATTGCCCGAAAGTTTGCTCGAATCCGAGCTTTTCGGTCATACAAAGGGCTCGTTTACGGGCGCGACCGCCGACAAAAAAGGTTTGTTTCGTTCGGCTGACGGCGGTACGCTTTTTTTGGACGAAATCGGCGAAATGCCGTTGCCTTTACAGGTCAAACTGCTTCGCGCACTTCAGGAACAGGAAGTTTTGCCGGTCGGTGCGAGCACGGCGGTTAAATTCGACACGCGGAT
>DATLOR010000181.1:0-2109 GCA_035536135.1 Pyrinomonadaceae bacterium | reverse complement strand
TTACTGAACGCGACGAGCGGCGTCACGCCGAACATATATTCGTAACTGACGTTTTTCTTGGTCCCGATAATCCGCCCGAAACGCACTGTCACGAGATTCAGATCGCGCCCGTAAACATCGAATTCCTTCGGTCCGGCAAAATTGCTCGGATTAAACGGCGAAATTCCGTATTCGATGCTGATTTCCTTGTCGCCGCGCCGCAGAGTGTAATCGGGCACTTCCGGTCTCTCTGCCTCTTTGTCCGTAATTGAAGGATCTTTTTCGGGTAGTGAATTATCCTTTTTTACGGGATCTTCCTGAGAAACGCTTTTTTCAGCTGAGCTGAGCTGCGCGTCTTTATTGTCGATCGTCTGCGCCGCTGCGCTATAGTTTGTAAAAATTAAACTAAAAAATAAAATGCCGTAGACAAATACTAAATTATCAATCATGAAGCCCATTTCCCCTTGTTCGTTGTTGTTTTTAACGAGCCACTATCTTACGGCGCGTTAATATAGATTTGACTCAGCAAAACATAATTTTGCCAGAATTTTTTCAAATCTTTTACTTCTTCATCCGCCAATTGGCGTTTCACCCGTGCCGGACTGCCCATGACCAGAGACCTTTCGGGAATCTGCGTGCCGGGTGTGACAAGCGAGCCTGCCGCGACGAGCGAATTTCTGCCAATCCGTGCACCATCTAGAATAATCGCTCCGATGCCGATTAAGCAACCTTTTTCGACATAACAGCCGTGAAGCGTGACGCGATGACCGACCGTGATCTCTTCTTCGAGCACGGTCGAATGAGTTTCGCGCGAAACGTGGATCACGCAAGCATCCTGAATATTCGTCCGCGCCCCGATGCGGATAAAATTCACGTCGCCGCGCAGGATCGAGCCATACCAAACGCTCGCCTGCTCACCGATTTCGACATCGCCGATAATCACCGCATCTTCGGCGATGAAAGCCGTTTCGTGAATCTTCGGCGCGGCGTTTTGAAAATTTTTAATCATATTTTTAGCAATCAGCCGTCAGCCCTCAGCATTCAGTATTCGACAACCGGCAATTAGCTGACTGCGGTTTACTGACTGCTGACTGCTTTCTTGAAATAATCCTAACTCTAACCGGCATTAAACAGCAAGATTTGGAGTTTTCCGCTTATTCGTGGCAAACTCAAAGACATTTAACCGAAGGAATATTATTTTATGGCAAAAAAACACAAAATTTTAGCGTTTGCGGGCAGTTTGCGCGAACACGCTTTCAGCAAACGGGTCGTGAAAACGGCGATCAAAGGCGCGGAGAATGCGGGCGCGGAAGTAACTTACATCGATCTGCGCGATTTTCCGATGCCGATCTATAACGCCGACGACCACGAACAAAACGGCTTTGACGAAAACGCGCTCAAACTGCAAAGACTTTTGAGCGCGCACGACGGGCTTTTGATCGCCTCGCCCGAATACAACGGTTCGCTGAGCGGCGCGCTGAAAAACGCGATCGACTGGACTTCGCGTCCGAGCGGCGAATTCAAAATGGGCGAAGTTTACGGCGGCAAAGTCGGCGCGATCATGACCGAATCGCCCGGAGCATTCGGGGGTCTGCGCTGTCTCGGGCATCTGCGTTCGATTCTTTCGATCCTCGGCGTCAACGTCCTGCCGTCGGAAATCGCCGTCAGCAAAGTAAACACGATGTTCGACGGTAACGACGAAAAGATGACGGACGAAAAAATGAAAGAACTGCTTGAGAATTTAGGCGCGTCGCTCGTTGATACACTTCAAAAACTGCACGGCGAGATCGAAGTCGTGACCGACACAAGCAGTTAAAAACAACTTTCGCAATGACAAAACTTTTCATCAGAACATTTCTGGCAATCTGTGTTTGCGCCGCAGTAATTTCAGCGCAGAAAGGTTTGCCGGTCGTCACCGAAACCAAAGCGGTCACCGATCTGAAAACGCTTTTGCCGTCAAAGGAGCGCAAAAAGCCGGTTTTGATAAATTTTTGGGCGACGTGGTGCGGTCCGTGCAAGGTCGAATTTCCCGAGCTCGTTAAAATTGACGCCGATTACCGCGCCAAAGGTCTCGAATTCAGCCTTGTTTCGATCGATAACCGCGGCGCGATGGAGTCGATCGTCGCCGAT
>DATLOR010000180.1:0-28540 GCA_035536135.1 Pyrinomonadaceae bacterium | reverse complement strand
GGATTTTCCGACTTTTTGCCGCCGTAAAATGTTTCGAACGCAACGTATTTTGCCGCTGCCAGAGGCTCGACCGCATCCAGGATCTTCTTCAGCGGAAAACCGACCCACGGAATGACCATTGACCATCCTTCGACGCAGCGGAATCGGTAAATGCGCTCTTCCTGTTCGAATTTCAAAAGCTCATCGATGTCGAAAACCTTCGGTTTGCCCACCAGACCGCCGACTTCGACCGTCCAGGGTCTGGTGACAAAATCCTGTGCCGCCCGCGCGACCGAGCGTTTACTCGTCGAAAATTCGTAATAATTGTTGTAGTTCGTAATTTCTTCAAACGAATTCGGTTTGTCCTCGATCTTAAAATCGGTCGGCTGTTTAATGTCCTGAATTGCCGTCGTGACGACTTCCTTCGGCGGCGGCGGATTGAAAAAGCGATACGTCAAACCCGTTGCGAGCGTCGTTCCGCCAAGCAGTGCGGCGCGAATAAAATTGCGCCGGTTGAGATAAAGGCTCTCGGGCGTGATTTCGCTTGATTTTATGTCGTTTGCCATCTGTTTATTCGATTCTATGCTTTGCTCTTTCTTTGTACAAAATATTTTGCGATCGATTTTATCCTTATATTGTATTCGCCGGATTCGGCGGCGGCGGATTCAAATTCGCCATTTGTCCGGTTTTTCTTTAGCTTTATTCCAAAACCGTCGATTTTTATTTCACGAAGGCGCGATTTTATGTTTTTCCGTGAAAATTTTACCTTCGGTTTCAGAATTTTCTTCTCGGATCGTGCGAAATATGTTTTAATGTCAGTCGAAAACGTTTTGGCAAATTCAATAATTTAAGGAGAAATCGTATGAAAATCACGGCATTTTTTGTTAGTTTGATGATGTTTTGTGCGCTTTGTTTTTCAGTTCCTGCGCAAACTTCGCCGACCGAATCGAAAACGGAAAAGGAAAAAGCTCAAAAAGAACTCGAAAAACGTGTTCTGGAAATTCTCGACCAAGCCGTCAACGATGCGGCATCGCTTAAATTAGCCCAGAACCGGGCGGTCGTTTACGCGATCGCGGGCGATTTGTATTGGAAGTTTGACGAAAAACGCGCCCGCGAGCTTTTCCGCAACTGCGAGAGCGAAATTCTGGTCACAAACGAAGAAGCCGAAAAAGAAAAGAAGGAAAACGACGATCCGTACGCCGGATTTATATTTGAATTCAGCTCTGCTCGTGGCGAAATTCTGCCGATGATCGCCAAACACGACGCCGATCTGGCGCTCCAAATGCTGGCTTCGACGCGTCCGGCTAAATTAGCCGAAGCGATGCTGAAAGCCGCCCAGCCGAATGCCAAACAGGAAGGCGGCTATATGAATTTCAATCCCGATCAAATGCGCGTTCAGCAGGAAATCGCGCTCGAACAGCAATTTGCCGTGCTTGCCGCCGAGCAGAATCCGGACAAGGCGATCAAATTGCTCAAAGACAGTTTATCAAAAGGAATTTCGTGGAACGTTTTGTCGCTTCTGCAAAAGATCAACAAAAAGGACGAGAAAAAAGCGGCGGCACTCGCCGACGATGTCGTGAGAAAAATCGTCGAAACGGATCTAACCAAAAAGCGCGACGATATGAATGCGGCGGTGCAGTTTCTCCAGTACGCGACCAATCCGAACCAGTTGAAAAATACGAAGGAAAAAACCTTTCAGTTTAACGAAACGCAGGTCAAAGATATTGCCAACAAGCTTGCCGCGACCTTTATGCTGCCGAACAATTCGCTGGAAACGACGATGGCAATGAGCCGCGTGATGGCGACGCTGGAAAAAATCATTCCCGAAAAAACTCCGCTGCTCAAACAAAAACAAGCCGAAGCAATGAAAAATCTGCCGCCCGAGTTAAAGCGGATGGAGGAGCGGCAAAAACTCTGGAATCCAAACTCGACGCCCGAAGAAATTCTCGCCGAGCTGCCGAAGCTTAACGAATTTGAAAAAGCCTCGGCTTATCTGTCTTTAAACAATAAGATCTCGCAGATCGACGACGAAACACGGGCAAAAAAGATCATCGAACAAATCCCGGACGAAAAAGCCCGCAATCAAGCCAGCGAACAGTATGAATCGGCAAAAATCAGCCGCGCCGCGGGCGACGGCAAGCTCGATGAAGCCCGAAAACTGATCAAAAATCTGAAGGAGAAACGCACGCAGATCCAAAGACTGGTCGCGCTGGCAATTGAATTTCACAAAAAAAATACGGAAAAGGATATTGAAGCCGCGAACGGATTGATGAAGGATGCCAAAGCTCTGGCAAACGAATATCCCGAGGACGAAAACGAATTGAACGATCTGATGGAAGTCGTCCGCGGTTATGCGATCATCGACGCGCCCGAAGCGTTTCGGATTTTCGAGCCGATCGTCGACCAACTCAACGATTTTGTCCAGGCTTCGGCGATCTTGAGCAAATACAACAAACGCAGTCAGAGTTTTAAAAAAGGCGAACTTCTGATGAAGGTCAACGGCTATTCGTGGGACGGCTTGCTTTTGTTCCGCTATATCAACCAGATCCAATTGCTCGGGAAAGCCGATCTTAATAAAATCAGTGCGTTTTCAGACAAGTTTCAACGCAATGATGCCCGCACGATCGTCAAGCTTTTTATCGCCCAGGGTTTTCTGAAAGAAGAGAAAAAAGACGGAAACGAGACAAATTCCGAGGGTCAGGTATTTTATTTTGAAGACTAATTCAATTAATAGGGCAGATTGCCGTCAAATCTTTTTCAATTTTTTCAAAAAACGAGTATAATTTGCGAGTTAAATTTAGAATTCGGACGTTCAAACAAAAATGCTTTTAGTTAATCAAATTCTTCATAACCGCTACCGCATTATGCGTCAGCTCGGGCATGGCGGAATGGGCGCGGTTTATGAAGCGCACGACAGCGTATTCGATACGACCTGCGCGCTCAAGGAAATAATGCTCGATTTTTCGAAATCCTCCAATCCGAAGCAGCAGGAAATGCTTCTCCGCGCATTTGAACGCGAAGCGAAAATTCTTGCCAAGATCAAACACGAGGTCGTTCCGCACGTTCGCGATTATTTTACCGACGATAAATGCCAGTTTCTCGTGATGGAGCTCGTCGAGGGCAAAGATCTCGGCGACCTGCTCGAAGAACGCAAAATCCCGTTTCCGCTCGAAGATGTGGTGCGCTGGACCGAGCAGCTTCTGGACGGGCTGGATTATCTCCACACGCAGAATCCGCCGATCTATCACCGCGATCTGAAGCCGCAAAACTTGAAGATCACGCCGCGCGGAAAAATCAAACTGCTCGATTTCGGCATTGCCAAAGGCGGCGCGGAACCGCCGAATTCGACGACGATCAACAATCAAACCTTCGTCGCCGCGACGCTCAACTATTCGCCGCTCGAACAGATCTTTCGTGTGCTCGACCCGGTTTTCCGCGAAGTTCTGACGCAGAGATTCGAAGCGCGCCTGCAAGCCGTGATCCTTCAAAATGCCGACGCGCGCAGTGATTTGTATGCTCTGGGCGCGACCGTTTATCATCTTTTGACCGGCGTTCTGCCGATCGATGCGCTGAAAAGAACGCTCGAAGTCTGGTCGAACAAGCCCGATCCGCTGACGCATCCGACAACTTTAAATAGTCATATTCCGCCCGAAATATCGAATGTTCTGCTCAAGGCGATGGAGCTCGACCACGACAAGCGCTACGTTTCGGCAATCGAGATGCAGCAGGCTTTGCACCAGGCACTTACTGCGGTCAAAACGCGCGAAGCGAATCAGTCGCAAAATACGCTCGAAATGTCCGGTCAGACGGCTTGGCAAATCGAACAGGAACGCCTTCGAATCGAAGCGCAGCAGCAGCAAACCCGACTTCCGAGCGAACAAACATTCCAGGATGCCGCCACCCAGCAGATCCCGGCGGGTAAATTACCGACCAATCAGCAGCAGTCGGTTTCCGAAGAAACCATTCAGGGCGGCGCATACCAGCAAGGATTCGGACAAACCGGCGGCAACAATGCTCCGCCGCCGACCCCGAACAGCCCGTTCAATACCGGCGGCAATCCGCCGTTCAATACCGGCGGTCAGTATCAGACGGGCAATAATCAATATCAGACAGGAAACAATCCGCAACCGACCGAAATGGCGAATTTTGCGGGTTTTTCGACGGGCGGCAACGTTCCGCCGCCGAATTTTCCGAACAATCCCGGTTCAACCGGCGGCGCGATGAATTCAAACAATCCGATTTCGCCGAATCCCGGTTTCGTGCAAAACTACGGCGTTCAGCAGCCGCAAAAATCAAGCAAGATCTGGTGGGTCGTGCCGATTCTGCTTTTACTCTTTTTAGGAGTTGCGGGTGCCGGCGGCGGACTTTTCCTGTGGTATCAATCAAACGGCGGAACAACGGAAAACATTAATACAGCGACTCCGTCAGCATCAGCAACGGTTTCAGCGACCAAAACGCCTGTTTCGACGCCGTCGGCTTCCCCGACAACCGAGAGCGGCGGAAAAGACGAAACACCGAAACCGACGGCTTCACCGACCGAGACAAAACCTGTCATAACGACGACACCGTCGCAGGTCAGAACGCCGCCGCCTGCCGTAAGGACACCGAAACCGAAAAATACGACACCCAAGAAAAATTCGGACTGTATCTTTACAGGCGACTGTTAAAATCCGTAAAAACACTATTTACATATTAATCCGCAAGATCTTTTCCTTGCTAAAAATCATCTTGCGGATTATCATATTGAAAATCCGAACCCAATAAAATTTTGTTTGAAGAAAGCGTAATTTAATCGCAAATTTAACTACCCGAGTCCGTTCTAAGGAGTGTATATGAGAAGAAAACTAACAGTAACTTTATTGACGAGCCTGATATTGTTCAGCTTTTGGCAATTAACGGTAAATGTTTCGGCACAGCAGCCGCTGACGTTGGCGATGATTCTGACCGGATTGCAAACAAAAGGCAAAACACCGGAAACAGCGACTTTGCCCAAACGCAATCTCTTTATTACGAGAAAAGTCGAAACATACGGCGTAACTTTTCGTCTTACACCCGAAATCGAAAAAGAACTCCGCATTGCCGGCGCATCAACCGTCCTGATCGCCGCGATTCGTGAAAACGGTCCGTCCGCGACGCCAACTCCGACACAACGAACGACAAGTTCCACTCCGAGCGCATCCTTTAAAGAACTCTGGGTTGATTACGGCGTCACCGAAGGCGGCGAAAACGGAATGCGGATTCACGTCAAATTTACGGCGTACGGAATGAAAAATCTCGATTCGTATCTTGCCATTTATTTTATGGACGAAGACGGAAATTACCTGAAGGACAATAACCGGAAATTTACCAGTTCTTCCGGCGATGTCGCGGTTTATCGTGATTTAAAACCCGGTTACGATCCGGCGGAATATGCTGATTATTCGGTTTTTATGCCCTATTCCGAATTGGATTTACCGAACGGCAATTGGGATTTGCAGATGGATGTTAAATTGATCTACAAAGCCGGCGGGTTGATTTCGCAATTGACGAAAAAACCATTCAACTACAAGAAAGGGGATACCGTGACCCGGAATTCGGCAGGCGTAACTTTCAAAGTGACCCGCGTTTGGGTTGATTATAACGTCACGGAAGGCAGCGTCAGAGGAATGCGCGTTCACGTTAATTTCGAAGTTACGGGACTCAAGGGCGTTGATTCCAAGCTTGTCGCCCGTGTTCAAAAAGAAAGCGGCGATTATGTTTTAAACAGCAGTTCCGATTATTCAAACAATGACGGTCAACTGCAAATTGAATTCAGTATGAAACCCGGATATGAAACGACCGTTTATAAAGATGCCGATATGTTTTTACCCTACAGCGCAATAAATGTATCGAGAGGTAAATGGGACTTAAAACTCGATATTGACCTCAACTATGAAGACGGTGAATTGATTAAACACCTTTCTTTCTATGACTTTGAGTTTGAAAGACCGTAGTTGAATTTCGAGTTGATCCAGGAAAAAAGGCAAAAGTTTTCGGACTTTTGCCTTTTTTCTTTATTAAAATAATTTTTAAAAAATGCATTTTTTACTTGCAAAAAATTGTTAAAAATTTTATAACAAAGTTCTTCCATTATTTTCCTGCCTCAGTTATAATATATTTCGACGAACAAATTCTACCCGTTCGTTATCCCCTAAATATGCTTACAATAAACCAGATTCTACAACAAGGACGCTATCGTATTGTCAACCAACTCGGACAGAACGGAATCGGTGTCGGCTATGAAGCATTCGACACGGTTCTCGGTTCTAATGTTCTGCTCAAAGAAATCCGCGATAATTTAGGTAAAGTTACCACGCCGGCTCAACTTGAAGCACGAAAAATGAATTTTGCGAAAAAAGCGAAAATTTTGACCGAAATGAAGCATCCATCGCTTTTGCTGGTCAAAGATTTTTTCTCGGAAATCGACCACCATTATTTGGTCACGGAATTTTTTGACGGAAACAATTTGGGCGAGCTGCTCGAAAAAAACCGGCAGCCGTTTTCCTTGACCGAGGTTTCAAACTGGGCGGATAGTTTGCTTGACGCGCTCAATTATCTGCACACGCTGAATCCGCAAATCATTCACGGCGAAGTAAAACCGCAAAATGTCAGATTATCGCCGAACGGCAAGATCAAACTGCTGGTCTTTAATCTCGTCAAAAGCGCCGATGAAACTAATGCGGCAACGGCTGGTCAGACTTTTGATGCCGCGGCTTTGCCGTATCTGCCGCTCGAACAGATTTGGGAAGGACTCGATACCGCCTCGAAAAAAGTAATTTTGACCAATTACGACGAGAAATCCGAAAAAATTCTGGAGCAAATGCCCGACCCGCGCAGCGATGTTTACGCGCTTGCCGCGACGCTTTACCATCTTTTGACGGCACGGATTCCGGCGGATGCCCTGACCCGTTCGATCGATATTCTCGAAGGCAAAGTCGATCCTCTGCAATCGCCGAGTCAATTGAATTCTTCCATTCCAAGCGAAGTTTCCGATGTTTTGATGAAGGCTCTGGAAATCAAGCGCGAAAACCGTTTCAGTTCGGCGGTAATTATGCGTCAGGTTTTGCGGACGGCTTTTGTGCGCGTTAAAGAGCGCGAAGCGGTCGCGCCGGTCAAGCAGGGGGTCAAAGCGGAAGAAGATACCGTTTTGGAAATCCCGGTTGTCGTGCCGAAACCGGTAACGACTGCGCCGAAAAATCCTGAAATAGAATCGGAGCAGGCACGCCAGCTGGAACTGATCAAACAACAATTGCGCGAAGCCGAAGAGCGCCGCCGCGAAGCCGAACAACGCGCCGCCAGTGCCGAAAAGCGGCTTCTCGAAGTCGAGATCGAAGCTGAAAAACACATTAGCGTTGAACCGGCGGTGAAAGAAGCGGTTGCCGAATCTTTCGCGGCGGAACCGGAAGCTGTCCAGAAAGAAGAGTTTGCACCGAGTATGCAAACCGAAGCCTTATCCGCACCGCAATTTAAAACAGCGGCAGAAAATTCGTCCGATGAATTTTCGAGTTTGTTTGCCGAACCGCAAAAAGAAGGCAATGCTTTCAAAAAGGTTGCGGCAGCCGCGGTTGCTTTAATAGTTTTGGGCGGCGGCGGATTCGGAATTTGGACATTCACACAATCCAAATCCGGCGAATCGATGCAGAATATTTCGACCACCAATGCGGCGATCCCTGCGCCGAGTGTCGAAGCAACTCCTCCGCCTGTCACGACCGAAACCGCTCCCGAATCAACCTACCAGGCGACATCCACAAACACCGCGCCGGCGGATTCTTCGTCAACCGAAGCACCAAATCCGGCGGCGAATCCGGCGGCGGTCAAGCCCAAAGCCGCGACCCCGACCCCGCCGCAAACCGCCCAAGCCAAGAAACCGGCGGCGACTCCGGCAAAAACTGCGGAAACGCAAAAGAAAGTAACGCTTGACGACTTACTTAAAGATAACTAAACAAAGCAAAAGACCTTTGTGTCAGCCGTTTTGCTTAAAAAAATTAAGATAACTTATCGAGTATTAAGGAACAAAAAATATGAACTTCTTATCTTTCCCCCGAATCGGGTTAAAACATCTGAAATTTCTCTCGCTTTTTCTTTTAACACCGCTTTTCCTTTCGCTGATGTTTTTTTCACAAACCGCGATGGCACAGCAGTCGCAGCTCACCCTGGTTGATATTATTACCGTTCTGCGCTCGAAAAAAGTCACGCCGGCGGAAAAGAATCAGCTTCTGACCGAAGGCGTCAAACAGCGCGGCGTGACGTTTGCGCTCAATGCCGATCTTGAAAAAGAGCTTCGCATCGCCGGCGCCGACGAAACATTGATCGCCGTGATCCGCGAAAAAGGTCCGGTTCTCAAGGTCAGCGCAACGCCCCAGCCGAAAGTCGAAGCAGTGCCTGTTTCAACGCCGAAGCCGCCGGATTTTGCGTTTTATCAAAATCGCGCCAACGCCAATTTTGTGATGGGCGAATATGACGCGGCGATCGTTGATTACAACAAGGCGGTCGAACTCAATCCCAAAGAACCGACGATTTATTTCAGCCGTGCGCTGGCGTATTTCAATAATAAAAGTTTCAATCCGGCAATTGCCGATTTTGATAAAGTCATCGAACTCGACCCGAAAGAAGGGATGGCTTATTTCAAACGCGGCGCGGCACTCGAAAAAATCGGTAATTTCGAGAAAGCTCTGAGCGATTATCAGAAAGCGGTCGAGCTCGACGCGGACAACGAACCTGCCAAAACCGCTTTACAGCGTTTGCAAGCCGCGTTGCCGAAACCCGCTCCGACCACAACCACGCCAAACACGGCAGTTGTGCAGAATAAGGAAAAAGAAAAGGAACCGCAGCCCAAACAAACCAACACGCCGGCGCAAACTATCAGCTCGAACGAGCCCGCCAACTTCGGCGCATTAAACCGTTTTGCGTCCAGATTGGCTTTGCCTATGTATCCGCCGGTTGAACGCCAGAGAAATACCGAAGGTCTGGTAACGGTTGAAGTAACTTTGGACGAAGAAGGAAAAGTGACTTCCGCTAAAGCCATTTCAGGTCCGCGCGGGCTTCGTCAACCGGCTGAAGATGCCGTGCGCAAATCGAAATTTAATCCTGTCGTAGTGGATAATAAAGCGGTTAAAGCAACCGGATTTATTAACTTTAATTTCAAAGTAAAATAAAGTTCGGGATTTTTTGACACTAAAATGCCTCAAATGAATTAATTCATTTGAGGCATTTTTCGTAATTTAACGTTTAATTTTGACGATCTTTTAATAGCTTCCGGCAACGATCGTCGATTTTACGCCGCTCGCTTCCTGCGCGATCTTGACGCCGACCGATGCGCCGATTCTCGTCGCGCCGGCTTCAAACATTTTTCGGGCGTCTTCGATTCCCTTGACGCCGCCCGAAGCCTTGACGCCCAGGCTGTGTCCGACCGTGCGGCGCATCAGCGAAACATCGCCCTCGGTGGCGCCGCCTTTGGCAAATCCGGTCGAGGTTTTGACAAAATCCGCGCCCGCGTTTTTTGCCGCCAGACACGCCCGGACTTTTTCATCGTCGGTTAAAAGCGCGGTTTCGATAATGACTTTCAGTAAAACGCCGTTTTCGTGCGCGGCGTCCGAGACGGCGCGGATGTCGTCTTCGACCGTGCAGTCGTCGCCCGATTTTAACGCGCCGATATTGATGACCATATCAACTTCGCGGGCACCATTAAAGATCGCCCGACGCGCTTCATAGGCTTTGACGTCCGAAAGCGTCGCGCCGAGCGGAAAGCCGATGACCGTGCAGACCGGAACGCTTGAGCCTTGCAAAAATTCCGCCGCTTTTTTGACCCACGACGGATTGACGCAAACCGACGCGAAGCCGAACTGAATCGCTTCGTTGCAGAGTTTTTTAATGTCGGATTCGGTCGCTTCGGGTTTGAGCAAAGTGTGGTCAATTAACGAAGCCCAATCGTGCGCCGTCGCGGTTTCGCCTAAGACGATGCCGATGCGCGACGCGCCCGCATCAACGATTCGCTCGACATCGGCGCGGCAAAACGACGGACAATAAGCATCGTCGCCGATTTTCGACAAAACCAGATCCGTTATTTGTTCGACAAGTTTTTCGTAATTGCCGTTTTGCATAGAAGTCAATTCTCTACCAGTTTCGGTCGATTTGCCAAACGTAGCCGACATCATTTTTTCCGCCGGTCGCCAGAAGCGTGCCGTCCGCGTTGAAACGGGTCGGGAAAACGGCGTTTTCGAGCGTCTGCAAAAGCGTGCCGTCCGCGCTCCAGACTTTGACCAGATCGCTCGAAGCGGTCACGAGCATTCGACCGTCGGGACTCCAGACGAGCGAAAAAGCGCGGTCTTCCGATTTTGCGCGCGGCAGAGTAGCGATCAGTTTTCCGTCTTCGGCGCGCCAGATTTGCGCCATCTGCTTTTTGTCGTCCTGATGAATCGTCGCGAGCATTTTTCCGTCCGGGCTGAAAGTAACGATTGACGCCTGGCTTTTTTCAAGACTGAACAACATTTTTCCGGTTCGCGCATCCCAGAACCGCGCGTCCGTTTTCGGCGCGATCGTGACGACCGCGTCGCTCGACGAATTCCACGCAACCGCGATATTTTTATCTTTTTCCGAACCGAACGAAGCGATCATCTTGCCGTCCGCCGCGTTCCAGATCTTCGTCGCGCCGTCAACGTCGCTCGTCGCGACCAACAGGCTGTCGGGACTGAAAAAGGCGCGGTAAACGCGGTCGGTTTGCGGTTCGAGCAGGGCGATCCGCTTGCCGGTTTCCGCGTCCCAGAGCGTCGGCGTTTTGTCGCCGTTGGCGATGATCACCTTTCTGCCGTCGTCGCTGAATCTGCCGTTCGAGATCAAAAAGGCAAGCGGCACGGGAACGTACGCCTGAAAGAGCATTTTGAAAAAATCCCACGTCGCGCTTGAGTTGCTCGTATGCTGAAGCGTCTGCCGGACTTCGCCGTTTTCAATGTCGACGATCTGAAACATTCCGTCGTTTTTGGCAACCAGAACGTTTTTCCATTCCTGATCGGACGGCACCGCGCTCATTTCCAAACCTTGCAGATCGCCGTTCGAATTTGCCATCCAGAGCTTTCCGGCGGAATTTTTTCCGCGCCCGTCGATCGTCCGCAGAAGATTGCCGGTTTCGGTGTCGAAGATTTTCAGATTGGCGTATGATTCTTCCTGCGCGACCGCCGTTTTGCCGTCGGGACTGAGCGAAAAGGCGTTGAAACCGAGCTTTCCGAGCCCGGCTTTTTTGCTGTCGATCGTCGTTCTTAATTTTCCGGCTTCGACATCGTAAATCTTCAAATCGCGGTCGGTTCCGCTCGTCGCCAGCAATTTCCCGTCGCGGCTGAATTGCAGCAAGCCGAAACGATTCCGCAAGCTCGACGGATTCCGGAATTCCGTCAGCTGAAATTTAACCTGTGCAATTTTCCTGTCCTTATTTTCCTGGGCAGATAAAACGAAAAAATTTGCCGAAAGGATAATTAGCAATGTAAAAACTACGAACTTCTTGAACATTTTAATTATTTATTTTGTAAAGCTCCTATTTTGAGTGTCAACCCGGATTTTATCACCAAACGTTTAGACATTGAAGCGAAAATCCACGACGTCGCCGTCCTGCATCACATATTCCTTGCCTTCGAGCCGCGCGACGCCTTTTTCGCTCGCCGCCTTGCGCGAACCGTGTTTGACGAGATCGTCGTACGAAACGATTTCGGCGCGAATAAAACCGCGTTCGATGTCGGTGTGAATTTCGCCCGCCGCCTGCGGCGCTTTCGTCCCGATCGGAATCGTCCACGCGCGGACTTCTTTTTCTCCGGCGGTCAAAAAGCTCATCAGACCGAGCATTTTGTAAGCCGCCTTGATGAGTTTATCGACGCCGCTCGACGTCACGCCCAGATCCGCCAAAAACTCCCTGCGTTCGTCTTCTTCGAGCGCGACGAGCTCGGCTTCGAGTTTCGCGCAGATCAAAACGACTTCCGCTTTTTCCTTGGCGGCGTGTTCGCGCACCGCCGCGACGTGCGGATTTCCCGAATCGTCCATCAAAGTGTCTTCGTCAACATTCGCCGCGTAAATCGTCGGCTTTGAGCTTAAAAGAAACCAACTCTTGACGACCGCGCGTTCATCATCCGTCAAATCAGCCGAACGAACCGGACGACCTTCTTCGAGAACGGGCAGAATTTTTTCGATGATCGCAAGGTCGCGCTTTGCTTCCTTATCGCCCGATTTTGCGCCGCGCCCTGCTTTATCGCGGCGTTTTTCGACCGATGCCAAATCTGCGAGCGCGAGTTCGATCTGAATCGTTTCGATATCGCGCACCGGATTGACCGAGCCTTCGACGTGAATGATATTGTCGTCCTCGAAACAGCGCACGACCTGTATGACGGCATCGGTTTCGCGGATCGTCGCTAAGAATTGATTGCCCAGACCTTCGCCCTTCGACGCGCCGCGCACAAGTCCCGCGATATCAACGAATTCGACCGTTGCGGGCACGACCTTCTGCGCCTTGTTCAGTTTTTCCAAAACGGGCAAACGCTCGTCAGGAACGGCAACCACGCCGACATTCGGCTCGATCGTCGCAAACGGGTAATTCGCCGCGAGCGCGGCTTCCTGCGCGGTCAAAGCATTAAAAAGAGTAGATTTTCCAACGTTGGGCAGACCAACGATTCCGGCTTGTAACATAATTCAATTTTAGATTTTGGATTTTAGATTTTGGATTTTTCCGAAGATCAAAACTTGAAATTCGTCCGTTCCGAACCAAAACGAATATTTTAACCTTTAACGCGGATTTTACGAAATGATCCTGCGGACTAATGCCGAAATTTGTTGTTTTTGCGCTTTCATCGATGCGATCTCTCACCGAAAACTCAGCGCGGAGTCTTCGCGTTTTTGCTTATTTACAGAATATTTTAAGTCGGAGCGCGGGCATCCCTGCCCGCACGAGTCCGTTCAGCGAAGCGGAAACGGACGATAGACGCAATTCAGCTTTCAGGTAGATTTAATGAAGCAAGTCTGCATTTTCGAGTACTTCGCGCCGAATATGCCGGCGGGCAGGGATGCCCGCGCTCCGGCTTTATAGCTACCGCGGAATTTTCGCGTTCTCATCAATTTGCAGAACATTGATCGTTTTCTTCGGAAAATATTTGAGCGAGACCGTTTCACTGCCTCTTTGCACGGTAAATGTCGCCTGTTCCTGCGGTTTTCCGTAAGCGACGCTGAAACCGCGAAGCTCGTCGCCCGGTTTTAATCCCGCATCGATCGCGCTTTGCGAAGTTACCTGTTTAATGCGCGCTCCGCGTTCGAGCTTTCCGCCTTCGGTCGTAAAACCGATCTCGTAAACATCGCGCGGCTTTTCGGAAGCGATGATTTCCGAGTTTTTCAAAACCTCGGTGACGGGCAAAGCACGCGCGCCGAGGATAAAATCATTGTAAAACTGCTGATTGTTGGTATTTGAGACGGCATCGAAATTCGCCAGCAAAAGATTATCGTCGTAACCTTTTTTCCGGTCGGTTTTGCCGATCAAAAGCCGCATCAGATCGTCGATCTGCTTTTTGCCTGAAGTTTTCTGCCGGATCTGCAAATCCGTTAAAAAGCCGATCAGCGCGCCTTTGATGTACGGCAGATGATTGTAGTCATTCGATTCCCAGTATTTTTCCGACAGGATTTCAGCTGTTGCGGTCTGCGAATGCGGATTTGTCTGGTATTCAAACAAAATCCGGTTGAGCCACGCAACAAATTCTTTTTCCGGTATCAGATTTTCGCGAAAAAGCGTGAGTCCCGCGTAATATTCGGTGAAACCTTCGCTCATCCATTTGTAATAGCCTTCCTTTTTGCCTTCTGCTTCGTGCCAGTAATTGCCGTTAAAGAAATGAAAATGCTCGTGCGAGATGAGTTTTAAGGTGTCGAAATCCTGCAGCCCCGACTGCGGGTTCGGGTAAACGGAAATCACGTTTTTGACGACCGTGCCGCCGCGGCTTGCGGGCGTGCCTTCGTTCAAAGTAATCAATAGATCGTCCTTCGAGGGCGAAAATCCGAGATATTTTATTTGCGCTTCGATGATCTGCGAAACCGCGCCGGTAAATTGCTCGTCCGTGAATTTCCAGTCTTTGCCCTGCAAAAGAAATTTCACCCGCCTTTCGCCGATCGTTTTTTGAATCACGCGGTAATCTCCGGCGGCAAGAAAAAACTCGCTCAAATCGTCGAAAGAATCCGCCTTGCCTTCAAAATTTGTGTAGTAATTCGCGTATTCGTTTGGGTTTATTTGAAGTTTGACGGGAAGCGCAAGAATTTCCTTTTCGTCGGGAAAAAGGAGAAAACTCATTCCCCACAAAAAAGCGTAATTTTTGAAGATCGTCGGGTGAAAATGGTTGCGGACGTTGTTTCCCATAAACGAATCTTTTTGCGAAACAACCGTGTAATCGAGCTCAAAAGCCTTTTTCGCATTGCTCACCGTCCAGGTCCGCACACCGGTTTTTTCTAACGCCAAAGCGTTGCCGTTCTTATCTTTGGCGGAAACGCGGTAGATATTTTCCGCGTAATTCTGCTGTCCCGCCCAATCGCTCAGACTAAAGCTCGTTTTATCGAGATTACCCGGCGGAACTTCGATCTTGACGTCCAACGTCCGGTCGCTCAAAGTCAAAGAACATTTGATCTCATTGGTCTGCGCCCCGGCGGATAGAGAAAATAAAGCAATGAAAAGAATGGTTATGAATTTGTTTATCGAATAATTTCTCGGCATATTATTTATTCAAATCTGAATTTACCAACTTAACCCAAACGCGTGCGGCGGCGATTTTGTTGCCGAAAATTTAACCTTTCCCGAAAATTTTTGCGCCGAACGCAAAATAGATCATCACCGCACTGCCGGTAAAAACAATTCCGCCGACCGCTTGCAAAATGACTGGCAGCCAAACGCCCGCAAACGAATTGATCATCGGCGGCAGTTTATTGTCAACATCATAGACGACCGCAATGCGCTGCCCGACGCTGTATCGTGACGTTTCGCCGCCGTCGCCGGTTTCCGATTGAAAAATCACTTCCTCGCCCGAAAGATGTTTGAATTTGACCACGGGAAAAAAGCTGTATTGCGTTTTTCTATTCCAGTTATCGCTGTCGGATGGGCTGATTTGCCGTTTGCGTTCGACTTTGACAATGCTTCCCATCGCACGCCGGAAATAACTCATTCGATAAAATTTGGTAATAAATTCTTTGACGGCGGCGATCAACAGACCGATCCCGCCCAAGAAAAACGCAAACATCATAAATCCGGCAATATAACGCATAATTTTTAAGGAACGAATTTCTCCGCCGTCTGTATTTATAATTCATTTCAAATGTTCGGCGCACCGCCCGCACAGGTAGTAATTTTCGACGCGGATATTTGCTTTCGACCGGGAAATCGCGCCGCAATCAGATAATTTTTTCCGCTTTCATCTTTTTTACGCAATTTTTTTTGTAAAGGTAGTGAGATTTATCAAAGTTTTTGCTATAAATGAGTGAATGATTTTGACCTTCCTGATAATTTTTCTGATAACTTGCGGCGGAACGGCACTCAGCTATCTTTATGAAAAGGAAGATTCACTGCTCGTGCGGCTCGCGGCGGGAAATGTGGTCGGCGCAAGTCTGTTTGCGACCGCCGGATTTTTGCTCGCCTGTTTTTTCGGGCTTTCAGCCGCAACCGTGTTAATCGCACTTGTGATCACGCTTTTGCCGGTATTGCTTTTGACGAAAAAAGATTTTCAGCGGCAGTTCAAAGCAAATTTAAATAAGGCGCGCGGCAAACTCGACGGCGCAAACTTCAAAAAGATCTTAAAGTTTGCGTATTACGCGGGAATTTTTATTCTGCTCTGGCTTTTCTTCGAGCGGGCGATGCTCGAAACCAAAGACGGAATTTTCACGGGCGGTTCGCAAAACTTGGGTGATTTGCCGTTTCATCTCGGCGCGATCTTCAGTTTCACGGAAGCCAACAATTTTCCGCCCGAAAATCCATCGTTCGCGGGCGCAAAATTTACCTATCCTTTTCTGGCGGATTTCGTGACGGCGTGTTTTGTCAAAATCGGCGCATCCGTCCGCGATGCGATGCTTGTGCAGAATGTTTTCCTCGGCTTTTCGCTCGTCGTTCTGCTCGAAAAATTTACGCGTCTGTTAACCGGCAGCAAAACGGCGGGAAAAATCGCCCCGCTTCTTCTGCTTTTCAGCGGCGGGCTCGGCTTTGTCTGGTTTTTCAAAGATTACTGGCAAGGCACGCAAAGCTTAACGGAAATTCTGTGGAAACTTCCCGGAGATTACACGATCGGCGAAAAATTCCGCTGGGGCAATTCGCTCGTCGTGCTTTTTCTGACGCAAAGAAGTTTGCTCTTCGGAATGCCTTTGACGCTGATCGCACTGACGAAGATCTGGGAGATCTTTTCAAGTGAAAGATTAGAAAGTGGAAAAGTGGAAAAGGTAAAAAGTGAAAAAGCGATTGAACTTTCAGACGAAAACTTTTCCACTTTTTCACCTTTTCACTTTTCTACTTTTTTCGTCGGACTGATCGCCGGAACGCTCGTTTTGATTCATATTCATTCTCTGGTCGTGCTGTTCGTCGTCTGCGCGTTTTTGTTTTTCTTTCGAATTGATAAATGGCGCGAATGGCTTGCGTTTGCCATTGGCGTTGCGATCATTGCCGTGCCCGAACTTCTCTGGTCTTTGACGGGAAGCGCGAGCAATTTGAGCAAATTTATCGAGCCGCATTTCGGCTGGGACTCAAAAGACCAGAATTTTGTGATGTTCTGGGCGAAAAACATCGGACTTTTCGCGCCCGTGCTGGTTGCCGGAATAGTTTTGATCTATTTAATCCAGGGGTCGGAAGAAGATTCTGCGGCAGCGAAAGAGTTAAATTCAAAGACCGCAGACCACAAAACCCGAAACCAACCGCCGAACGCCGAACATCTTTTACTTTTTTATCTGCCGTTCGCGTTTCTTTTTCTTGTCTCAAATACGGTCAAGCTCGCCCCGTGGGAATGGGACAACATCAAGGTTTTGATCTACTGGTTTGTCGGTTCACTGCCCTTTGCCGCGTTCGTTCTGGCTTGGGCGTGGGAAAAGACGGCGGTTTTTAAGTTTATCGCCGCCGTTTGTTTTGTAATTTTGACGCTTTCCGGCGCGCTCGATGTCTGGCGGACGATCTCAAGACAGATCAACTACTCGGTTTTCAGCCAGGACTCGGTAAAAATCGCCGAATTGATCAAACAAAAAACCGCGCCGAACGCTTTGTTTTTAAACGCGCCGACCTATAATTCAGCGGTGGTTTTAACGGGCAGACGTTCCCTGATGCGTTACAGCGGTCATCTTTCGTCCTACGGAATCGATTACGAACCGCGCGAATCGGAAGTCAAAAGAATTTACGAAGGAACCGCGCTTGCCGACCGTCTTTTGCAGAAAAATAATATCGAATATGTCATAATTTCGCCTGAAGAAACGGGAAACGTCACCGTCAGGGAAGAATATTTTTACAAATATCCGATCATCGCCGAAGTCGGCGCGTATAAAGTTTTTAAAGTTAAATAATCGAAAACTATTTTTATAAAAAATGGACGAACAAGAACTCCAACCGATAACTGACAGCGAACCGGAGAAAACTGATTATTTGTGGATTTTGTGCTGTGCGCTAATTACTGCGGTCGCTTCATTTTTGCGGTTTTTCTGGCTTGAATTAAAGCCGCTGCATCACGATGAAGGCGTCAACGGCTATTTTCTGACGACGCTTTTCCGCAACGGCGAATATAAATACGACCCGGCGAATTATCACGGTCCCGACCTTTACTATCTCGCGCTCGCCTTTACGAAAGCCTTCGGGCTGAACACTCTGAGCATCAGAGCGAGCGTCGCGATTTTCGGTGTTCTGACGGTCGTTCTGGCTTTCTTTTTAAAAAAATACATCGGCAAGACCGGCAGTCTTTTCGCCGCGTTCTTTCTCGCTCTCTCGCCCGGAATGGCTTATATTTCGCGCTATTTTATCCACGAGATCCTGTTTGTTTTTTTCAGCTTCGCCGTCGTTCTCGCGATCTTGTTCTTTATCGAAAAACGCAAGGCAGGCGTTGGCGCGATCATCTGGACTTCCCTGCTTCTGCTCGTTTGTTTTCTGCCGTCCGCGCTTAATCTGGCAAATGTTCTCGGCGGCGAAAACGCGACGTTTTTGTGGATTCTGCGCGCCGTGTTTTTCCTGATCGAAGCGGGTTTGGTCTTTTTCGTGATGCGGGTTCTCCTGAGTTGGAACGAAGGTCAGCCGATCTATTTGATATTGGCTTCGGCTTCCGCCGTTCTGCTTTTTGCGACGAAGGAAACGGCTTTCATCACGCTCGGGACAATGGCGATTGCCTGCGTCTGCGTGTGGGTTTGGCGCAGGATCAATGCGGCGGAAGGCTTTGCGAAAAACAAACTCGGTTTGTTTATGGCGTTCAATCTGATCGTGCTCCTGATGAGCGCGATCGAATATAAGCTGATCAAACAAGGCTTGAAAACGCTCTACGAAAACTTTTCCGCAGTGGCGGCAGACGATCCGGCTCAGATGTTTGTCTTTTACGCGATTCTCGCCCTTGTCGCGATTGCCGGAATCGCGTGGCTGACATTTTTTTTCGTCAACCGCAACCAAGTTGAAACCGAAATTTCCGAAGATGCCGGACTGACGTGGACGCATTTTCGTGAAAAACTGAAGGCTTCCGAGACCTGGGAATTCGTGATGGTCAAAAGCGCGCTCGGCGGCGCGGTGATTGCGCTCGTCTGGCTTTTTGTGCGCTACGCGATCGATCTGCTGATCGCTTGGAAAGCGGATAAAGCTCTTTCGTCCGCGCTCGACAAGATCATTCTGTCCAAGGTTGATTTCTGGATCTTAGCCGCCGCGTTTTTCTGTTTAGGGCTCGCCGCAATTATTTGGCTGCGGAAAAAACCGCAGAAGATTTCGACGGATCTTGTCCTGATGCTGGCGGTCATGATCGTCGTTTTTCTCTACGTCGGCGCGTTGTTTTTCTCGTCGTTCTTTACCTATCCCGAAGGTTTGCAGAAAGCGTTCGAGGCGTACGCGATCTGGACGAAAACGGGTAAGACCGACCACACGCAGAACGGAAACTGGGCTTATGTGCGCTGGGGAATGATAATCGAAGCGCCGATTCTGATCCTTTCCGCGCTCGGGCTGCTGATCGCGATGTTCAAAGCGCGGCATCGTTTCGCGATGTTCACGGGGCTCTGGGCGTTCGGGCTTTTCGCGGCTTACACTTTGATTCCCTACAAAACGCCGTGGCTCGCGCTTTCGTTTCTCCTGCCGATGTGCATCGTCGCCGGTTATGCCGTCAACGAACTGATCGCTTCGAAAAACATCGCCGTGAAAGCCTTAGGGGGAATTTCGGCA
Source organism: Pyrinomonadaceae bacterium (assembly GCA_035536135.1). Lineage (GTDB taxonomy): Bacteria > Acidobacteriota > Blastocatellia > Pyrinomonadales > Pyrinomonadaceae > JAFDVJ01. The sequence goes on along the minus strand of DATLOR010000180.1, from coordinate 9,177 downwards.
ATTCTGGCGACCTGCATTCTCGCCTTTCAGACCTACGACATCAATTTCGTGCGCTACGATTCCGACCGAATGCCTTATGTGTACGCGCATACCAGACGCGAATTCCTCGATCTGGTCAAACAGATCGAATATTACGCCGACAAGAGCGGGCAAGGCAAACAGGCGAAGATCGAGATCGTTTCGCCCGATTACTGGTCGATGCCGTGGTATATGAACGATTACCCGAACGCGATCTTTGAAGGCAAACCCGTTGACGCGAACAGTGCAGAAATGATCGTCGCGAAAAAGGACGAACAAGACGCGGAGATCGTGACACGCTACGCCATCCGCTACAAATATATCGGCACCTACCCGCTGCGTCCCGGCGTTGATCTGGTTCTGCTCGTCCGCAAAGATTTGGCGGATTCCGACGCGCAGGACATTTACAGCGTTTTCGGCGAACCGATGACCATTACGCCCGATGATCTGCCGGAAGAAATTGCGCCGACAGAAACGCCGAAAAAATAAAATTCTCAGGTATTGAAATTAAGTGCGGCGAAGATTTTAGCGCGGGCTCCTTCAGACCTTGATAAAAATGCGTTTGCGGTAAAGAAGCCACATTAAAAACAGCCAGAACAAAACGAACGAAACGGCGTAGAACAGGGAGGCGTTAAGCGGCGCGGCGAGCGAAAGAAAGGCATGATTAAAAATTGTTTCCTGCAGTGAAATCGTTTTACCGTGCGGTGCGGAAAGCTCGACCAGATCCAGAATCGCCGCCATAATTGATGAACCGACATAGAGCGCAATCGCGTTCGAACCGAAAACGAGAAACGGTTTCGACCACGCTTTGTAGCCTTTGAGATCGATCAGCCAGTAGCAAAAGCCTAAGAAAAATAACGCCAAGCCTGCCGTGTAAACAACGTAGGAACTCGTCCATAAAGCCTTGTTGAACGGAAACCAGAAGCTCCAAATCCAGCCGAGAACAGTCAAACAAGCGCCGCCGAAGAATATTCCGGCGACCTTTTCAAGATCTTCCCTTTTGCTTTTCAGCCACTGTCCGGTCAAAATTCCGGCAAGCGTCGTCGCAATTGCCGGAATAGTTGAAAGCAAACCTTCCGGATCATAGACCTTCGATTGATTCCAGATGTGTTTTTCGGTCAGAATCGCGCGGTCGAGATAGGCGGCGAGATTGCAAACCTTGTCGCCGAGACTTGTTATTTCACAGTCCGGCTCATTCACCAGCGTCATCAAAGCCCAGTAAACCAGTAAAAGCGCGACGCCTAATCCCAACTGTTGTTTCCAGGAAGTGCGCAGAAAAACGAGCGCGGAAATCAGGTAGCAAACGGCGATGCGCTGAAGAACGCCCATGATCCGTACGTTCGAAGGGTCGAACCATTCGGCTTTCCAGATGTTGTAAAACGGGAAGATTTCGAGAAATATTCCGAGCGCGAAAATGATTGCCGCCCGTTTAAATATTTTCAGGTAAATTTCGCGACCCGTTGTGCCCTTTTCGAGTCGATTCCCGAGCGCGAAAGTGATCGAAACGCCGACGATAAACAAAAAGAACGGGAAAATAAAATCGGTCGGCGTGATGCCGTTCCAGTTCGCATGTTCGAGCGGCGCGTAGATTGCGCTCCACGTGCCGGGGTCGTTGACAAGAACCATCGCCGCGATGGTCAGCCCGCGAAAAACGTCGAGCGAAAGTATGCGCGACGGAAGCTGAGGTTCGATGATTTCTACCGGTTCGGTTTCTTCCGTTTCCGATCCGGTTCTTCCAAATTGCCGCTGACCGAGCCAAAAACCGCCGAGAATCGCGGCGAAAACGAAAAGCTCGACGACGTAGCGCGGTTCGGGGTTTTCGATCGATGACAGAAAGGCGATGCGCGGCAGGGTCATAAGCGCGAGCAAGATCAGCCAGCGCAAAGATCTATTTTCACGATTCCGCCACCAGACAAGCGCGCCGCCGAGCGCGAGCAAAGTGCAGCACCACATTACGACGGTAAAAAGCGGCAGCCAGATTTGCTGATTTTCGTCGTAATCCAAATCTTTGACGGGCGAGAGCTGTCCGCCGAACGGGTAGTACAGCGAATGCGAATCGAACCACAGCGCGGCGGCGCGTTTGGCGGGCAAAAACAAATAATAGCGGATCGGCGAACGATCGATCCGCTCCTGCGCCAGCGCCGCAAATCCGGCATCGATTTCGGGTGTCATCTTGACGATCGCCGGCGCGTCTTCGTCATCATCGCCGTCATCCGATTCGTCGTTCGATTCGTCCGGGCTCTCGTCGCTCGAATCTGCGGAATCGTCGCTCTGGTCATCCGAATCCGCATCGTCGTCGGAATCGGCGTCGTCATCCGATTTTTTGGAAGCGTCAGCTTGAGTTCCCGGCGGATGATTGTATTGCTCCAGCAGCGCCGCGACGCGTTCGCGTTCGTCTTGCGAGTCAAATGCCGACGCGGGAATTTCCGCGATATTGATGCGCTTTTCGTCCAGATTCCAGAGCATCGGTTCAGTAAAACGCGAATCGTCAACCCACGTCCGCAGCCAGCGCTGGTAATTATGCGGCACAAATTCGCCGGGCATCTCGGCATGCGCGGGCGCGAGCGGCTGAAACACGCCGAAAACGCGGTAATTGCGAATCGTCCAGGGCGTCAGAATTAAAGTAAAGGCGAGCGAAAAAACCGCGCCTTTCCAAACGACAGCGAACAATCTTTTGGCAAAGCCCGGCGCGTCTTGATCCTTCAGAAACAATCCCGAAATAACCAGCGTTAAACCGATCCCGGCGGCAAAGAGTCCGCTGTCGGGACGCAGCAGGACGGAAGTGCCCGCCGCGATTCCGGTCAAAAACCACCATAAAAAAGATTTTTTTGCCGTCGGCGATCTGAGAGCGAGAGTTGCCGTCAAAGTCATCAGCGCCATCAGAAAGGTCGTCAAAGTTTCGGTCAGAAGCGTCGCCGTGTAGATCACGATGAACGGGCACAGAGCCATCAACGCAAAAGTCCAGAGCGCCCGGCGGCGTTTTCGTCCTTCATCTTCCGTCCAGAGATACGCCAGAAACGCGGCGATAATGCAGGTTGCCGTATCGATCACGGCTTGCACGAGACGGACCGCCGTGTCGTTCCCGTGTCCGAAGACCGAATAGACGGCGGCGACAAAAAGCGGGTAACCCGGCAGGCGCACGAGCGTCGGGTCAAACGGCGCTTCGGTTTCGAGCGAAAAAACATTGTGTTCGAGCAGGTTGATGGCGAGCTGCGTGTAAACTTTGCCGTCACCCGGCTCGTCCGTCGCGAGAAAATAAGCGACCGAGAGACGGGCGGCAAGCGTCAGCAAAATAAAAACGGCGACTAAAATCACCGGAAACCATTTAACTTCTCGCAATTTTTCCAACAAGACCGCGAACCGCCTGTACCGTCTCTAAAGATATTTCAAATTTACTGTATGAGACCGCCGTAATCAAACGGATTCGCCCCGCCGGACAAATTTGTTATCAAGTCCGTCAATAAGTCTTTTGCCGGGCGCGCCTTACGCTTTTCGAATCATATCCCGCGGCGCATTTTCGTTTCCGCCCCGGAAATTTTATTTAGTCTGAGCCTTCGGATTCCGAATCGCCTTTTTTAAAAACCCGCAGTTCCAGCTTGCCGAGAACCGCCAGAACGATCAGCGTCAGAATCGTCGCCAGCAGCGCGAGTCCGAGACCGCCCAAGCCGACCGCGACGCCGATCGCCGCCGAGATCCAGATGCTCGCCGCGGTCGTCAAACCTTTGATGTCGCGCTTTTCGTCGAGCTTTAGAATCGCGCCCGCGCCTAAGAAACCGATGCCCGTGACGATCCCCTGAATGACCCGCGACAAACCGTCCGAGCTCATCCCGTAACCCGCGCAAGCCAGAACGAAAACGGTCGTGCCTAAGGTTGCTAAAATATGCGTCTTGATGCCCGCCGGTTTGCCGACTCTTTCTCTTTGCAGTCCGATCACCGCGCCGAGAAAAGCCGACGCTATCAGCCTGATCAAAACGTGTATGAACTGCCGCGTGTCCGGCAAGCCGTAAGTTAATTCTTCCCAAAAAATATCCATTTTGCTCCCCCTTGTTAAAATTAAATCGTAATATCGCCAACCTTTTAGTGCAAAGAGAAAATGATTTTTCAAAGCGGAAAGCCGCGATTGCCGGTTCCCGTGTCTTGAAACTTAGCCGCCGCTGATTTACGATTTGCAAATGAGCAATCACCGCGCCGAAGACATTTCCGATGCCTGGCAGCCCGAACCGCGCTGGCACGTTCTGATTGCCGTGAGCGCCGTCGCCGGTCTGTATTTCGCGCTGCCGGAAGATTTAGTCAGCGGACCGCGCTGGCTGTTTCCGGCGATCGTTTTCGCATTGGTCGTGCCGACCTTTATTATGCACGCCAAGAGATATCACCGGATCGAGCGAATACTCGGATTCATACTGAGCGGAGTTCTGACGCTCGGGATGATCGTCTCGGTCATCGAGATGGTCCAAGCTCTGCCCGACATAAAATCGGCGAGCCTGTTACTAAGCTCCGCCGGTTTCCTCTGGTTCACGAACGTGATCGTTTTCGCGCTGTGGTATTGGCGGATCGACGCGGGCGGACCGCACCGGCGCGAAAAGCGGGAGGGACACCCGGACGGCTCATTTCTTTTTCCGCAGATGACGATGCCGCCCGAAGCAAAGACGGACGCCAATCAGGATGAATGGTCGCCGAATTTTATCGATTACCTGTTTATCGCCTTCAACACGAGCACCGCCTTTTCGCCGACCGACGTGCCGGTTCTCGACCGCTGGGCAAAAGCTCTGATGATGACCCAATCCGTTATCTCGCTCACGGTCATCGCACTCTTAGCCGCCCGCGCCGTCAATATTCTCTCCCAGTCTTAGCTTCATAAGCCTTCCAAAAAATCGTGACATTCCAGGTAAAACGATGTAGGGGCAGCGGCTTGTCCCTGCCCGACGCGTCGAAAGACGCAAACAATGTCTCAAAATATTCAATGTTGATTCGACGCGAAACGTTTTTTTCGCTTCGCTCATCGGGCAGGGACAAGCCGCTGCCCCTACATTTAATTTTAAACCTTATTTTGCTTTCTTCGGAAAATAATCCGGCTTCGGCTTCGGAATTTCGCCGCCCTTCGGAACAAACCAGAGTTCCAGTGTTCTAAAATCGTTAACATATCCGCCATCAACCGTAATGATTTGCGAAGCCGCAACGCCTTTCTTGATAAACTCGGTTTGCGCCGCTCGCCGCATTCTATGTCCGAGCGATTTTTTATCTATGACGGGCGGGTTTTCCACGTAGATTTGACGCTTTCCATTCCAGCTAAAATTGGTTTTAAGATACGAAATGATATAAATCTTGCTCTCGGGAGACTTCTTTAACAATCTTTTTAACGCACCGAGAGCCGCTTCGGAATATTCGCCGTTCGCGGCTCCGACCGGATTAAATAATGTATCTTCGAGCGGCATGAACTTAAATTTTGAGTAAGTAAAATAGATGTTTTCAAACAAAACGGTCTTTGCCGGAGTTTCAAGATTTTCTGCGCATTTCGGAAGCCGCTCGCTTTGCGGAAGTATAAAAAATTCCGTCCGCAAGGCTTCCCTGTTTACATTACAGTATTCAATCGAATAGCTTTCGGGCGAAAATCTCCCGCCTTTAAAGTAAGATATAATAGCCGCGCCGCGCCAATACGGGCTCGTAAAATACTTATCGGTTCCGCCGTAAACTTTGATAGCAATTTTGCTGCCCGGTCGGTTTCCTAACTCGAGCGTTAAATTACTCAGGCGAACGCTCATGTCTTCCGAGTTTGTTTTTTCTCCCCATTCGTCAAAAGCCTTTTGCGTTTCGGACTGTGCCGCAATTGAGCCGGCTAAAAACAAGACAGCTAAAATTTGCAGAAATATCTTTTTCATAAAATTTGCCTCAAATCCTGATATTGCCGATCTTCTCGGGCTTTTTGTCCGAGCCTTGTTTGAGATAGGGCGCGTTGTCCTGATCGCGTTTTGATTGTTCGCCTGAGGAATGCCATTTCATCCATTCCGACGGCGCGTCGAAGGTTTCGCCGCCGTGTTGGGTCAGGCGCGAGCGGATGCGGCACATGACGGGCGTGTTGATGCCGACGCCTGAAATAACGGCTTGACCTTTGGTGAGCGCGGGCAGTTCGGCGAGCATTGCGCGCCCCGCGCCTTCGACCGATTGCGCGACGGTCTGTTGATCGATCGGGTTGACGATCCGCATAATGATCTGCGTCATACATTGCGAGAGAACGTCCTGGTCGAGTTTGCCCGGACGCTGCGTGATCAGCCCGATGCCGACGCCGAATTTGCGACCTTCCGAGAGGATCTGTTTCAGGATATTCGTCGAAACGACGCTCGCACCGGCGGGCGCGAAACGGTGCGCTTCTTCAAGGAGCGTGAAAACCGGATAAGGCAGATGATTTTCCGTGTTCGGCTGGGCTTCATCGCGGACGGTGAGCATTCGCGCTTTATTGACGCGTCTGAGAAGCGTGCCGACGATCACCTGCTGTTCGTGCTGTTCGATGTCCGAAAGCTGCAGGATCGTGCAGCGTCCGGGCGCGAAAAGATCCTTGAGCGGAATATGCTCCTGCGCCGAAAAGATGCTGTCGGGTTTATCGAAGCGCGAATCCATCCGCCAGAGCAGCCCGTCGATCGAAGAAACATTGCCGCCCGAGCCGTCTTTTTTCGATTCGTCGCCGTATTTCTGCGCGTTCACCTCGTCGCGCAGATCGTGATAGGCGTAGGCGTAATCCTGCCGCCGCTCCATCTTCAGGCGTTCCTGTAAACTGCGAAAGGCTTGCGCGAGAAAATGCGCCATTTTATCGGAGGTGCCTTCGGGCAGAAGATATTTTACGTCCGCCTCGGTGAGCGTCGAAAAGCGCACCTTGATCTTGTCGGGCGTAAAGATCTTGACTTCCGGTTTATACCCGTCCGCGCCGAAAAACTGTTCGTTGCCCTGAATCGACTGCATCGTGTGATACTCGCCGTGCGGGTCAACGATCAAAACGGCGGCGCGGTTGTAATTGTTCATCAATTCCTCGACAAAAACACCCGCCGTGTAGGATTTTCCCGAACCCGTCGAAGCTAAGATGGCAAGGTGCGTTGAAACCACGTCTTTGACCGACAAAACGATCGGAACTTCGCCCGAATCGCGCGTTAAAAGCGAGCCGATATGCGCCGAACCCGTCTCCGCCGATTTTTTCGCGCTGAGCATTTTCGAGAGCGTTTCGCTCGATGCGAGAAAAACGGCTTGCCCCGGGTTGGGCGGAATGCGCGGATTGTTGAAATCCTTGACGGTCGTGTCGAAAAAGCCGATCGTTTCGACCTGAATTTCGTAAATCTCGCAGCCGTCGCCGTCGAGTCCGATCAGGGAAGAAACCATCGACGGCGGCGTGTTCGGGTCGGAAAGAAACGCGTCGGGCAAATTCCTGACAAGCTTGCGCCCTTTGATCGTGCCGATGATTTGCCGTTCCCGTTCGCCGACCTTCGCCTGATAATAAACAAACTCGCCGATGCGCGTTTTTTCGTTGTCTTTGGTGATAAAAAGATATTCGTGCGGCAGTTCGCCCGGACCTTTGACCGTGCCTGTCAGGAAATCTGTTGTCATAATTTTAATTCGTTTCAGAGTAACTTTTCTTCGCAAATTATACCACGAAATATTTAATAATCTCGGGAACAAACGAGGGCGCGGCGGTGTCTAAATATTTACCAAATCTGAGGAGGAAAATTATGAAAGAAAAGGTTAAATTGAGCTTAAGCGGGCTGTGGCTGCTGGTCAGCGTCTTTTCCCTGCTTTTGCCGGTTTTTATGCCGTCTTCCGCAAACGCTTCTAATTTTGCCGAAAATGCGATCGGCACGGCAAGCGTTTCGATGTTTATTTTGTCATTTCCGTCGAGTCTTTTCGGACTGCCCGCGATGTATTTCGCCGGAATTGTGCTGGACGTCAATCCGAATTCGATCGAGGGAATGTATCTGAATCTTTTTCTGCTTTTCGTGTTCGGTTTGGTGCAGTGGTTTTGGATCGTGCCGCGAGTTTTGCGCAATGAGCCGCGTTTTCAAATGCTCAATTTGTTCGGCGCCAAATCAGAGATACAACTTTTGGAAGCGAAAGCGGCGAACAATATCCCATTTTGCGATTCCGACGGAAGAACGCCGATTGAAAGAGTCTTTCAGGAAAAAGACACAAAATAAAAAACATTTGCCCGGGAACAATTTAAAAAAGTCGGTATCTAACCAGTTACCAAATCTTAAGGAGGAAAAATTATGAACATTAAAACAAACTTGAAACGCATCTGGTCGGTTGTCGCCATTCTCTCGCTCGGTTTATTGATCTACTCGTGGTTCGGCAATGAATCACCGAATCTGCTGAACACGCTTCTCGCGCTCAACGGCTTGATGCTTCTGCTTTCTCTGCCGTGCGGTCTTTTCGGCGGCGCAGTCGTCTTTTTCGCGTGGTATGTTCTCGAAATGAATCCGCTTTCGCTCGAAGGCGCGTATTTGACCACGATCGTGCTTTTCCTGCTGGGTTTTGTCCAATGGTTCTGGATTACCCGTTTCTGGTATCCGACCGAAACGCCGTTTCAAGAGCTGAAGTTAACCTAATTTGTCCGCAAATTACACGAAAAGACGCGAATAATTAAAACAAATTAGTCGCGTCTTTTTAATTGGTTTGTCAGTTAAATTATTTTGTCACTTTTTTCTAAATTATGCCGCGCGCATAATAACTGAACATTTTCGACTTTTATCGAGGTTCCACCCTTTGAAAAAGGTAGAATATGGTCAAAATGTAATTCATCGGTTGCGCCACACATAGTGCATTTTCCATCGTCCCTTTTCCAAACTTCAAGTTTTATTTCGGTTGGTATAATTCGTCTTCGTTCATGAATTTCAACTGTTTCAGAATTTAAATCAATGTCTTCAATACCAATTAACTTAAACTTGAAAACATGCCGTTTTCCATCGTTCTCAATCCAAGAATCAATCAACTCGAAAAATCCATTGTAGGACCAAATTCCATCACGTATTTTTTCATAAACTTTTACAAGTTCAGCGTTACACAATCCATTCTTATAATCTTGTGCAGCTTTATGAAATTTGCCATTTTGCGTTAACGTGCCTTTAAAACTTACTTCTGGCTGGTCAACTTCTTTCGGATTGAGATTATAAGAGTTTTTCGGAA
>DATLOR010000179.1:0-2426 GCA_035536135.1 Pyrinomonadaceae bacterium | reverse complement strand
GGCAATCCGATCATGTATCTTATTCGCTTCGTGTTATTCGGCGAAGGGGACACGGCGCCCGTGACGAGAGAAATCCTTCGGCAAGCCGAGGACGACCCGGAACGTCGACCGAGTGTTCACGTCGGTGGTTAATTATTTCTTGAGATTGCCGTTGATTAAATTGGGATGTTTTTCAAGATAACAACTGCGGCACAAAACAGGACGACCTTGCGACGGATAAAACGGAACGGTTGTGTATGACTGGCATTTTGCACAATGCACGGCAACTTCGATCCTTTGCTTGACACCGGCGGCTTGGGCAGCGGTAATCGCGGCAAGCCGTTCATTTTTCGCGTGTTTGCATTCCTTGCATCGTTTTGGCGGGTTGGTCAGACCTTTATCGCGAAAAAAAGCCTGTTCGCCGACTGACCAGACAAACTCCTCGCCGCAGTCGATACAAAGGATGTTTTTGTCCTGAAAGTCCGCTTCGTCGGCAAAGGTTTTTTCGTTAAATTCTTTCAAGTTATTCGCTTCAACTTGCGGTTTCATTTTCCCTCCTTGTTTTCGCTTGTGCCTTCGTTCTAAATGATTGAGTGAAAGATTTGTTAGTGGCGAAAACTTTTTACCGGAAAAGACATTGCTGGATTTTTAATTTAAAACAAGCAGGGGCACGACTTTTCGGCAAAACTAAAGCGATTACACAGTTTTTATTTGTAAATATATAGAGTGAATCATTGTTGAAATTATAACTAATGCTTTTGGCTGTCAAGTGCAATCGTCACAAATTTGAAACAATTTGTTGGGAAACACAACTTTGTTTCTGAAATTTTCAAAAACTGAATTTGAAAACAGCGAAAACCCGAAAAAAATAATATTACTCAATGGACTAAAAAACAAGTTTTTGAGATAAATTAAAGCTATGAAAATCTTGGTTGTCGGGTCGGGCGGACGCGAGCACGCGCTCTGCCGTTCATTTCAAAAAAGCAAACGGGTCGAAAAAATATTTTGTGCCGACGGCAATGCCGGAATCGGCGAAATTGCCGAATGTGTTGCGATCAAACCGACGGAAATCGAAAAGCTCGCCGATTTTGCCGAAGAGAATGCGGTTGATTTAACATTTGTCGGCGGCGAAACATCGCTCGCGCTCGGAATTGTTGACGAATTTGAAACGCGCGGGCTAAAAATCGTCGGGGTGAGTAAAAAAGCCGCGCAGTTGGAATCCAGTAAATCATTCGCGAAAGATTTTATGGCGCGGCACAACATTCCGACCGCCAAATACAAAACGGCATTTTCAACCGCTGAAGCCCGCCAAATTTTGGAAAGCGGATTTTTCGGCGAAAAAGATGCACCGACGGTCGTTAAAGCCGACGGGCTCGCGGCGGGCAAGGGCGTCGTCGTTGCCGCTGATCGAAATGAAGCGGTGCGGGCGATCGACGAAATGGAAGAGCTCGTCGGCAAGGACGCGACCGAGAAAATCGTTCTCGAAGAATGCCTGTTCGGCAGGGAAGTTTCGCTGATAATGTTCGCCGACGGTGAAAATTTTGCGCTGATGCCGCCCGTGCGCGATCATAAACGCATCGGCGAAGGCGATACGGGCGCGAACACGGGCGGAATGGGAACGGTTTCCGATCGGCATCTTTTATCCGAAGAACAAACGGCGAAAATCATCGGAGAAGTCATTAAACCGACGCTCGAGGGCGCAAAAGAAGACGGTTTTCCGATCCGCGGAATTTTGTTTCTCGGACTGATGATGACGGACGCTGGCGCGAAAGTTCTGGAATACAACGTGCGGTTCGGCGACCCGGAAACGCAGGTGATTTTAATTCAGCTCGAAACCGGTCTGGTCGAAATTTGCGAAGCGATTCTGACGCAAACGCTCGATAAGATCCCGCTCGAATGGCAGACGGGAAGCGCGGCGTGCGTGGTGCTCGCTTCACGGCATTATCCGAACAAGCCGCAAACCGGCGATATTATTTACGGATTGGATCTGGCACGAAATCACGAAAACGTTGAAATCTTCCACGCCGGAACCGCCAGAGACGAACACGGACATTTCATAGCCTCGGGCGGGCGAGTTCTCGGCGTGACGGCGGTCGGCGACAATCTTTCGGAAACATTACAACGCGCCTACGAAGCGGTCAACGATATTTCGTGGAACGGGATGCAATATCGGCGCGACATCGGCAGATAAAAAAAGGCATCAGAAATCTTGATGCCTTTTTATTAATTTCGCTCGGAAAATTATTCGATTTTCAGCATCGAAGCCGTCGGAATGACGTTGCTTCCGCCGAAATTCGTTTCAAAACCCCGGAACGTAATTTTCCAACTTTGTGTCGAAGGGCGATAAAAACCGATGTCGGCAACATAGTCGCCGTCGTAATCGCCGGGCTGAATGATATCGCCGGGATTTCCGGTCTGGATCGAATAATAACTGAAATTGTAACTGC
>DATLOR010000178.1:0-3447 GCA_035536135.1 Pyrinomonadaceae bacterium | reverse complement strand
TGGAGAAAGATACGATGCGTCAACAGCGGACTGATGACGGAGATCAGCGAGCCGAAAACACCAGTCTTTTCTGAACATATCAACTCGTTCCTGACCGCGCCGACGCTAAATACCCAAACTATCGGAGGAATTTTTATACGCGGGCAGTAGTAGAGTGTTGGCGAGCGGGGCGCCAATGCCACTGCCGCACCGTCTGCGGACCTTGCCGTTTGACGATCAGGAACCGGCACCTGATAGGATTCCCGGCGGACAAGGTTCGCAGCAAGTTAATTTCCAATGGGGCATAAATGGCGACGAACCGGTGCCGGACTATTTTGACGGCGACGGCAAAGTAGCGTTTTGCCGTGCGGCGCAGTTCAAATGGCAAATGGAATATATGCAAAAGCGGTACGGGCGGCGCATTCCGGCAAAAGAGTGATTTTACGCCTGAAAAATTTTAACGGGCAATGAGTGTTGATTTACGATGTTAGATTTATCACCGTTGGAACTTTGAACCAATAATTATTGCTTTGGTCGGAAAAAAAACTTGTTAAAGCTAAGCTCAAAATTTCTATTTGCCAGCTTGTTTTGAGTAAACAGGCGAAAGTTTTCGTAAGTTCTCAACGGCTTTCGGCAAGATTTCCAGCAGATATTCAACATCTTCCGCCGTATTTTCTTTGCCGAAGCTGAAGCGGATCGCGCCGCGTGCCAATTCGTCGTTTCTGCCGAGCGCGCGGATCACGGGCGATGGTTCGAGACTTCCCGAACTGCAAGCCGCGCCGGTCGAAACGGCAATGCCCTGCATATCGAGATTGATCAGCAATCCTTCGCCTTCGATGAAGCGAAAAGAGACGTTTGAAATATTCGGCAGTCGATTTTCGCGGTTGCCGTTAAAAACGAGATCGGAAATCTTCTCCCCGATCTCGTTTTCAAATTTATTCCGCAAACCGGCAAGCCGCGCCGAATCTTTCGCCAGATTCTCTTTTGCCAGTTCGCAAGCCTTGCCGAACGCGGCGATATACGGCACATTTTCCGTGCCGCCGCGCCGTTCGCGTTCCTGATGTCCGCCGATATTTTGTTTATGCAGACGCACGCCGCGCCGCACATAAAGTGCGCCGACTCCCTTCGGGGCATAAATTTTATGCGCTGAAATCGAGAGTAAATCACAGCCGATTTCTTCAACGTCCGTCCCGATTTTTCCGACGGCTTGCACCGCGTCGGTATGAAACCAGATTTTTTTGCCGTTTTCCTTTAATTCACGAACCAATCGACCGATTTCCTCGACAGGCTGAATCGTGCCGAGTTCGTTGTTGGCAAACATAACGGAAATTAAAATCGTGTCTTCCCGAACTGCCGCTTTAACATCTTCGATTCTCACAAGTCCGTCTTCATAAACCGGCAAATACGTAACTTCATATCCGCGTTTTTCCAGATCAAGACAAACTTCTTTGACCGCTGAATGTTCGATCTCGGATGTGATGATATGCTTTCCGTATTTGTCGTTCGCTTCGAGCAGCCCGCGAATCGCGAGGTTGTTTGACTCGGTGCCACCTGACGTAAAAACGACCTCGTTCGGACGCGCATTAATCAATTCGGCGACCTGATGCCGTGCTTTATCGATCGCGGCGCGGGCTTCCTGACCGAAAAAATGAATACTCGAAGCATTACCGAATTTTTCGGTCAAAAATGGAATCATCGCTTCAAAAACGTCTTTATCAACCGGCGTCGTAGCTGAATTGTCTAAATAAACTCTGCGAAACATAAGTTAATTTTAACTTAAACCGGCGGCGACTAAAACTATTACATTCAAATTACACATAAAAACGACTTAAATTTGCGTCTATCTTGCTCAAAGGTGTTGATATAAGATAAATTAAAACGTAGCGGAAACTTATGGCATCAAAGCCTCGCAGTTAAGTTTTCAGAAGGATAAAATAATGGATTTTGCAACAAAAGAAATTTTCAAACGATACGCGAGCATCTTGATCGGGAGACCGATTTCGCCCGTATTTTTAAATATTTTGGTCACCAGCGTCTGCGATATGCGCTGCACGCACTGTTTCTTCACCGAAGAGCTCGATGACCGACCGCGCAAGAAATTACAGATGAAAACCGATGAGATCGCCAAAATTTCCGAAACACTCGGCGGCAATCTCGGGGTTCTCGTGCTCGCGGGCGGCGAACCGTTTACGCGTAAGGATTTGCCCGAAATCGTTCGCGCATTTTATGAAAATAACAAGCTCGATTCGGTTTATCTGATGTCGAACGGGCAGATTCATCAAAGAATTTTCCCCGATGTCACACGCATTATGGAAGAATGTCCCGATCTGAACGTGACGGTCGCGCTCGGCATCGACGGCGTCAAAGCGCCGCACGAAAAAATTCGTCAGAAAGAGGGAAGTTGGGACAAGGCGATTCACACGGCGCGCACTCTTCAGCAGATGAAGCGCGAACAGTTTCCCAAACTCGACATTCAGACCTGCACCTGCGTGATGAATTCGAATCAGGACACGATTTTTGAATGGTATGATTTCCTCAAATACGATCTCAAACCCGACAAGATCAATATCAATTACATTCGTCCGCCGTCAAAAGACCCGAACGAATTGAATTTCGATCATACGATGTATCAAAAGTTGTCGCATATGATTCTCGAAGACACTAAAAATGCGACGCTGAAAAATAATTACGGCGGAAAATCAGGCTTTTTCAAAGCCGCCGTCGATATTTATATGCACGATCTGATCGCGAAAACCAAGGAAGAAAATAAGGCGCAATTAAAATGTTACGCCGGAAGCGCCGGCGCGGTGATTTACGATAACGGTGTGCTTTCGTCGTGCGAAAATAAACCCGACGTTTTAAATCTGCGTGATTATAATTGGGATTTTCAAGCCGCCTGGCGCACGGATCTGATGAAACAACGCCGGATCGAAGCCGGCGCGGGCTGTTTCTGCACGCATGAATCGAACTGCTTTTACCCGAGTCTGCCTTTGAATCCGAAGCATCTGATCCAGATCAAAAAACTCGAAGGGCAGATGAAAAAAGCGGCAAAGAATTTGAGTCAACCGCAAACCGATGGAATTGCCGTCAAGGCCTAACCCGAACTACAAATAAACGCGAAACTTAAATTTTGAGATTCGCGTTTATTTATCTGGAATTAAATGCCACACACACCAAAAATTCTCATCATCTCATCCGATACCGGCGGCGGACACCGCTCGGCGGCGCAAGCTATTGTCGGCGGCTTGGAAAAATTCTGGAAAGGCGAATCCTTTGCCGTGCGGACCATCAAAGCCGTCGAAGAATCGCATCACATCACCGAAAAACTCGTCAATGTTTACAACTGGGTTTTGCGAAACCGGCAGCATTGGATGAAGTATCTTTACTGGTTTATGAATAAAATTCGTCCCGAAACACGCGAGTTTTTTCATAAACGCTGTATCGGGTATGTGCGCGAAATCTTTGAAA
>DATLOR010000177.1:0-3342 GCA_035536135.1 Pyrinomonadaceae bacterium | reverse complement strand
CAGCGCGAGAATATTAAAAATTGCGGAAGCCGCCAAAATTTTATATAAACGCGGGCTGAAATCCCAGTTTTTAACTTCGTAGCCTTGAAATAATTCCTGCTCTTGCATACTTCTATAAAACCATTATTAAAATTCAGCGATAAAAAAACTTGCCGTAAATAATAGATGCCCGCTCCGGCTGATCCGTTGCGAAACAATTTGTCATTTTACCACTTTCGATTAGTAATTGAAAGGAATAGACTTTCGCTTCCAAAACCTTTACCATTTTCCTTTATGCCGCGTAATTTTAAGGGAAAAACCAACAACCGCAGTAACCGGGAAAAGTCGCGTTCAAATATCAATCGTCATAAAGAACGAAATTTTAAACGCGAACTTGCACCCGAAAGTTTCAATGACGCGCGCCCGGCGGAGCTCAACGACTCGCAAAAACGCGCGCTCGAAAAGCTTTTAGGCGGCATCGGAACACCCGAACCAAAGCCGATCGTGCCCGATGATTTTCAGATCGAAGCTCTGCAGGCGATCGAAACGCAGGACGTTCTCGTCACCGCGCCGACCGGCAGCGGCAAGACCTGGATTGCCCGCGAAGAAATCCGCCGCCTTCTCGAACAGGGCAAACGTGCCTGGTACACAACGCCTCTGAAAGCTCTGACAAACTCGAAATATATGGAATTCGGCGCGGAATTCGGCGCGGAAAACGTCGGCATTTTAACGGGCGACAGAAAAGAAAACTGGAATGCGCCGCTGATCGTCGGAACGACCGAGATCTACCGCAACCAACTGTTCGACGCGCTCCGCAACGGCGAACAGGTCGGCACCGATTTTGTTATCTTAGACGAAGCGCATTATCTGGCGGACGAAGAACGCGGGCACGTCTGGGAAGAAGCGATCATTCTCTCGCCGCCGCGCATCCGGCTTCTGCTGCTTTCGGCAACCATCGGGAACGCCGAAGAATTCGCCTCCTGGATCGAAGAAGTGCGCGGAACGCGCGTCCGCGTGATCAATCGCGCCGGTTCGCGCCCCGTCGAGCTGCGCGCCGCTTTTCTCGCGCCGAACACCCAGCTTTTTCCGCTTTTCAACGAGGCGGGAAAATTCAACCGCGATCTTGAACGCTTTGCGGTCGCGGAAAACCGCTTCGAACGCCGGAGACGCTGACCTGAATCCTTTTGAATTAGTATCGAATTTCCGGAGAAAATCTCCGACAGTTTTTCCGTCCGACCGCCTTTCAAAAACAAATAATCGGAAGTCTGAAATTGCCTGACACTGTGAAATATTTCACACGGGTTGGGTCAATACGCCCACTTTTAAAAAAAGAGATCTAAACAGACAATTTAAATCCAGTAAACATCGGCTTTAGAATCATTTTTCACCGGCACGGCAATTGACTTGAATTTAGTGATGCTGATTAGTTTGCATGAGGAACTGAATCCGGCTAGCAAGTTTTGACGCGTCAAAATTTAGAGAGACACAAATTTAATAAGGAGATAAAGAAAATGAAAAAACAATTTATACGTTCAAATATCTTTTTTTCTATGATTATTACTGTGTTTTTACTGTTGACATTTGTTCTCTCAGTGCCGGCACAAAAAATAAGCAGAGGTAATCTTTCGACTATCGCTGAAGATACATCGACGTATCCGCATGATTTCAACGATGATTATTACATAAAAAACGGAGTTTCGCCGAAGTTCATCATCGAGCGGCGGACGGGCACCGATTATCTATCCGTGTTCGGGCTCACAAGCGATCCGCGACACCGGAGCGTACGCGTTCTGGTTACACTTCCGGCGTACGGACAGAATGGTGAGATGCTTTTCTGGACTCCGCTCGGCGAACTTCGCGAAGACGGTTTTACTGAAGACGGCATCGGCATGCAAGCCAGAGAAGCGGCAAACACTTATCCGATATACGTTTTTCCAAAATTCAGCGATCCCAGTCTGTTTGCGTTTACCAATGTCCGCCAGTCGGCATTGATCGACCGGACGCAGGAAGGTTTGCTGCCCGAGCCGTACAGCAATGTGCTCGGCGTCAGAGTAATAGTTTTGGTCAACTATACCGAAAAGGCGTTTAATACCAAAGAAGGTGTTCAGATGATGCAGTATATGGCGAAGAAAAACGGTCTTTCGCTGGAAGGAACGCCGCTCATCAAAACCAAATCGGATCTTGACGAACTGGCAAAATACGAATGCATCTCGATGCAGAAACGCGTGTTTTGGGACGATTCACCGTATCGCGGAATCTATGCGATCAGTCCGATCATCATCGAGCCCGTGAAACAGGCAATCGCCGGGGACGCATTTCTTTTCATGGTTACCAAAGACGGCAAGCCGCTGGACTCGGAAAGTGCTTTTGCCGCTCAATTTGCCTGTCTGCAAAAAACGGGTGAATGGTGCTCCGAATAATCGAAAATAGAGCAGATTAGTTTAATCATTCGACTAAAAAGCCGCTCATATCGAGCGGCTTTTAACGATTTTTTTCGGCACATTGAAAATTAATTTCGGGCGGCTTAATCCGCCGGGTGAAAGAATGCCGGATTGTTTTTTTCAGGGATATATATTTTAAAACGCAATTTTTACCGGAAATGTCTTTTCACGTCGGATTTTGACACTGTTGAATGAGTAAGGGAGAGATTTTTATGAAGCACCAAATATTTACCGCTTTGTGCGGCGCACTCGTCTTTTCGGTTTTATTTATTTTTACTTTTATTCTGAAACAAAATTCGGTGTCCGATTCACAAGGCGCTCCGGTGCAGTCGGCAGCCGGAAATCTCGATTCAAACGCGGTAAAGACCGTCGTTCCGGCAATTGATAAAATCGCCCTAGATTACGGGAAGCTGCCGATCAATTTCGAGCCGAATTCGGGTCAAACCGACGAGCGCGTAAAATTTCTCGCGCGCGGTCACGGTTATTCGCTTTTTTTGACCGATCGGGAAGCGGTTCTGGCTTTGAAAAAGGATAAGGAAAATCAACAAGCCGTCGTGCGAATGAAAATTGACGGCGCGAATCTTTCGCCGAAGGTCAGCGGTCTCGGCGAAACGGCAAGCAAAACGAACTATTTTATCGGCAACGATCCCGAAAAATGGCAGACCGGCGTTTCGAATTACGAAAAGGTCAAATATGAATCCGTTTATGAAGGCGTCGACCTCGTTTATTACGGCAGCGGGCAGCAGCTCGAATACGATTTTTTAGTTCGCCCCGAAGCCGACCCGAACCAGATCAAACTCAAATTCGACGGCATCAAAAGCGCAAAGATCGAAGAAACGTCGGGTGATCTGCTGCTTGAAACGGGCGGCGGCACGCTTCGCCAGCACAAACCGGTCGTCTATCAAAATATTGACGGCGAACG
>DATLOR010000176.1:0-2223 GCA_035536135.1 Pyrinomonadaceae bacterium | reverse complement strand
CAAACAGGCAGAGCAGTTCAAAACCCTTCGGCGTCAGCTCGACCGGCTTTCCCGAGCACTTCAGAATCTTTTCACGGGGATCGAGACAAAACTCTCCGAACTCGTATAACTGGTTGAAGGGTAAAGACATAATGCCTCCGGAAAAAAAGCTGAACTGATTTTTGCCACGTTTCTGACTTATCATTTTATCTCTTTAAACATTGAATGACAAAACTTTGTTGTTGGACAATACAATGATTCGGACGACCGGATCAAAAAAATTTGCGGCAAAAAATGAATAAAATTTAGCGGCGGGAATTTTTAAAGATTATGAAAAGAGGATTTAAGGGGCGGTTTTAACGACCTATCGCAAGCCTTTCAGCAAAACGACGTCGGACATTATTTCCTGCTGGACGGCGGCAAAGGTCTTACCGTTCGGCGAGACGGGCAGGGTATAGCCGGAAACCGCATAATTGCCGAGTACGGCAATTTGACGCGGTGCGGATTCGTTGAGCGGCTGTTTCCACAAAATAACATTTTCAAACTTCTGATCGATCGAAACATAAAGCGGACTGCTTCCGTCCGGCATCCATCCGATTTGCTGCAGAACCAGTTTTTTGTCGGGCAGGTGGAATGTTTTAACCCGCTGCCCGCCCGGAATTTGCGCGACGGTGAGAACGGTTTCGTCGCCTTGTTTTTCGGGATACGCCGCGAGCGTGCCGTCCGGCGAAACGCCGAAACCGAGCCAATTCTGCTTACTGCCGAAACCGAGCCAATTCTGCTTGTTCAAAACGAGCTGTTCCTCGCCGTTTTCGAGCGAAACGCGCCAGAGCGTGCGGTCAACGCCGTGCATATAATACAGCCATTCGCCGTTCGTGGTGATCGAGAGCGGAAAGCCGCCCGTCTTGTTTGTGACCTGCGTCTGTTCAGTGCCGTCGGTTTTCATGCGCCAGACCTGCGCCGCGCCGGAACGGGTCGAAGCGAAAAAGACCGTATTGCCGTCGGGCGAAACGACCGGGTAATATTCTTCGTCCTTGCTGTTGGTCAGCTGCCGCCGGTTCGTGCCGTCCGGGTTAATGCTCCAAATCTCGTGGTTGCCCGACATCGTCGAGGAAAAAAAGACCTTGCCGTCGGGCGCGAATCCCGCCGTTCCGCCGTCCGCCAGAAAGCGGATATTCGAAGGATTATCGAAATCGACAAGCCGTATCTGGTAGCTTTCTTTGGTCTGGACGGCGGCGATCTGGCTCGCCTCTTTGTCGATGCTCAAAAACTCGTAATGTTCCGAATCCTTTGACAGAGCGGTTGCCGCGCCGCCGACCGGGATCTGCCAGATCCGGAAATTATTGTCGGGGAACTTGAAAGCCGTGAGCAGGAGTCCGCTTGTATCGGGAAGCCACGACAAGCTGGTGATCAGATAAAATTTGTCGGGCGTGAATTCGCTTTCTGCGCCCGTTTCCAGATCGAGCATCCAGACACCGAATTCGTTTGCCTTGTTGCGCGCCTGCCCGACCGTGAAAGCGAGCCGCTTGCCGTCGGGCGAAAAATCGCTGTCGCCGACGTAAAGCCCCGATGCGCGCGTAATCAGTTTTCGTTCATTTTTGCCGTCGGCATCGGCGATCCAGAGCGAACAATATTCGTCTTCGCGGCGCGGACAGCGGTTATATGTGATCCGCGTGCCGTCGGGCGAAACGCCGAGGCGTCCGAACACGTCGCCCGCGATTTTTTCCGGAACGCCGCCCGCGATCGAAATGCGGTAAATTCCGCTCGGCTGATCGGGCTGCCACGGAACGAAACTGTAATAGATCACGCGTCCGTCGGGTGAAAATTCCAGATCGTAATGCGCTCCTTCCACCGCCGGGATGAGCTCGATATTTTCGTCGGTTTCGATCCACCGCAGCCAGATCCCTTCCGTTTCGACCGGCGTCCGGTTCGTGTAAACCAGATTCTTCCCGTCAGGCGAAAGCGCGGCGAAACTGCTTTTTCCGTTGGTCGAAAGTTTTTCGGCAACAAACGGCGCGCTCAAGACCGTTCCGCTTTGCCGAAACAGGCTCCGCGCGAACCAGGCGGCAGCGCCGAGCACGAGAACGAGGAAAATAGCGGGAATCAGGAATCTCCGCAACGGGGATTTTTTAATTTTCGGGGCAGTGTTTGCTTTTTCCGCAAGTTTAGCCTTGCGTGAAAGAGCGGCGGGCGCATCCGTTCTTTGGATTTGCGGGTTTGCTCCTTCTGAAATCTGCCTAACCT
>DATLOR010000175.1:0-4855 GCA_035536135.1 Pyrinomonadaceae bacterium | reverse complement strand
TGCCGCCCGTGAAAACGCCGGTCAATTGTCCGTCGCGGTTGATCAGAATACTTTGCGGAATTCCGTCCAAACGCGTAACTTTAACAAACTCGTTCTTGATCAAATTACCCGACCAGCCGAGTTGGTAGTTTAATTTTTGTTTGGCGGCAAAAGCATCAATTTCTTCTTTTGATTCCTCGTCAATATCCAACCCGACGATCTCAAACCCTTTATCTTTAAATTTTTCCTGCATTTCAACAAGATGCGGCATTTCGTTGATACAGGGACCGCACCAGGTTGCCCAGAGATTGACCAATACGACTTTGCCTTTTTTATCCTGTAATTTAAAGTTTGTCCCGTCCAGAAGTTTGACGTCTGCCGTCATAATCGCGGACGGCGCGGGCGGATAATTTATCTTTTTCTTTTCGGGCGGCACGGTCGTCGTATTCGACGCATCATTCGATTCATTAACCGAAGCCGTTTGAGGGCTGGTGCAAGAGGTCAGAGCTGAGAAAACAAGACTCAGAACAATAAATAAACCTAAATTCTTCAGTAAAACTTTCATAAAATTAAAACTTTTGATGCCTTGATCGCACATTAAGTTTAGAGTGTAAATCTAAACGGGGCGCAAATTTATTCCCGCTAACCGATGTCCTGCATTCTGAGGACCATCAGCGCGGTCACGACCAATATAAAAAACATTAGCATTAAAACAAGCTGATTTAAAACTTCGTCCATCCACGGATGCAGAAAATCGATATAGCCGCTGAGATCCTTCGGAATTTCCTTTGCCGGATCGATCTTGGGAACTTCCTTGAGTTCGGGCTGTTTCGGCTTTTCGGGTTTGGATATTTGTCCCATCTGATACTTCGCCATATCGTCCTGATAATCGTCCATATCTTTCTTGTACTTATCCATATCCTTTTTCGCGTCGGATTTATAATCGGCGATATCTTTTTCAGCCTTTTTGATAATCTGTTTGTTATCGTATTCGACCTGTTTATAAAGACCGCACGGCTCTTTTGAACAATCTTTGTTAGCGTCGTCCTTGTCGCCGTCCTCGCGCAAAACCTTGAGACCCGAAAATTGCTTCATCGTGTCGAACGCCCAGGTTGCGGGCATCACCAGACCGACGACCTTGTTCAAGCCGCTCGGCACGCCGACGAGTCCCGAAAAAAGAATCTGCGGAATCAGGATCAGAGGCACCAGGCTCGTCGCCAGTTCCGAGGTTTTAACAAGCGCGGAAATCACGAGTCCGAGCGAAATGCCGACTCCGGCGGTCAGCAGCATCGCCCAAAATTGCGGAACGCCTAAAAGCTCGCCCGGCATCGGCATAATCCCTGTAATATCAAGGAATTTGAGCGGCACGAACAGGAACAGACATTGCAGACCGACGATAAACCCGAGCACGAACAGCTTGCTCATAACATAAGGCAGAAGTCCGAGATTGACCATTCGTTCGCGGTTGTAAACGGGACGTTCGCGGATGATCTCACGCGCCGACACGCTTGTTCCGAACCACACGGCAACCAGCGACAAAACGAAATAGGCAAAATCACGCGGCTGATCGTCGCCCATCACGAGATAGGTCAAAAAGGCGATGATCGGCGATTGGACGAACAAAATGAACAGATTGAGTTTGTCGCGGAAAAGCACTTCCCAATATCTCCGGGAAAGCGTCAAAAACTGGCGGATCGAACCGAAAACGCCGAGCCGCCGTTTTTTCTGAACACCCGGCGACTGCAGTGTGCCGAGCTCTTTTAGCGGTTCATAGACGTTCTTGCGGTATTGCGGAGTTTGGATAAATTTCTGTTTCCATTCTTCGGCAACGGCTTCCGTCACCTGGTGACGATTGCCGCCGCCCATTTTCAATTTTTGTTCGATCGGGTCTTCGAGTTTGTCATAAAGCTCTTTAAAACTCGACGCGCCGAGATGTTTCAAAGCTTCGTCGGGCTTGCCGTAAAAGGCGAGTTTGCCGCGCATCAAAAGCACGATCTTGTCGAACAATTTGACGTTTTCCATCGCGTGCGTCGTCAGAATAACGGTTCTGCCCGATTCGGCGATCTGGCGGAACAAGACCATAATCTTTTCTTCGGTCGCCGGGTCGAGTCCCGAAGTCGGCTCGTCCAAAAAGATCACCGATGGTTTCGTGATCAATTCGACAGCGATCGAAACGCGTTTGCGCTGACCGCCCGAAAGCTGGTTGATCGGCACGTCGCGGCGTTCGCTCAAGCCCGTCACGTCCATCACTTCGTCGATGATCTGGTTGATCTCCTGTTTGGAAACGTCGCCCGAAAGCCTCAGTTTGGCAACGTAGTAAAGCGTCCGGTAAACCGTCAGTTCGCGGTGAATGATGTCGTCCTGCGGAACGTAGCCGATCGATTGTTTTAAAGAATCGAGATGCTGGTAAAGGTCGAGATTATTGATCAGAACCGAGCCGCCCGAAGCCGGACGCATACCGTTGAGCGCGTCCATAAACGTCGATTTGCCCGCACCCGAAGGTCCGAGCAAGCCGACAAATTCGTTCGGCTGGATCGAAAGCGAAACGCTGTCGAGCAGTTTGATCAATCCGCCGCCCGAACGGTTTCTGACCTCTTTTGTGATATTCACCGAATCGATCCGCGTTTTCGAGCGCGTGTCGAAAATACCGATGTTTCCCGATTGATCGATCTGGAGTAAGAAAGAACCGATCTGGACGTGATCGCCGGGGAAAATTCCCTGCCGCGAAACCCTTGTGCCGTTGACGTAAACGCCGTTCGTCGAATTAAAGTCTTCGATCGCAATTCCCGAATTGCTTTGGACGAGCCGTGCGTGGCGGTTGGAAATCTGCAAACCGTCAAGCACGATGTCGTTTTCCTCGGCGCGTCCGATGATCAATTCCTGTTTGCTTCCGAAGGTCAGGCTCATCAAAAGCGTCGGCTGCGAAGAATCGTCAAGCGAAATCTTTTGCGAAATACTGCCGACATTCGCAATCATCGTTTTCGAACCGATGTTTTCCATCGAATCGAGCGCGGCGGCAGGCGCGATCTGGCTTGGCGCGACGGCGCGCTGCCCGGCGAGACTCGCGCCTTTCGGAGCGATCCGCATCGGCGAATTGAATTTGACGACCGGACCGCCGACCCCGAGCTGAATTTCGTCGTTGTGATAAAGCGGCGTCTGCACGGAAATTCGCTGTCCGTTGACCAATGTGCCGTTAAAACTGTTGTTGTCGGTCAAAAGATACGTGCCGTTTTGATTGGTGATCTCGGCGTGTTTGCGCGAAACCATCACCGCGTCGGACTCAAAGACGATGTCGCAGCCCGGTTCGCGCCCGAGCCAGATCTGGCTTTTACTGATCTTAAACGGTGCGGAATGTATGGCTGAACCGATGAAATCGAGCTGCGCCGGAGCTGTTTGATTCGAAACGTTCGGCGCGTTTTGTTGTGCTTGCTGCTGAGGCGGCGGCGGCTGTGATTGCTGAAATTGTGTCGGCTGAATATTCGGCGGTGCTTTCGGCGCGCTCATTTGCGGCGCGTTCTCCTGCGCGGCTTCGACGGAAACAACGCGCATCGTCGGTCCTTGCGTGCCGAATTGGAGAACATTTCCGACCGCAACGGGTTGGGCTCCCGCAACTTTTTGCCCGTTCAAGTAAGTTCCGTAGGAAGAATTCAAATCGTGCAGAAACCATCTTCCGCCTTCAAAGCGCAATTCGGCGTGTTTGCGCGAAACCATCGGATATTTCGCGTTGTCGAAAGTGATCTGACAATCGACGGGATCGCGCCCGATTCGGACGATTCCTTGACTAAAAGTTTTTTCGGACAGTTGACTACCGTTTTGTTCTTCAGCTAAAACAATTTTCATTGGTGTTCAGGTTTTCAGATTTTAATTTATCGTTAGAAATTGCCTTAATTCTAGCCTAAAGTGCGCAAAACAAAAAGCGTAAGGCATAGATTTCCTTACGCTTTCGGCGAAAAAACCATTTTCTCGCGGATTAAAATTGCTCGGGCTCGAAAGTTTCCAGAACATTTGCCAGTTCGCCCTGCGTTCCGACATCGTCAACGCCCTTGACCGACTCGGAAAGCGAAGTTGCGAGCAATGTGATCACAAAGCCGTTCTGCACTCCGGCACGCTGCACGGGAAGCCATAAACGCTTGCCCCAGACCGTGATTTTTTCGCCTTTTTGGTTTACACCCGAGCTTTCAAATTTGACTTCGTAAACCTTCCAGCGACCGTTTTGAATGACCGCTTCGCTTTCAGAAATGACCTTGAAACTTTCGCCCAGAGATTTTTTCAAGTCCTGATTCGATTTTTCGACGAGTTTCGGAAAATTCGGTTTGTCGAGCGTCATCGTGCCGCGGCTTTCATAGCGCGTGATTATCATCTGCTCGATCGGAAAACCGCTCGAATCACTTCTTGAAACATCCAAAAAATTCGTTTCCGTCTTGTTTTTTGTCCAATCCTGCGGGTAAAAAATCTCGAATCCGAGAAAGTTTTTCGCCAGGGCTTCGCTCAAATTTTCCCGGTTATTTTGAAAACGCACCGTGTTCGGCGGCGTTTTTTGCAAACGCTGTTGCGGAGCAATATCCGATTCGCCCGAAGTCAGCGAATTATCCTGCGTTTTTCCGGTCGGCGAAACCGGCGTATTTTCCTGATTTTGATTATTTTCAGTTTGGTTTGAACGATTCAGGAACAATCGCGACGCGCCCCAGAAGGCGAGCAAAAGTGCAACTACTCCTAAAATTGCCAGTAAGCCGCGCCACGAACTTCCCGTTTTCGGCGGTTCGGGCGAACGTTTTTCCCACGCCAGATCTTCCGTCGCTTTGACTTCGGCGATTTCCGCGCTTTCATCTTTCGGCGTAATATGAATGTCCGCCGCAATCGGCGATTCTTCGACCAA
>DATLOR010000174.1:0-5786 GCA_035536135.1 Pyrinomonadaceae bacterium | reverse complement strand
TTCCGAAAAGGTCAGGTCAATTTCCGATCAGCTCGTGACGGAAATCAACGCCGGCACGGAAGTCGGCGAAGAAGCGATCAACAAGCTCCGCACGGCGCAGGAAAAAAATATCAACGAAGATTACAAGCAGTATCTGAGTTTGAAAATTCAGGCTTTGGAAAAATATGTCGAAGCCTTTGAAGAACGCCGCAAAGCCGCGATTTTACTGCGTGACGGCTACGACCCGAAAAATGCCGCAGTCCGCGATCAGGTCATCGGCGCGTTTAAGGAACGCGAAGAAAAATTCAAGGAAATTATGGAAGAAGCGCGCCAATCGAGCGAAGAGGCAAACCAACTCGCGAAGGATAGTTTGAATCGAAAAAGCTGAAACAGGTAATAGGTAATAGGTTTTAGGGATTATGGCTTGCTCAAGTCTGAGATTTGAGCAAGCCATAATTTTTAGTTTATAGAACGCGTTTCATTGGAACGGGCGGAATTTGCGGCGTAACTGTTGTCGGAACAGTCGTTTTATATGGCGCAATCTGCATCTGCGGCGCGAGAACCCGATAATTCGTCGTCGGTAAAGTTTCGTCAAACAGCGGTGTCAGCTCGCCTTTCAGCTTTTCGGGCGTGACCTGCACGGTTTGGCGGTTGCGGTCGCGGATGATTGTCAGCTGCACGTCGCCTTCTTTTTTCTCATTGAGCGTGCGGATCAAATCCGTATTGTTCTTGATTTCCTTGCCGTCGGCTTCGACGATAATATCGCCCGCTTTTAAGCCTGCTTTCGCCGCCGGACTGTTTTCGCGGACGTTGTTGATCAAAAGACCTTTGCCGTCCGGCGCGCCGAAATATTCGCCGAGCTGTTTGGTCAAAGACGAAACGCTGATCCCGATCTGACGGTTCGCGCCGAAAAAGAAGCCGGTTTCGCCGTCGCCTTTCCAGATAAACGCGCCGCCCTGACCGTTCGGCAGAGCCGGAACCTGCGGCAGTTTCGACATATCGGGCATTTTCGGCATGAGCTGACCTTCGGGCATTTTCGGCAGATTTTCAAAATTCGGCATTTCCATCTTGAAATTACCGTTGAACATCGCCGGAACTTCGCGTTTGCCCATCGTTGCGGTGATTTCCTGTTCACTGCCGTTGCGTAAAATCGTTAGTTTGACCTGATGATCGGGCGCGATTTCCGCGATAAGGCGCGATAATTTGCGGACGCTCTCGATTTCTTCGCCTTCAAATCTGATGATGACGTCGCCTGCCTGCAGTCCGGCTTGGGCGGCGGGCGAGTTTTCCACAACTTTTTCCACAGCCACGCCGCGCACCTGGCTCAGACCGAATTTACCGAAATTTTCTTTCGTCACTTCCTGCGGCTCAAAACCGAGATAGCTTCCGCCTTCAAATTGAAAAGAAAAGACCGACGGTTTCGCGGGTTTTTCGGGTTGTTTTGCGGGTTCCGGCGTTTTTTGGGAATAAATGATCGTACAGCTTGAAAATGCAAGCAGAATAAAAGCAGGTAACTTTCTTAACATAAAACCTCCAAATTTTGAATTTGTTGAATAAAACTTACGGGAGAAAAATATTCGTAAATTGTTTTACGCTCTTTATGCAATTTAGGTTGCACGCCCGAATTAAAAGGTTGCTTGGGCGTCGCTGCTTGAGTACGGCTGCCGCGTTCAAATTAAATTCTGATCGGCGTAAATTTAACGCCGGTATAATAAATCTTCGGCGTATTCGTTTCCATTGAGCAGTAAATGAACCGAAGTTTGAAAGGTGAAATTGTACTTGCCGATAACCGTCAGATCATATTCGGCATTTACGGGTAAGCCGGAAAAACGGTAAAACCCGAACGCGTTGACGCGGGCATATCGAGGCGCGGTCAAAGCCCCGCCGGATAACCTGACCAGAACTCCGCCGACGCCGCGCGCCGTATTATCGTCAACCACGCGCCCCGCGATAAATGCCGAAGCCGGAATCTGACCGTCTCCGCCTTGAAAACGGGTTAATGCGAAAATTCCTTTTCGACTGCTCAAGGTCGTCCCGCCGCCGGCAACTAAAATCTTTTTGTCATTCTGGATCGCTAAAGCAGATCCACGGCTCGAATAACCGACCGGAAAATTAACCCGACCGCCGTTGCCGAACGTAAAATCAAAGGAACCGTTTGGATTAAAACGCACGAGATGTGTGCGGTAGCGAGAACCGGAAAGATCCGAATTACTGCCGGCAATTATTATTTTTCCGTCTGTTTGTAAAAGCGCGTCCTCAATCGAAACAATGCCCGTCGCCGGTAAAAACGAAGTGCCTTTATTTCCGTATGCCAAGTCTAAAGCGCCGTCCGAATTGTAAAGGGTGACCGCGTAATTTTGAGCGTTCTGCTGCGCATTGACGGAAATTCCGACGGTCAGAATTTTCCCGTCCGGGCGAAGAAGGACGCGATTGACCCGGTCATGCGAGCTGCTTAAAGCATTAATTGCCACACCGTCATTGTCGAAGGAATTGTCAGGCGTGCCGTCGGCATTGTACCGGAAAAGAGCGGAATTAGAAGCGCTGTCGCTGGTATTGATCCATCCGCCGACAACGATCTTTCCGTCCGGCTGCAGCAAAGCGGATTTAGCTTGGTTGCCTTCATTGACGTATCTTGTAATGACCTTGCCGCCGTTTCCAAAGGAAGAGTCCAAAACGCCGTTTGACTCATACCTCGACAAAAAAATATCAAAACTTTCATTGTCGCCGACAGCCACAATTTTCCCGTCAGGTTGAGTAAGGAGCGAATGAACGTTAGCCGCCGAAGAAACGTTAAAATCTGAAATTACTTTTCCGTTGTCGCCGAAGCTCAAATCTAGAGAACCGTCAGGATTATATCTGACCAGACCGATTTTATTGCCCGGCAAGTTTCCGATAATATGCCCGGCAATAATAAACTTGCCGTCTGCCTGAAGCATGCCGGCTTGCGCCCCATTTCGTGAAAGAATTGAAGTGAAGACCTGACCGTTCGTGCCGAAACTTAAATCCGGAGAACCGTCGGCGTTAAAGCGCAGCACCGTAAAAAAGGTCGCGTCAGGCAGATCGGGTTTCATCGCCGTTCCGGCAATAATGACCTTTTGGTCAGGTTGAACCAGCACCACCTGAGCGGCAACTCCCCGTTCAAATTCGGTCAAAACCGAACCGTTAATTCCGAAGCCGGAATCTATTTCTCCGGGAGCAGCGTAAGCTGCAGTAGCGATCGTCGTAAGAAAAATGGCGAAAAACAAAGCGCTTAAACAGAATTTTCCGAGGGTTTTCAAAAAAGTTGGTCTTAATTTCATTTTGATGTGATAGGTAACACAGGATTGAGATTTTGCTCAGCTATTTTATATCACGACAGATAAAAAAAAGACAAGATAAAGATGGGTTAAAGATGTCGGTATTTAAAGGAAAATTTCGAAGGAACCAATCATTCAAAATTTACCGGTGCCGCACTGCACTGCTAAAAGATTGGTAACAAAAAACTTGTTTTCCGCGCCGCAAATATATATTTTCGAGACTGATAGAGAATTATCCGGCTCCCGGGTTAAGATTTTGCCGAAACTTGAAAAACCTTTTCGTAAGTCATAACATTGTTTCATAGGCAAAATTTTATTTGTAAACCCGGTAATGGTGAGGCGTATTTGACGCCGAACAAGTCTATTGAAAAACATAAGGAGAAAAAAATATGGCAATCAGATTAGGCGACGAAGCGCCGAATTTTACGGCGGAAACGACGGAAGGAACATTAAATTTTTACGATTATTTAGGCGACAGTTGGGGCGTGCTTTTTTCGCATCCGAAAGATTACACGCCCGTCTGCACGACCGAGCTCGGAATGGCGGCGCGGATGAAACCCGAATTCGATAAACGCAATGTCAAGCTTATCGGTTTGAGCGTTGACCCGCTCGGCTCGCACGAAGGCTGGTCAAAAGACATCGAAGAAACACAGGGCGCGAAGGTTAATTTCCCGATGATCGCCGACGCGGACAAAAAAGTTTCCGACCTTTACGATATGATCCACCCGAACGCGTCGGACACTTTTACCGTGCGTTCGGTTTACGTCATCGGACCCGACAAAAAAGTGAAATTGATGATCACCTATCCGGCTTCGACGGGCAGAAACTTCGACGAAATCCTGCGCGTCATCGATTCGCTGCAATTGACGGCACAATACAGCGTTGCGACGCCCGTCAACTGGAAAGACGGCGACGACTGCATTATTGTCCCGGCAGTCACGAACGAACAGGCAAAGGAAAAATTCCCGCAGGGCTGGAAGGAAGTCAAACCCTACTTGCGAATCACGCCGCAGCCGAACAAGGCAAAAGGCGAAAGCGCGTAAGAATTTTAGCCACGAATAACATGAATAGCACGAATAAAAATATAAAATTATTCGTGCTATTCGTGTTATTCGTGGCTGATTTCTTCTATCCTTTCTTCAATTTCTGCAATCTCTCCGCCGCCGCCTGCAGAGTTTCGTCCTTTTTGCAGAAGCAGAAACGAACCTTTTGCGAGCCCAGTGCTTTGTCGTGATAAAACGACGAACCCGGCACGACCGCAACGCCGATCTCGCGGATCATATATTTTGTAAATTCGATATCGTTCGGAAAACCGAAGTCCGAAATATCGGTCATCACATAATACGCGCCTTCCGGTGCGCCGCATTTGAAACCCGCGTTCTGCAAAACCGGCACGATAAAATCGCGTTTTAACTGGTATTCTTTCTGCAATTCCTTGTAATAACTGTCGGGCAAAGAGAGCGCATACGCGCCCGCGTGCTGGAGCGGATTTGCCGCGCCGACGGTCAGAAAATCGTGAACTTTGCGAACCGCGTTCGTAATATCGGGCGGCGCGATCACATAACCGACGCGCCAACCCGTGACCGAATAGGTTTTCGACAACGAATTGACGACGATCGTGCGTTCCTGCATTCCGTCGATCTGCGCCATACAGATATGTTTCAGATTGTTCGTCGCCATCGTCATTTGCCCGTCTTCGCGCTTGCCGCGGTAGATAATATGCTCGTAAATCTCGTCGGTAAAACAGAGCGCATCGAATTCTTTGCAGAGGTCGGCGATAAGCTCCATCTCGTCGCGCGAAAAAACCTTGCCCGTCGGGTTGTTCGGCGTACAGATGATGATCGCTTTCGTGCGCTCGTTGAACGCGGCGCGAAGCTCGTCTTTTTCAAAATACCAATCGCCCCCGGCAGTTTGATAAAGCGGGACGTGAACCGGCTTTGCGTCCGACAAGATCACGTCCGGCGCGTAGTTTTCGTAAAAAGGCTCGAAAACGATGACTTCTTCGCCCTCGTCCACAGTCGCCATCATCGCCGCGATCATCCCTTCGGTCGAACCGCACGTCACGGTGATTTCGGCTTCCGGGTCAATGTCCAAACCCAAAAAACGCTTCGTTTTGGCGGCAATCGCATCGCGCAAAGGCTTGACACCCCAAGTGATCGCATATTGATTATGGTCGGCGGCAATCGCTTCGATCGCCTTTTCCTTGATATTAAAAGGCGCGGCAAAATCGGGAAATCCCTGCCCAGATTGACCGCGTCATACTTTGCCGCCTCACGCGACATCTCACGAATCACCGATTCGGTCAGCCGCAGAGATTTTTGGGAAATTCGACTTTTGGAAATTTTTGGTTGTGTCATTTAAAGCTTAATCTTTGAAAAATTTTATTATTTTTATCTCGAAATTCGTGCTGTCGTTTTTGTAGATTCGATCCATTCTCATTGAGAAATAATAGAGCCTTCGATTTATTATTACTCCCGAAGAATTAAAAACTTCGCCGCTTGTACTGTAATC
>DATLOR010000173.1:0-32635 GCA_035536135.1 Pyrinomonadaceae bacterium | reverse complement strand
TTAAAAAGCGATTTATGGAAATATCAAACTTTCCGTTTCAGGCAACTGACTGGTCACAGATTGAAAAAACGGAACACAAAGGCGAAAAAGGCATGGCTTACTGGCGTACGCAAAATTTTGGCGACATTCGTATTCGGATGGTTGAATGCACGCCCGGTTACCTTGCCGACCACTGGTGCAGCAAAGGACATTTAATCTTTTGTATCGAAGGTCAGCTTGAAACCGAGCTTGAAGACGGCAGAGTTTTTACGCTCAAACCGGGAATGAGTTATCAGGTCGGGGACAACGCCGATCCGCACCGTTCTTCAACCGAAACCGGCGCTAAATTGTTCGTTGTTGATTGAAAAGCGTAACTTCCGCCGGCGTTTACTACTGGGTTTTGGTCAAAGGCATTTTGACGAAAGGATATTCAATTTAGCTATTGGGCTGCCGAGATGGCAAATAAAAAAAGGTCCGGTGATAAAAGAAAAAAGAGGTTCCTGCTTTGAAGCCAATTCAAGCTGACTATGGAAACGTACTTCTTATTGGCGCAAAGCGGAAAATAAGTTTAAGCGACTCAACCGTTGAAACGAACTTTATCATGAAACAAGATTTATCAATGGAGATGCGCGATTTACAGATCGCCGCGGCAAAAAAATCATCCCAAACCGATTTCGACTTTCACGTCGGAAACTGGACGATCAACAACCGGGCGCTCAGAACAAGATTGAAAGACTCCGACGATTGGTTTGAATTTGAATCAACTTGCGAAACGTCTAAGATTTTAAGCGGTTTCGGAAACGTCAATCAATACCGTTTTGAAAAAAACGCGATGCCGTTCGATGAAGGATTGGTCTTGCGTTTATTTAATCCGCGAACCCGGCTTTGGACGATCAATTGGGCAGACAGCAAATCCGTCGTTCTGGACATTCCGGTGATCGGTTCATTTGAAGATAAGGTCGGAACTTTTTTCTCGAACGACACATTCGAAGATGCACCGATTATCGTTCGCGCCGTTTATGACGCGACCGAACCGGATGTGGTGGTTTGGAGCCAGGCATTTTCGCAGGACAAAGGCAAAACTTTTGAAACAAACTGGATTATGACTGCTCACCGGCAAAGCTGAAACGGTGTTTTAAGTTAACAGTTTCTGCACTTCGCCGCTCGATACCAAATTTTTTGTCCATTCGAAGCTGCCCTGATTTTTCATTTCCAGTCCGGCGCGGACAAGAGCGCTTATCGCGGCGCGTGCCAATGCGCCGCCGACGCTGATGCGTTTCGCGCCCGCGTCGGCAAGCTGCGTGATTGTCGCATCTTTAACAAACGGCGCGAGGACATTCAACGGTTTACTCAATGCGCTCGTCACCAATCGAACTTCTTCAATTGTTTTAAGTCCCGGAGCGTAAAGCACATCCGCGCCTGCCGCTTCAAACGCTTGCAGCCGCCGGATCGTATCGTCCAGATCATCCCTGCCGTGAAGAAAATTTTCGGCGCGTGCCGTTAGCAGGAATGGAAAATCAAGCGAGTGCGCCGCTTCCGCGGCAGCCTGAACGCGCTCGACCGCCAGACCGAATTCGTAAATCGGATTCGCCGGATCGCGCGTATAATCTTCGATCGAACCGCCGACCACGCCAGCCTGCGCCGCCCGCAGAATTGTCGCCGCCGCTTTTTCCGGCTCGTCGGCAAAACAGTTTTCCAGATCCGCGCTCACGGGCAAATCGGTCGAAGCGCACAATAGGCGGCAGTGTTCGATTGTTTCGTCGAGCGTCGTCGCTCCGTCAAGGCGTCCGAGCGAGTGCGCAAAACCGCCGCTCGTCGTCGCCAGCGCTTCAAACCCCATACCCAATAGCAAGCGCGCTGAACCCAAGTCCCAGGGATTCGGAATAATAAACGCGCCAGTTTTTTCGTGCAGCGCCTTGAACGCTCGCGCCTTTTCAAGTTGTGTGATCATAATTTACATTTTAATTTATGCCTTATCGCTTAAACACCTGACTTTTCGCTCTCTCTAAGCGAAATATTTTACGGCAAAACTAAAATCGAGCAAGTGCCAATTTTTAAATGACTTTCCAGACCATTATGAACCAAAGTCCTCTTAAGAGCCCAAATAACTTTGTATCTTCTCCAATTGGTCTAATGTGAGATGGCAAAACTGGCACTTGTCCGGGCATCGTTTTCCACTAACAATAGATAAGCGGTTGCAACTTAAACCTTGCAGCGCAAGCGGAAAAAATTTTTGAAATTACTTTAAGGACATTCCGGTAGGTAAGACCGTGAAATTAAAAGTCGTTTCGAAACGATTTTTAATTTGCTTCGTAGATCGTCGGTTTCAGTGAAGATTTAACTAAGCCGGATTTTATTGCCGGTAACAATATTAATTAAATATGAACATCTCCAAATCAATGATACCTATTTTAGTTTTGCTGATCTGGTTTGGCGGCAGCTGGACGATAAACGCCCAAAACCAAACGGACTCCGAAATGACGAAAGTGCGCCGCGCGATTGATGACGGAAACGCCGTCTGGGTTGCGGCGTGGGCAAAAGGCGATGCCGCGATGATTCCCGGCTCGTTTACTTCGGACGGAAAGGAACTCGTCGCGGGCGGCAAGATTTATAAAGGGCGCCAACAAATTCTCGACCTGATGCGCGATTCAATGCAAAAGCGCGGCGGGAAAGCGAAACTTACCGTGATGACGACGGACGTTTGGCTCGACGGCAACACCGCTTACGAAACCGGCAGGGCGGTTTACGAATTTACCGTTGACGGGCAGCCGCAAACACTGGAGCGGCGATATTTTACGATCTGGAAAAGAAAATCAAAGCGCAGCGCATGGAAAATCTACTCAAATACGGGAATTGCCAAAGAATAAATTATAGTTCCACTGAAAGGTTATCAGAGAGTTTGGAGCCGGTCGGCGAGACGTCAGCCGTGATTCTAATCGAGATTTTACCGGCATCCGTTTCAAAGGACACTGAGTTTATTATTCGGTAAAGTTAAAAGGTCTGATATATCCAATGTATATCAACACTATTGCTGAATACTCCAGCGCGTGAAAGTCGAAGCCGCCAAAAAATGCTTTGAAACCAGCCGAAAAAGTATTACCGAGGTGATGTACGACGTCGGCTATTCAGATACTAAAGCTTTCCGGGAACATTTAAAAAATTACGGGAATGACTCCGATAGATTACCGGAAAAGATACCATAAAGAATTATAAAATTTGGTTGTAAAACCAACTCTTTGAGCTGCAAACCTTGAAAAAATTTGTGCCGCTGAATTTTCCGGCTAATCGAAAGAATTGCTTCTTTGAAAGCGCATTTCAATATTGGATTAAGAATAAAATTTGAAAGTGGCACTTTTTCAAATACTGCTTTCGGGTACAATTATTATTCTCTTTCGAATACGTAGAAACGTGTAGAAATAGGGAATTCTTTTTATGCCAACTAAACAAATTCGCGGAATAAAAACGGTTTATGAAGATAAAGGGGAAGGCGTTCCGGTAGTATTCGTTCACGGTCATCCTTTTGATCGCTCGATGTGGCGCGGGCAAACGGCTGAGTTCTGCTCGGATTATCGAATCATCGCGCCCGATTTGCGCGGTTACGGCGAGAGCGAAGCGGTATCTGATAAGTTAAAGTTCGATGACTTTGCTCAAGATATTGCGGTGCTCCTCGATAAATTAAAAGTGGGCGACATCGTTTTATGCGGTCTTTCGATGGGCGGACAAATTTTGTTTGAGTTTTACCGCTTGTTTCCGCAGCGTGTGCGTGCGCTGGTTCTCGCCGATACCTTTGCGCAGCTGGACCGCCCGGAGCAAAAACAAGCGCGTTATGACACGGCGGAACGCCTTTTGCGCGAAGGAATGAGCGATTATGCAGAGGAAGTTTTATCGAAAATGATCGCGCCGGAAACTATCGAAAAACAACCGGAAGTTGCAAATCATGTCCTTTCGATGATGCGCGGTACGCCGCCGCAAGGCGCCGCCGCCGCTTTACGCGCGCGGGCGGAGCGAGCGGACTATACAACTCTTTTATCGAAAATAAATGTTCCGACGCTGATTGTCGTCGGAAGCCGCGACGAATTTACTCCGGTCGCCGACGCGGAGTTTATGCACGAAAAAATTTCAGGCTCGGAATTGGCGGTAATCGAAGGCGCAGGACATATGCCTAATCTGGAAAATCCGGTCGAGTTTAATCGAATTCTTAATGAGTTTTTACAAAAGATTTTATAAATAAAAATATCAACAAAAAATACGAGCAACGATGACCGGGATTTTCAGGTTTTATTTTGCACCTGGAGCTGTTGTCGATGAAGGTAGTTTAAAGAACAAATAAGTGAGGTTATTCGTTTAAAGATTACTCGATTTTTAAATTTTTATTTCGCCTTTGATTTTTCGCTCATTGAAAACCAATTGCCGGAATCGTCCTGAAAAACCGCCGAAAATCCGTAGAATTCCTGCGTCGGTTCTTTTTTGAAATTCACGCCCTTGGCTTTGAGTTCTTCGTAAGTGGCGAGCATATCGTCGCATTCAAAAGCGCCGACCCCGAATGTTCCGGCGGCAACAAGCCGGCGCATCTGCTCGGCAGATTCTTTATCGAACATCATTTTTTCGTCGATCGGAATCAAGGTCAGCTCAAGATCGGGCTGTTCGGGCGGATTAACCGTCAGCCATCTGCCCTTGTCTCCCATTTCCGCATCGGTATTTACCTTGAATCCGAGCTTATTAACGTAAAAATCGTAGGCGCTTTCCTGATCAAGCACAAAAAGGCTGACGTGGTTTAATTTGGTTATCATATTTCCTCCAAGTTGATTAGTCCGGAAGTAATATATCAATGTTAAAAACTATTTAGCTTCTCGAAAGTTGCTATTTTTAGAATGGATTATTTGCGCGGCAAAACAGCCCGGAACAAAACTAAGCGGTTTTTCAATGATTTGCTGTTTCCGCTGAAGCTTACTTTGCCGGTATTCAGAAGGCGTGAGTCCGGCGCGGCGTTTAAAGAGCGTGATAAACGAGCCGAGGCTGTCAAACCCAACGGAAAAACAGGTTTCGGTCACGGAAGTTCCGGTTTCCAAAAGTCCTTTTGCCTTTTCGATTCGGACAGCCGTCAGATATTGATGCGGAGTTTTTCCGTAGATGCTTTTAAACGTGCGGATAAAATGAAATTTGGAATAGCAGGCTTCGTCGGCGATCTTGCCGGCGTCGATGCTTTCCGCATAATTGGAATCAATAAAGAGTTTTGCCTGAACAATGCGGCGGTAAAGATAAATTTTAGGCAGGTTTTCCATCACATCCTGATGATTAATGATACCTCTTTGAGCGCGATTGTTCTATATAAAATTTCATCATTTCCATCCGCTCAAAAAGTTCCGAAGATTAAAAAGAAAAGTAGAATTCAATATATTACATAATCAAAAAAGAACTCGTCTAAAGATAATTTAGACGAGTTCGAGGCAATTAAGCTAATTATCCAGTTTAGAAGAGAAGTCTGAAGCCGAAACGAACCGCGCGCGGGTCCTGGAAAGCATTCGGCTGTTTGTAACGCGCATCCCTGCGGTTAAGTACCGTTGCCGTTCCATTCAAATAAGTATTAATTTGACTGAGCAATGACCCGGAAGTCAAAGCGTTGGTAAATGCGGCGCCGTTATTCGAAAAACCGAAAGTCGGACCCGTAATAACGCTTTGCGGGGTGGAAATATTGATTGAAAGTCCCGTTACGGTCTTCTGGTCGAACAAATTGATGAAATTTAAATCACCTACTAAAGTAAAGCGATTGTCACGACCGAAACGATAGCGGTGACTGATATTGAAATCCGTCTGGCTAAATGTCGGCGTTCGTCCCAAATCGCCGCGTTTCGTAAAGATTGTCGGCGTGATGTTCGAAACCACATAGAATCTGGTCGTTTGCGGCGTGCCGGAGGCAATGGTTTGGAAAACCGACAAGTCGGTCGAATTGGATTTGCTTCCCATCCAGTTGAAAATATATGCACCGTAAGCGTTAAGGACGTGCGGGCGATCTGTTTCCAAACGCCCGTTATCCGGCTCTCCGGTTGCGGTAAATCCGATATACGGTAAGTCGAAGAAACGATTTACGCCCGGGCTTGTGCGTCCGCCTTCATCCGAACTCGCGAGTCCCGAATAGTTGCCGTAAAGTCGGCTGAAGGTGTAATTGACGTTGAAATAATAATTATTCGACAAACGTTTTTCCAGGACAAATTCGGCGGCGTCATACCGGCGCTGCGGTTTGGCTGCTTTGGCGTAGCCGAGCTGTTTCAAAAAATCGAGGTGTAAGCCCGACCCCGGATTGCCGATAATGTAGGCTTCGCTGTCCTGCGCATTGCGGACACCCGCATCTTCGACCGCACTGTCAACATTCTTAAATGTATAACGCGCGCGGAAAACGTAATCGCGACTCAACTGCCGTTCGGCGCCAACCGTAAACTCCGTTTGACGGAAAGGTTTCAAATTAGGATCAACCTTGCCGCCTTCGAAAATTGACGTGTCCGGGTCGTTTGAAGCAACCCGCAGATCCTGCTGGCAGCGGCTGCGCGCGCCGCTGGTAATAAATCCGGTGGCTGGGCAAACGCTTCTGCCGGTAAATCCGCCGACGATATTTTGAAGCGTGAATTGCGTGTATGTTTCTCCGGGAAGAATTTCAAAGAAGTCCTGATAGAACTTTTCACCCCCGAACGAACCGCGCGGAAGCTCGAATTTCAGGCGGTCGTAGAATCGCCCGAAACTGGCAAAAAGTTTGGTTTTGCCGTTTCCGGTAATGTCGTAAGCAAAGCCGAGACGCGGAGCGATTTTGTCGCCGAAGCCGAAGTTGATCGGCGGCGCAAAACCGTTAAAGGAAGGCAGATCCTCTTTTTCAAAACGAACGCCGGCGTTGATGGTCAGGCGTTTGAAGGGCTGGTATTTATCCTGAATATAAAAAGATTGATTGAGATTCTGAGCCATACCTAAAGTGCCGACGCGGATCAGAACGCCCGTGCCGAGCACGCAGTTCGTCGTTTGTCCCGCCGCACAGATCGGTCCCGACGGAACAACCCCCGTGGCTCCGGCATCGTTGATCGAAACGCCGTATTCGAAATCAATTCTGCCTTTGGTCGAATATCCGCGCGCCGCATCGTTGAAGATTTTGAAGCGTTGATAACCGCCTTTGAGTTCGTGTCTGCCGCCAAAGTTGCCGAGGATGTAAGTCGCGTCAAATTCATAGTTTGTGCGAATTGAGACGTCTCTGATCGTTTCCGTATTGGGCGATGTCAGGAGACCCTGCGGGCAGGCGCCGGCAATCGGATTCGAAGCCGTTGAGCCGGAAATGCAATTTATTCTAATTCCGGGCGGAACCGCGTAGTTACCTAATTTTTCATTCAAAAAACCGCGCGAGAACCTTCCGCTTATCACCAGATTACTGGTCGGCGTGTAAACTCCCTGAAAAGTTACATTATTGGAATTTTGGCGACCGCCTTGACGGTCGGTTAATTGCCGTCCGGTCAGGCGACCGACCGATCCGCCGAAATCTACTGACGGAATCGCGCCGCCAAACGACGGAGGAGCCGACCCGACCCCGAAGGTCGCAAACGGGAGTGCGCCTCGATCAACGATCGGATTCCAGGTGTATGTCCCGCTCAAACGCAGGTTATTAAACGGTGTCGCATCGAGCCGCCCAAAGGCATACTCATATGTGCGCTTTAACCGGAATGTTTCCGTCGCCGTCACCGTTCTGGTTGCTGCCGGAACGTTAGTTAAAAAATTAGTGGTTGTTTGGACATCGAATATCTGCGGCGTGTAGCTGCCAAAAAAATAAAGTTTATTTTTGATAACCGGACCGCCGAGATTAGCCGTTGGAAAATTATTTAACCCGCCCGCTTTCGGAGGATTGATATACTCGGTCGATTGCACGAAGCTCGCACCCGAACCGCTCGTAAAGCGCTGCAGTATAGGTCGCGGAGTGCCGCTGAATTTCGGCGTGTCGAACTGCATCCCGAATTCGCCGCGAAACTCGTTGCTGCCGCCCTTCGTCACGACGCTGATCACGCCGCCGGTCGCGCCGCCGAATTCGGCATCGAAACCGCTCGATTTAACCTGGACTTCCTGTACGAATTGGGTCGGAATCGCGTTATTGCGGTTCAGAGTGCCGGTACGGAAGTTCGTTACTTCCTGACCGTCAATAACAAAGACATTTTCCGAACCCGATGCCCCGTCGACCGAAAAACCGCCTGTTAACGGTTCCGGGCGGACACCCGGAGCGGTTTTCAGAACGCTTGTAAAATCAACGCCTTTCGGAATAAGTTCAATTTTCTGAGCGTTAATGCTCGTTTGAATTGCATTGTTGGTCGTATCAACCGGCGGCGAATCGGACACGGTAACATCAACCGTTGTCGCTGTCGTTCCCGGATTTACGGTAACATCTAATTGCGTATTCTGCCCGATGGCGACAGTGACGTTTTCATATCGCGCCTCGCCAAACCCGCTCGTGGCAGATGTGATTACATCATACGCACCGGGCGGGATTTGCAGGACGCGGAAAAAACCGGCTTCGTCCGTCGCGATCGTGCGTTTGAAACCGGTCGTGATACCGGTCGTCGTCGTGCCGCTCGCCGCGCCGCGCGCACTGGTGATCGTAACCGTTACATTCGGCACGACCGCGCCTGTGGAATCTTTGACTGTTCCTTCGATGCTGCCGGTCGTTTCCTGCCCGAATGCCGTCGCCGACAGACAAAGAACGCACGACAATAAAAGTTTTATAAATCTAAGCTCTTTTTTCATTTTTATCTCCTTTTTGTATTTTTAGTAAATGTTTGGACGGCAGGATAAAAATTGCTTTCGACAGTTCCGAATGGCTTTAAAGAATCGTTCGCTCGATAATTTTTCGGGCGGTTCGGGTTACCGAACTCTTTCCAAATTTTTACTGAAGAAGGCTCTTACCGAAGTTCATTTTTCAAACAAATGAATAAATTTTATTTTTTTGAAAAATAAATTTCGCTCTCCGCTGTCCACGCTTATGAAAGAGCAAACGATGTTCCTTTAAATTGCTGTAAGTCTTGTTTTTCGTTGATTTACAGGAATCTGTTATGGATTTCGGGCGGTATCAAACATAATGTCGGATTCAATGTTTTCGATTTACTGAGAAGGTTCGTCGGAAAATATAAAAACTTGGATAAAGTGGATTTTCGAGGATTTTCAATCTTACGTTTATTTTCTATAAATCCGCAGATTTGAATAGTAGAGTGTTGGTTTAAAGATCGGTCAGATCAATTTTATACCGATGTATTTTGCCGTGAAGGGTCGTTATCTTTAATCCGAGCAGTTTGGCAGCCCGGGTTTGGTTTCCCATCGAACGAATCAGAGCGCAGCGAATCATATTAGCCTCAAACCGCTGCAACTCCTCAAGAAGACTAATTGGCTTATCGTTTTCGATTTCACTCTTTAAAGTCGTCTGCATACCGTCCAGGGAATTTATCTCCCTGAGCAGGAGCTGAGATAATGATTTGAGGGCTTGAAACTGATTGTGTTTCAAAATCCCTTCTGAATCGCCGAAATTGTTAGACTGCATCAACATAAATCAGTAAAACATTAGATAATCTAAATGCTTCAATACTATTAATAATATGTCGGATTAGTTTTTAAACAAGTGCCAGTTTAAGAAACTTTTATGATGCCGATTTTGTTATCGTCGCTTGGTTGTTGGAAATTTATTTGCAAGTATCCAAAAGCAAAAAGGTCGGATCGGCGGTTTGAACGAAAATTAATTGTAAGTTGCCGGGCAGGAGGATAAGAAAGATACAAAAATAAGAATGAGATTTGTTTAGCGGATATGTTGGTTTTATTATTTTTGAGATAAGCAAAGCAAAAAATACAAATGGGAGAAGAATCTCTATCAACTTATTGCTTTACACGCGTCAAGGAAGATGAGCGCTGTTTTCGCGTCATTGATTGATGTCCTGCTTTGCCTGGAGTCGCTTTAATAACTCATTCAAATCGCTTTTCTGATTAGCGGGCGCTAATTCCAGTGCGGTTCTGATTTCCTTTCCGGCATCGTCGTATTTACCTTGCGCGCTATACATCCGGGCGAGTCCTTCATGCGTAAACCATTGGTCGGGATGTTTCTGCGCGTTTTCGCGAAAAATCAGATATGCCTCATCGTTTCGTTTGGCAGCCAGCAACTCGCGGGCGAATTGGTGAATCTGAAATGGCGTGGCAATGTCCAGAGCCTTTTTCTGCGCCGCGGCGGCTTCGCTTTGGCGATTTAGTGCGGTTAAGACCTTCGACTTCGTGATTTCGTTCTCAAAACGATCTTCATTCTCGATCGACCTATCCGCGTACGCCAACGCGTCATTGAGATCGATCTTCTCCGCGAGCAGGTAGTTTGCCGCATCGTTCCAGCTGATCCAGGTATAACGTGAAAGCGTGCGAAGCTGTTTCTTCAAACTTTCCCGCACCCTTTCATGGACATCTACCGTGATCTTAAAGGGGACTTCGATTTTCTCCCATTTCAGCTCAACGACCGCCGAATCAGGTTGAAGCTCGTCGAATTCGAAGGTCAGCGCGTTATGCATATCCGCAGGTTTGGGTTTGACGGTTATGCGGAGCGCATCTTCCGCCTCGTCATATGTAAAAGAACCCCAGGATGTCGAATTCTTCGAGAAAATAATTGTCCATTCATTGGCGTTCGGAATCGTGTGCAGTCCGTAAGTTCCTCTATCGAGCGTCTTGCCCTCGATCATTACGGGATCGCTGAACGT
Organism: Pyrinomonadaceae bacterium; assembly: GCA_035536135.1. Classification (GTDB taxonomy): domain Bacteria; phylum Acidobacteriota; class Blastocatellia; order Pyrinomonadales; family Pyrinomonadaceae; genus JAFDVJ01. The sequence goes on along the minus strand of DATLOR010000173.1, from coordinate 21,917 downwards.
AATCGTGGTGTTGGTATTTGCGCCCGTGCGCCACACCTTTCCGTAGGGAACCAAACCGTCCCAGATCTTCCGCGCATTCACGAGCGGGCGGGAATATTTAATAGTAATATCGGTGACCCCGATTCTTTGCGTAACCTCTGCGGATTGGCTCCGAAGCGGCAGATCAAGGACGAGCGATTGTGCCGGGGTGACGCCTGACGCGGCTGCCATCAACAGGCAGAACAAAAATCCTTGAAAAATTATTTTATACATAAGCAATGGTCTCCTCACAATATTCCTATTTTTTTGACAGCAAAAAGGATTTCTCGGTCGGATAAATAATGAGCGTGTTTTTTATCGTGACCAGATCCGCCATTTCGGTTTTTAATTCATCGTTCATTTTGGAATGGGCGGCTTTCATTTTCGATTGATATTCCAATTCATTTTTATAAAAAGTTATCTGCACCAGCAGGTTTTTATCCTGGAAAACAGGTAAACCCGTAAAGTCGTTCGGCGCGGTTTCGCTCGTCCAGAACGATGCGTTTTCTATTTTTGAAGCGTTTAAGATTGCCAGATATTTCTTTTTTACAAATTCGATCAGCTTATCGCGCTTGGTATTTGAAACATAGAAATCAACGACGGCGATACCTTTCTCCTGCCCGAACCAACTGGTATTAAAACCTGATTCAGCGCCCGTGGAATTGTCCTTTAAATTTAAGGGCTGCAAAAGATAAACATTGTCATTATTAAGGAGCATCGAATTGGCTTCGTTTTTGTGCTGCTTCCAGGACGGAGAGCCAAAGTAAAAATCGTTCAAGTACTTGTATCGGGCGGTCATATCTTTGAAACCGCGAATCCAAAAGAAATTATCATCCGCACCTTTGACCCGGTATTGACCCAAAATGTAGCCGCCTAAAATGTTTTGCGATTGAACGAAGTTCTCCTCAAATAAATTAATAAATTCATCGCGCCGCCCTTGCCGGACGAGATAATTACGCAGTTCGATTACCTTGATATTTTGATTTGCGGCGAGATCCGGCGCATCGCCGTCGCCTTCTAAAAAATCAAAGTCATTTTGCGGCGAAGTTTTCTGCGGAGCGATCGTTAAATCGCCTTTTTCGTTAAATGCAGTTTTGTTCATATTCTTTAAATTTTGAGAAAACGACTCGGGCGAGATAAGAGTGATTAATAGAAATAACAGGGTGTATTTCATGCTTTTCATAGCTTTTGATTTGTAATTTATTGATTTTGAAAATTATAACGCTCATTGCCCAAATTCTGCCGCGCGTTTGCCGAAAGCCAGATCTTGAGCCGAAACATAAAAGTAATTTCTTAATACGACTATTAATTGAGATTCATTTTATAGCTAATCGGACTTTCTACAAGTGCCAATTTCAAACAAAACTAGTAGTCCGCTTTGTGAAGTTAGGTAGGAGAAAAGACAGAATTCCGTGTTCGGAAACGACCGCGTTCTTTTGGGATTGGTTTAGTTTTTGCAGCGAATAATTATTTTCCCGCGTTGCGGAGCGGCAACTCGGACGACAGCTTTATTTTTTGCATCGGAATTTCCGTCTTCACATTTTGAACGACCTCGATGCGCGTCAGATGCTCGAGCTGAAAACGGCGGTAGTCATCGAGATCCGCCGCCACGATCCGTAACAGAAAATCGCAGTCACCCGCCATCAAATGACATTCAACAACCTGTGAAAGTTTCTTAATTTCATTCGTAAATTTGTTGACCGTTTCGTTATCCTGACCTTTGAGCCAGACGCGCGCGAAGACGGTCAGTCCCATGCCGATCTTCGCGGCATCGAGCAGCGCGACATAGCGTTCGATAATTCCGTTCTCTTCCAGTAATTTTACGCGCCGCAGACACGGCGACGGCGAAAGCCCGATCTTTTTGGCGAGCTCCACATTTTGGAGTCTCCCGTCCTTCTGAAGCGCGGCAAGAATACGGCGATCGATCTCATCAAGTTCCATTGGCATATAATGCCAGAAAATTGGTTCAAACTAAAATATGATGCTAAAAATTCCTTAAGTTACGACAAAAACGCAACCAAATTCTATCAGATTTAACCTATAATGCTCCTTTTTGAAATTATGAAAAAGGAGTACAAATATGAACGAAGACAAAAAACCAAACGGCATTAAAATTCTTGATCTTTCGCCTGAACTACGAATGTTTTTCGAGCAGTTAAATCGCGGCTGGATCGAGCGTTATTTCGAAATGGAACCGCTCGATTACCTGCTTTTGCAGAATCCCGAAACGGAAATTATCGAAAAAGGCGGCGCCGTCCTTTTCGCCGTCACAACGGACGGGGAAGTCGTCGGGACGGTGGCGTTAAAGAAAGCTGACGACGGCGTTTTCGAACTGGCGAAAATGGCGGTCGATGAAAAGAAGCGCGGGCTTGGCGCCGGCAAAGCGCTCGGTCTGGCGGCGCTCGAACGCGCACGGGAGATGGGCGCGCGCAGCGTTATTTTATACACCAATTCGATTCTTGAGCCGGCGATCAATTTGTATCGCAAGCTCGGATTTCGCGATGTTCCGGTTACGGAAAAAGGTTACACCCGCGTCGATGTCAAAATGGAAATTGAGTTTGAAGAAAATTCAAAAGGCAATCAGCTCTAAACTGAAAAATAAAAGAAGAAAATAAAGAAAAAGAAATGAAGAATAATATTTACATCATCGGCGCCGGAGCGGTCGGGAAAACATTGGCTGTTTTTCTGAAGGAAGCCGGCAAAAACGTCTTTCTCGTTCGGGGTAGTGTTGATGACGGGACGAGCCGCATAGAAAAAATCCGGGTCGTTTCAGCCGATCAAACGGAAACTTGGGCGGAAATCGCAGTCAGTTCATTAAGTAATTTTTCGCAGTTCGACGGCATTATCGTTTTAACCAACAAATCATTCGGCAACCGAAAATTGGCTGAGGTGCTGAAAGGAAAAATCAATGGCTCGTCGCTCGTCATTCTGCAGAACGGTTTGGGAGTCGAGCAGCCTTTTATCGACCGCGATTACGCGGAAATCTACCGGTGCGTTTTGTTTGTCACCAGCCAGCTCGTTTTTGAAAATAAGGTCAGCTTTAAGCCTGTCGCGGTTTCTCCGATCGGGATCATCAAGGGCAGTCCGGCGAAATTGACCGAAATCGTCGAAGAGCTCAACAGTCCCGCCTTCCCATTTAAAGCCGAAGCGGACATTCAAACCGTGATCTGGAAAAAAGCGATCATCAACAGCGTTTTCAATTCTGTTTGCCCGCTTTTGGAAGTCGATAACGGAATCTTTCACCGCAATGAAAAAGTGCTTGAAATCGCAAAAAGAGTGATCGCCGAATGCGTGGCGATCGCACAGGAGAAAGGAATTTATCTGGAAGCGGGCGATGTTTTGGAAAGACTTTTACTAATCAGTAAAACTTCGGACGGGCAGCTGATCTCGACTCTTCAAGACATTTTAAATAAACGCCCGACTGAAATCGAAACGCTGAACTTTGCGATTGTCGATATTGCAAAAAAATTGAATAAAGAAAATCTGGTAATAGAAACTAAATTACTTGGCGAGCTGACCAGGTTAAAATCGGATTTAAGCCGTGAAAAGTAAAAAGCAAGGCTTATCAGCCGGTAAATTGAGATTTTATCGCGCCGAAGCGTAGTTGCTGATGTTGTTCCAAATACCGGATTTCCTTATGTTTAAGCGAAATCCGGGACAAAGACTTTTGCCCCGGCACGACGGCGATCGCGGATGTAAGTCTCGTCGGCTCCGCCATTATCATCTTTAGTATCCGTAGTTTCAAAGTCGTCCAGCTAGGCTGCATTTTCGTTTTCGGGCAGGCTTTGACCAAAACGTGCGTAGTACCGGACACTCCAACATGGCAATATGTTCATGCATCAGCAGTACTCAATCGCGACAAAATAGGTTACAATGTGGAACTGGATAAGGTTTTGAGACAGTCAAAACCGGCGAAATTGACTCGCCAAATTTACAGAATAATTATAATGTGATGTTCGGTTTTGAATTCGTAACCGTCAAAAAGCCGTCAACATCAAGTTTGGCGATCCATAAGTTTTTTATTATTAAGTAATTTGCACTGAGTGTTAAATAGTCGCCTCCACCAAAATCTTTTGCAACAAAAAATTCGGGGAAATTAATTAAAAGGAAAATGGCAACGCAGGAAGAAGCAAAACAGGCGGTTGCCCAATGTTTAGAGCGCATCGGGCAGGAATCGAAAATCGTTTTCAAAGAGTTTGAAATTGAAGCCCATACGCAGGGGAAATATCGTTCGGGAACCTGGACTTATAAGGTTTTGCGGCAGAGAGTTTCGCTCGAACATTGGTTCAGCTCGTTTAGTTCCAGAAAAGAAGAAACGGATATTACTTATCAAACGGACAACGATCTGAAAAAACTCGAAGAAGATCTGCGAAAATGTCTCGACACGGTTCGTGAAGCGGTCAAGCGAAAGAAAGGTATGTTTTAAGCCGAAAAAAGCGGTCAAAAAATCTCTATTTTGACATTCCCGCAATCTGAAACTATTCTTTCCTTTTTCGCCTGATGAGTAAAAAACCTGAAAAATCCGAAACAGACGCAAATTTACCGATCGGTATTTTCGACAGCGGTGTCGGCGGTTTGACGGTTTACCGCGCACTGCACAACCGTCTGCCGAACGAGCATTTTATTTATCTCGGCGATACGGCGCGGGTGCCTTACGGAACGAAGTCGCTGGCGACGGTCGAGCGTTATGCGATCGAGAATTCTGAGTTTCTGGCTTCGCGCGGGATCAAGATTCTCGTCGTTGCGTGCAACACGGCTTCCGCGCTTGCCCTGCCGAAAATCCGCGCGCAAATCGGGCTTGATGTGGTCGGTGTGATCGGTCCGGGCGCGCGAAAAGCGGTCGAAGTGACCAAACAAGACGCAAAGATCGCCGTGATCGCGACCGAAGCAACGGTGCAAAGCAATGCTTACGCCGCTTCGATCAGACAAGCCTCGGCAAATTCGGAAATTATGCAAACGGCTTGTCCGCTTTTTGTTTCGCTCGCGGAAGAAAACTGGACGAAAGAACCGGAAACCTTTTCGATCGCTAAAAAATACCTGCAAAACATCATCGAATTTCAGCCCGAAGCCCTGGTTTTAGGCTGTACGCATTACCCGATTTTGCGCGAAGTGATTCAGCAAACGGTCGGCGAGCGTGTTAAACTCATTGATTCGGGCGAGGCGTGCGCCGAGGAAGTTGAAAAACTTCTTCTGGAAAAAGGTCTGGCAAACCCGCATAAAGTGACGGGCGAGCGCCGGCTGTGCGACGATCTCGACCATTTTTATGTCACGGACGCGGCGGAACGTTTTGCCCGCGTCGCCGAAAGATTTCTGGGCGCAAAGCCCTCGAAACTCGAAGCTATCGAGGTTTTTGAAATTGGTAAATAGTTAATCGTTAATCGTTAATTGTTAACGTTTGGCAACGGATACAATTAACAATTAACGATTTACAATTAACAAGTAAAAATGAGCTACACAAGAATTGACAGCCGCGCACTCGACCAGCTGCGCCAGACAAAAATTACACCGAACTATTTGCCGTATGCCGAAGGTTCGGCTCTGATCGAAGTCGGCAACACGAAAGTGATCTGCGCGGCGACGGTCGAAGAGCGCGTGCCGCCTTTTCTCAGAAATAAAGGTACGGGCTGGGTGACGGCGGAATATGCGATGCTTCCGCGGGCGACCAATTCGCGCACCAACCGTGAAACTCTCAGACCTTCGGGCAGAACGCAGGAAATTCAGCGGCTCATCGGGCGCAGTCTGCGCGCCGTCGTTGATACGAAACTTTTGGGCGAACGCCAGATCATTGTTGACTGCGACGTTCTCCAAGCCGACGGCGGAACGCGCTGCGCTTCGATCACGGGTGCGTGCGTCGCGCTCGCGCTCGCGGTCAAAAATATGCTGATTACGGGCAAGATCAAAAAAAATCCGCTGCTTTCGGAAGTCGCGGCGGTGAGCGTCGGCATTGTCGAAGGCATCGCCGTTTTAGACTTAAATTACGCCGAAGATTCGACCGCCGAAGTTGATATGAACATTGTCTGCACGGGAAGCGGAAAGTTCATCGAAATTCAGGGCACTGCCGAACGCGAACCGTTCAACCGCGAACAGATGAACGAAATGCTCGAACTCGCGGAAAAAGGCATCAACCAGCTTTTTACGATTCAAAGAGCCGCTTTGAACGGCTAAAATAGATAAAACTGGAGCGCAGGCGAGCCGCCTGCGCTCCAGTCGGAAAAATTCTTATCCCGAACTGGAATTAATTTCAATTTCTCCGCAAAATCGCGCCCGGCAGATTTCCCGTCGTTTTGCCGTTTTCCCAAACTTTTTGACCATTGACGAAAACAATTTCGATGCCTTCCGACAACGTTTGCGGTTGGGCGAATGTGGCAAGGTCTTTAACACGGTCTTTATCGAACAAAACAAGATCGGCTCGTCCGCCTTTTTTGATCAAACCACGGTCTTTCAAACCCAATCTTTGCGCGGGAAACGCCGACATTTTGCGAACGGCTTCTTCGAGCGAAAACCAATTATTTTCGCGGACAAAACGACCTAAAACGCGCGTAAAAGTTCCCGTGCCGCGCGGATGCCGGCTGCCGATTCCGCCGTCGCTCGAAACCATCGTCCACGGTTGTGTGTAAAACGCTTTGACATCTGCTTCGTTCATCGAATTGCAGACGACGCCCGCGCCGCCGTCTTTGACGATTTGGATATAAACCTGGGCGGGTGAAACATTTTGTGATTTGGCAATTTCGTCGAGTGTTTTGCCCTCGTAATCACGATGTGCCGTGCAACTTGTGACCAAAACCTTGTCTGCGCCGCCGACGTTGCTTAAACCTTTTTCGACTTCCGCTTGATCGTCGTGCCGCCGCGAGGGAACCAGCACCGTGATCGTCGAAGCCCAAGCCGTGTAAGGATAAACATCAGCCGTAATGTCGAAACCGTTCTTGCGCTCTCCCTCGATCAGCGCGATGGCGTCGGCGGATTTTCCCCAGACATTGCGGTTGCCCATTTTGATATGCGAAATCTGGACGGGAAGTTTCGCCTCTTTGCCGATGCGAATCGCCTCGCGCAGGGCGTCGAGCATTCCTTCTTCCTCGTCGCGCATATGCGTCATATAAATTCCGTTGTATCGTGCGGCAACGCGCGCGAGCGCGATCAATTCTTCGGTCGAAGCCGAAAAACCGGTGTCGTATTCGAGTCCCGACGATAAACCGAACGCGCCGTCTTTCATCGCCTGCTGCATCAAAACCACCATTTTTGCGAGCTCCTCGGCGGTCGTCTGACGTTTAAAATCATTATTCATCACTTCTTCTCTCAAAGAAGCGTGACCGATAAACGCCCCGACATTCGGCGCGATTTTGCCCTGCAGTTTGGCAAAATATTCATTCAGAGGAAAAGGCGAACCGCCGTCGGGACCGACCAGAATCGTCGTTATCCCTTGCGAAACCTGATTCGCCGCCATGCCTTCGGTTAAAAGACCCGATTCCGAGTGATTGTGAATATCAATAAACCCCGGCGCCAGAATCTTGCCGTTCGCGTCAATTATTATTTCATCTTTTTTCGCTTTGATATTGCCGATCTTAACGATTTTATCGCCCGCAATCCGCACATCGCCGCGAAATGCGGCGCGACCGCTGCCGTCAATAATCATCGCATTTTTGATCACAAACGAATTCGTCTGCGCCGAGACAAAAGAAATCAGAACAATCGTCCAAACAAAAGCCCACAAAATTTTCTGCAAAGTCATTTTCATACTGCACAAATAATAGGCGAATTGCCCTTCTCAGTTCAACTAGCTAAAATGTAGCTTAAATCTATGAGCGAAAAACAATTTGATGGAAAATCGGCAATCGTCACGGGCGGAACCCGCGGAATCGGGAAGGCGATCGTCTTGGAACTGGCGCGGCGGGGCGCGAATGTCGCGTTTAATTATTCGAAAAGCGCGGACGAGGCTGAGCGACTGAAAGCGGAAATTGAAGGTTTGGGCGTGAAGGCGTTTGCGGCGCAGTGCGATGTCGCGAACACGGAAGCCTCAGCCGAGTTTGTGAAACAGACGACGGCGGAATTCGGGACCGTTCATTTTTTGATCAACAATGCCGGAATCACCCGCGACACGCTGATCTTGCGGATGAAGGAAGACGATTGGGATTCAGTGATCGACACGAACCTGAAGGGCGCGTGGAATTTCTCGAAAGCCGTTTTGCGTCCGATGATGAAAAACGAAAACGGGGGCTCGATCCTGAACGTCGCTTCGATCTCGGGCGTCGTCGGAATGCTCGGGCAGACGAATTATTCGGCTTCAAAAGCGGGAATGATCGGTTTGACAAAGGCTCTCGCGAAGGAAATCGCGAGCCGCCGCATTACGGTCAACGCGCTCGCTTTGGGCTTGATCGAAACCGAAATGGCGAGTGAAATGAACGCCGAATACCGCGAAAAAATTCTCGCGCAGATTCCGCTCGGCAGACTCGGAAATGTGCAGGAAGTTGCCGAAATCGCGTGTTTTCTGCTGTCCGATTCTGCCAAATATATCACCGGACAGGTCATTCAGCCCGACGGCGGACTCGCAATGTAAGTCGATTTTGGATTTTAGATTTCGGATTTTGGATTGAATACCAATAAATCCAAAATCCGAAATCCAAAATCTAAAATCCAAATGTCTTTACAATACGAAAACGAGGAAATACCCGAAAAGCAGATTTCGCCCGAAGAGTTTTTGGCGGAACAGAAACGTGCGATTCGCAAAAAGTCTTTCTGGGCAATCGGTGTCGGCGCGTTTTTAGCGATTATCAGTGTTGCGGGTGTCTGGCTTTTAGTCAGTTATTTTCCCGAAAGTTTGGAAGAATTGAACCTTGAAGACAAAAGTTTTCTTTCGATCCTGTTTCGCAATATTTTATTTCTGCTCGGTTTATTCTTTCTTGGCGGCGGAATCTGGGGATTGCTGCATGCCAAAAGTCTGAAGATCGAAGACTTTATTTCATCGCCCGAGGCGATCGCTTTTCTCGAATCGGCGCGTGAGACAAAGCCTTATTATTCCTACATTTTGGTCGGAAGCATCATTGCCGTTTATCTCGTTCAGCTTTTGGTTGACAGGGAAAATCCGCGTGAAGATAATCCGATTGCGTATTCCATCGAATTAGCCGGATTTATCAAACCGCTTTTCCGGCAAGGCGAATGGTGGCGGATTTTAACGGGCGGCGCACTGCACGGCGGACTTCTTCATATTTATTTTAACAGCCAGGCATTTTACGGTTTCGGCTCGACCATCGAATACGTCGCCAACCGCGCCCATCTGGCGATAGTTTTTCTGCTCGCGGTGATCGGCGGCGGCGTTTTGAGCCTGATTTTTATGCCTGCGGGAATTTCGGTCGGCGCGTCGGGCGGAATTATGGGTTTGGTCGGTTATCTGGCGATTTACGGTTACCGGCGCAAACGCCAGCTGCCGCCGGATTTCTTAAAATCAATGCTCATCAACATCGGATTTATCGCCGCTTTCGGAATTATCGCTTACCGGTTTGTTGATAATTTCGCGCATCTCGGCGGATTGATCGTCGGCGCAGTTTACGGTTTTATCCAGATTCCGCGTGATTTGAATAAAAATCCGCGCGAAGTCGGAACGATAACTGAAATATTCGGCTGGATCGCGCTTGGAATTTTTATCTACACCTGTATTTTCAGCGTTTTACTGCTTCTGAAAGTCGTTTCATAACTATCATACGGCTTTAATTTTGCAGATGGTTTTGGCTTTCCGCATCAAATTTTCATAAAATCAATCATTTGTAATTAAAACCTATGCCGAGAGTCAGAGTTCACCAACACGTCAATCCGCTTGCGCCTTATTACCGCTTTACGCCGAAACCGATTTTGCTGGGAGAGATTTTCGAGCGTCCCGAATTGCCGCTTTTTCTGGACATCGGCTGTGCGCGCGGGCGGTTTATTTTGAAGATGGCGGAGCTCGACAAAACGCAGAACTTTCTCGGTCTGGAAATCCGCGAACCGCTCGTTGCCGAAGCCAACCGTCTTGGAAGTGAGGCAAACTTAACGAATCTCCATTACGAATTCTGCAACGCGATGAACGAGTTCGGGAAATTATTTGAAGAATTGCCGCCGAATCTTTTGCAAAACGTGACGATCCAGTTTCCCGACCCGTGGTTTAAGAAAAAACACGCCAAACGCCGGATGGTCAACGCCGAACTGGTCGAAACGCTTGTCAGTCATTTAGCCGCCGGAGGCAGAATTTTTGTGCAGACCGACATCGAATTTCTCGCCGAAGAAATGTTCGAACTGTTTCGGGCGAATAAAAACTTGCGCGAAATTTCAATCGAGGATAATCCTTTTCCCGTCAAAACCGAACGTGAAAAAGCCGTCGAAGAAAAAGATTTGCCCGTTTATCGAACGATGTTTTTAAAAGGTTAAAAGGGAAAATGTGAAAAAGGGAAAAAGTTTTGTTGATTGATTTTCAACTAACTTTTTCCCCTTTAACCTTTTCGCCTTTTAACCTTTTAGTCGTTCAGGCGAATCGAGCGGATCATATTGCGAAACGCGTAATTGTAATTGGAAGCTTCGTCCTGCGGCGAAACCGCGACGACATAAAATAGTTGTCCATCGCTCAGCGTGGTGGTGTAAACGGTGGCGATTTCGGTTCGGTTCGTGATCGGCGAACGTCCCGTCAAAATGGTTGAAAATGCCGTGCGTCCGCTGATCGTCGTGCGCGTGTAGCCGGAATTTTGGCGCAGATAATCGTTGCCCTTTAAAATGCTGTTGACATATTCCTGCGTCGCCTCGCTCAAATTCCGCGTTTGCGATTTGTAGGTTCCGACCAGAGCTCCGCGCGTAATGCCCTGATCGCCGTAAGCGCCGCTCGGCGCAAACCAGATTTCGCTCTGCGCCGGAAAATCCTGCCAGTTATCGGGCACGCTGATTTGCAGCCAGCTTGACGGCGTGTAAGATCTTGTTTGTGACGACGGCGCTTCGACGCGGGTTTCGTATCTGCCGCCGGAAGTCTGGTTTTGATTTCCGCCGCCGCCGCCGTTGCGTTTGTTTTCCGCATCAATTTCCTTCATTGATTTGGCGCGCGGCAACGAGCGCATTTTTGCCTGAACGCGCTCGAAACCGCGGGTCAGTTTGATCGGTCTTTCGGAAACCCGCAGCAGGCTCGCTTCGCGATTGATGTTTTCGTAACGATTTTCTGGCGAAGGATGCGTGCTGAGCCATTCGGGTCCGCTGCCGCCGCTTTCTTTTTCAATCGTTTTGAACATATTCGCCAGATCACGCGGGTCGTATCCGGCACGTGCCATAATTTGCGCGCCGAGCATATCGGCTTGCGTTTCGTATTCGCGGCTGTACGGGTAAACGAGTAAACCGTTGTAGAGAGTTTGTCCGATCGCCGCGCCGGTCTGTCCGAGCACGATCGCGCCGCCGAGAATCGCGCCGATGCCTAAAATCTGTTTGAGCGGATTGCTCTGCTGGGTCATCTGCGCGGTCGAATGGCGCAGCGCGACGTGCGAAATTTCGTGCGCCATCACGCCCGCCATTTCGCCTTCGTTGTTGGCGGCTTCGATCATTCCGCGATTGACATACATCGGTCCGCCCGGAAGCGCGAAAGCATTGATATCGCGGGCATTAACGATTTTGAAGGTATATTGAAACGCAGGCTGCTGAAATTCCGTCGGAATCGCATTGACCAGACGCCGACCGACGCTTTCGAGATAGGCGGTTGATTCCGCGTCCCGCAAGATCGGGAATTCCTTCTCGACCTGCGCCGAATATTCGCGTCCGGCTTTGACATCGTCCTGCACCTTGTATTTATTTTTCGGGGCTTTGATTTGGGTTTGGGCGATCAACGCAAACGGCGCGGCGAGCATTGTCCAAACCAAAACAACTGCCGCGAAATTTCTGCCTGAATAGAATCTTTTCATTTTTCCTCCAAAATTTTTTCTTTAAGTCTATGCAAAATTTACGGGATAAGCAATAAACCATTGAAAAGCCATATTAAGATGAACGGACAGTATTTCGGCGTTTGCTCAAATTTACGATGACTGCCGGATCCGGGCGATGTTAACTAAATGTTAAATCCGTGCGTCGAAAAGTTAATTTACGCGAAAACGGTAAGTATAATCAGGAGTTTGTAACATTCCGAGGATTCAGGCAAGCCGGTTTAAATAGACAAGCCTGATAACTTCGGATATATTTGAATTCTTCAATTTACAGTTAAATTAAGTCAACGGAGATTCTAAAAATGGGCTTTAGTTTATTACCGCGGGAAGACGAATATTTTACACTCTTCTCGCAAGTGACGGAAAAAATTCAGGAAGCATCGACCGCTTTGGTCGATATGCTTCACGACGAGAGCGCGAATTTTGAGGCGCATTCCAAACGCATCAAAGATGCCGAGCACGCCTGCGATGAAATAACGCACACGATTACGACCAAACTCAACAAATCGTTCATCACGCCGTTTGACCGCGAAGATATTTTTACGCTGATCGTCGCGCTCGACGATGTTTGCGATTATGTCGATGCGGGTGCGCGGGCAATTTTGATGTACGACATTATGGAAGTTAGCGACCATGCGAAACATCTTTCCAAAGTCATTCAAAGTCAGGCGATGGAGATCCATTCAGCCGTTTCGATGCTCAGCAAACCCGACGGCTTAAACCAGCATATCGTCGAAATTCACCGTCTTGAAAACGAAGCCGATGATGTTTATTTCCGCGCCATCGGCGAGCTTTTTCACAAGGCGACCGACCCGATGACGGTGATCAAATGGAAGGAGCTTTACGAAATTCTCGAAAATGCGACCGACCGCGGTGAATTGGTTGCCAACATCATCGAAAGCATAATTTTGAAACACAACTAAAAAATTTGGTGATTTTAGATTTGCAGTTTGCGATTTGAAATTTCAATCCAAAATCCAAAATCGAATTATGGAAGCTACACAAGTACTGGCTATTTTTATCATTATCGTTGCGCTGATTTTCGATTACACGAACGGGATGCACGACGCGGCGAATTCGATTGCGACGGTTGTTTCAACCCGTGTGCTGTCGCCCGCTGTCGCGGTTGCTTGGGCGGCTTTTTTCAACTTTATCGCTTTTGCCATCTTCGGAACCGCTGTGGCGAAAATGATCGGCGGCGGATTGGTCGATTTAAAACCGATTCCTAAGGATCTGCATCTTTTCGTCTTGCTCGCCGGTTTGCTCGGCGTGATCATTTGGAACATTATCACGTGGTATTTGGGGTTACCGACCTCGAGCTCGCACGCGCTGATCGGCGGTTATGCGGGCGCGGCGATCGCGGCTTACGGCGGTTTCGGCGTAATCATTCCGTCGGGCTGGTATCTGACGCTTTCCTTTATCGTTCTCTCGCCGCTGATCGGTATGACGCTCGGTTATATTTTAATGCTCGCGGTTTTTTGGATTTTCCGCAATACCTCGGTTTCAAAGATCGATAAAGGTTTTCGCGTCGGACAATTGTTTTCCGCCGCCGCTTTTTCGCTCGGACACGGCGGGAATGACGCGCAGAAAACGATGGGAATTATCACCGCCGTCTTGGTTGCCGGAGGCTTTTTAAGCAACGCCGCCGACGGGAAATTGCCCGATATTCCGCTTTGGGTGGTGCTGGCAGCCCACGCGGCAATCGGTTTGGGAACCTTAACGGGCGGTTGGCGAATCGTTAAAACGATGGGTTCGAAAATCGCTAAACTTCAGCCGGTCGGCGGATTTTGCGCGGAAACCGCCGGCGCGATTACGCTTTTTGCCAACACTTTCGCCGGAGTTCCGGTTTCGACGACGCACACGATCACCGGCGCGATCGTCGGCGTCGGCGCAACAAAACGTCTCTCGGCAGTCAAATGGGGCGTTGCCGGAAGGATTGTCTGGGCTTGGGTTTTAACCATTCCGATGGCGGGAATAATCGCGGCGATCTCGTATTTTATAATTCTCGGAATTGATAAAATGATTGTCGGAAAGTAATTTTCAGGTAAAAAATAAAAGGGCGAGAGTAAGAAATCTTTTCTTTACACTCGCCTTTTTTACTTTTTACTTTCCTTATTCGGCGGTTCTTTTTTATCGCCCCAGTAAAAGGCTCTGACCACCAGAACATAAACCAGCAGCACCAAAAAGCAGAGAATGAAAAAGAAAATTACCAGCCAGGCTAACGAAGACATCTTAAAATATTTTCCTTATAGTTTAGTTTCTCCGACGGGAAGCTCTTTCGGCTCGAGCCATCCGGCAAACACGCCGGTCGTTCCGCTGTGTTCGAGAAAATGACGGTAGATGACCGTTGCCAGCGCAACCAGCGGAATCGCGATGAAAACGCCCGGAATACCGGCAATTTGTTCGCCCGCCAGAACGCATAAAATGATCGCCAGCGGATGCAGGTGAATGCCTTCGCGGACGATTCGCGGATAAAAAACATAATCCTGCAGGATTCTCAAAACAACTAGAAATATGGCAACGTAGAGACCCGTCCGCGCGGAAACCGAAAGCGAAGCGACAATTGTTGCCGTAATCCCGATGGTCAGCGGTCCGATAAGCGGAATAAATTCGAGTGTGCCTGCCAGAATTCCGAGCAGAAGCGCGTAATTCAAGCCCAAGGCATAAAATCCGAGCGTACAGGCAAAGCCGATCAGCAGGCACGAAAAAAGCTGTGCGCGGGCGTAGGCGCGCAGCGTTGTATTGACATCTTCCAAAACCAGTTCGGCGCGCGCCCGCCAGCGTCCCGACGGAAAAATCCGCAGAAAAAGAGTCCGGAAAGTATTGATGTCCTTGAGAAAGAAAAACGAGAGCACGGGAATCAGGATCAGCCACGGCGCGTATGAAACGACCGTCAGCAAAAAAGCTGTCAGATAACTTCCGACTTCGCCGATGGTCGTGCTGATTTTGTCGTTGATCTGTTTCTGCGTTTCTTCGGGAATCCGGAAACGCTTGTTCAAATCATTCAAACTAGACTGTCCCGAAGTGAGATAACCCGGCACGTTTTTTGTCAGTTCCTTGGCTTGTTCGCTGACAACCGGCGCCAGATAGGCAATTCCGACCCCGAGAATCGTAAAAACGATGATGTAGGAAATGAGAATTGCCAGTGATCGCGGCATGATCTTTTCGAGATTTCTTTCCTTGAACGGGCGGCGGATCACTCTCACGAGCGGGTCGATCAGATAGGCGAAAAAGACCGAGAGAAAGACAAGAAAAATCAAACTGCTCAAAAGGTAAGCGAAATACAACACGCCGAGAAAAACAATTAAGAGGATGAAAAAAAACAGCCAGAAGCGAATCACCGAGCCGGTCGGCGGCGACGAGGAATCTAAAAAAACTCGGCGGGCAGTTGTTCTTTTTTCGCGGGTTTCTTTATCAGCCACTTATTTCTCCTTTTTATTGACGGGCGATTTGTCTGCTTTATTCGATTCGCTGTTTGCTTTGTTCGTTTCCGTGTTCGCCGCCTTGTTGGCGGCTTCTTTCGTTTCGGGCTTTGAATAATCTTCGACGATAAACCGGTTCTGCAAAGCGTCCATTTGCTCGGGCGAAAAGCCAAAGCCCGAACCGGCGATAAAAGCCTTGCCTTCGTCGGTCAAAATAAAACGATTTGTTTCGAGCGGCGTGTTTTCGCGCAGATATTTTTTGTCGTCCTTGTCGAAAATGCCGCCGTCCTTGCGCCGGAAAGCGTAGATATAATCAAAATTCGCCGTCTGCATATCGCGCAAATCCTGTTCAAACGAAGTCTTTTTCGTTTCGACCGTTTCCATCGGTGTCGGCGGCGGCGGCACGTCTTTCAGGATCGTCTTATTCGGCTGACAACCGACACTCAGCAAAATAATGATTGTGAGTAAGGAAAAAACGAGTATTTTAGAGAGCGAAAAAATTTCCCTTTCTCTTTTTCCCCCTTTCTCCCCTTGTGTTTTATTTCTCTTCAACTTCTTCATCATTAACATTTTGATTGACATTTTTCGCGTCGTTTTTCTCCATTTCGTCGAGAATTTTTTCTTCTTCGGGTGTCGGCGGTGCTTCGTCAATCGCTTCTTTCGGCTTATCGCCTTTGGCATCGCGGATCTTTAAGATTCGGGCTTCGTCGTCTTCGTAAACTATTTCCGCCCAACCGCTGTCGAGCATTTTGGCGACCATATCTTCGTTTTCTTTGGCGTCGGTCATCACGTAATGCGAACCGAATTTGTCGCGGATCAGCTCGGCGGCATCGTCTTTTTTACCGGCAGTGATATCGCCGACGAGCGTGTAAAGCTCGGGATTTTGCGAATAGAGATAGTTCGGGTCAAGCCCGTAAACATAGACGTGTTTGCGGTCATAGTAAAACAGCTTCGGAAAATCGTCCCAGTTGCAGTTGAAGATCCGCTCGCCCGCCGGGATATTGTCGTTGCCCTTTTCATCTTTGCCCTGCATCCAATCGGTTGCGCGGCGGTATCTGTCGTTCGCTTCGTTGCCGCGGATGTCGGTTAAAAGCCCGATCTGTTTGAGGCTTGCGAGCAGGGGAAGTTTTTTCAGTGTTTCGTTGTTGCTGAAATCCATCCCGATAAAGTTGTAAAACATCACGCCTGCGAGCGCGATGCCAAGAGTCCAAACTCCGGCAATCCGCACGGTTTCGAGCCAGCCTTGTTTTTCGGTCGGTTTACCGACATCCAGAAAAGGTTCGATCTCGCGTTTGAAATCTTCGGGTAATTGCGCGACGGTCGGGATCAGAAATTCCTTCCAGCTGAATGCCGCGAACAAAATTGCGAACGGCGGAAAATATTCGGCAAAGCGTTTCGAGCGAAACTGCGAGAGCAGCAAAACGGTCACGAACATTAAAAAGAACGTCGCTTTTTCCGGGAGTTTTCCGTTTTTCGGCGCGAAAAGAATATAACCGATGAGCATTGCGACGAGCGCGACCGGGAAATGCGTCAATAATTCCTGTCCCGAATACGGATACCATTCGCCGCCGACCGGCACGGCAAAATCCGTCCCGATCTTGATTTTCGTCACGAAATGTTCAATGAACAGCCAGATATTCTGAGGAAAATACGGGTTGATGACATTGCCCAAGATCATTCCGCCTGTTGTGTAAACAAACGGTCGCCATTCAAAACGATGTTCGTTCCAAGCAATGATCAGCGTCCAGAAGATCGCCGCGAAAAACAGGAGCGGAAAAAGGCTGTAAGTCCAGACAAACGCGAACATCAGCGGCAGCAGCCAGACATATTTGCGCTCGAAAAGCAGATAAATCCCGATGACCGAAATAATGATCGTCAAGGGCGGCGCTTTTGCCATACTCATCCGGTAAAAGAACGGGTTGGCGCAGGTTAAAAGCGCGAGCAGCCAGAGCAGAAGATAATCGACTTTGTAATGATACAAAAGCCAATAGACCGAAAAGATCGCCAGACTCGAATAAAAAACCGCCGCAACTTTTGCCGCCATCACGGGTTCGAAAAACCACAGGAACGGAATCTGCAAAAGATGAAAAAGAAAATGATGATCGGCGTAAGCCTGCGGATTCAGGACAGTTAGGGGCAGCCATTTGAATTCGGGCAGCCAGTGACCCGACTTGAAACTGTTCCAGAGTTCCTGACTCCAGCCGATATGATAATAGCCGTCCCAATCGCCGCAGCAGATCGCGTCGGTCGAAAATTGCAGGCGCGTCATCAGCAAAACGATGACGAGAAAACCGAAAACCAGATAAACCGTCCTGACGGCAGCATCCGTTTCAAGCCATTGCCGCCAAGTTTGCTTGGTTTCGGTCGTTGGTTTCGGCGTTTCTTCCGCCTCTTTTTCGGCGTTGGTTTCGGGATTGTCGTTAAGAATTTCTTGCATTACTAATACTTTTTATAAATTGATAAAGATAGCGAGTAATAAGAAAAAATATCACGAATTTAAGAAAAACGCATTTGCTAATCCAAAATCCAAAATCTAAAATCGTAAATTCAAGTATGTATCCGAAAGGCAATCTGTTTATTCCCGCTGTCGTGGGACAATTGGAGGCGATTTTGAAAGCGCCGCCGGGCGAAGTAAAAGGTGTCGCGCTCGTTTGTCATCCGCATCCGATGGGCGGCGGTACGATGCACAACAAAGTCGTTTTCCGCGTTGCCGCCGGGCTCGTGGACGCGGGGCTCATCACCCTGCGCTTTAATTTTCGCGGAGTCGGTGCATCCGATGGCGAGCACGACGGCGAAGCGGAAAAGCAGGACGTGCGCGATGCCTTGGATTATCTGGCGGAAAATTATCCGGGTGAGCCGATAACTTTAGCCGGATTTTCGTTCGGAACAAGGATCGGCAGCGAAGTCGCCGTGGCGGATGAACGAGTCGTCCGTTTAATTTCGATCGGCACGCCGGTCGATAAATATGCGGATTTCGATTATCTCGAAAATTTACGCAAACCGATCCTTTTCGTCCACGGCGACCGCGACGAATTCGGCTCCGTCGAGAGCTTGCGAAAATTGGTCGATAAAGTTTCTGCAAATACTGAAACCGAACTCGTTATTTTTGAAAACTGCGGACATTTTTTCGATGAGCATTTAACGGAACTGCGCGAAACCGTCAAAAATTGGACGCAGGCGCAAATCGAGAAGTCCAAATGAAATGGCTCCGGCAGAAAGGACTGCGAAATTTTGAAGAATGCATCGAGTTGAAAATTGATTTTGAAGATCGAAAGTTCACCGTCGAGTATTATTTCAATCATCCGATGGGCGGCGGCGGAAATTTGCAAACCTTCGCTTTCGAAGAAGCGGCAAGCGAAAAATTTCGCGGGCTGATCGAATATTACGGCGACGAAAATTTTGACCGGACTTTCGGCGCGGGCGCAAACGACGAATTTCAGCGAATCCTGAAAATGAGCAAAGCCGAATTCGAGGCGCAAGATCTAGAAAATAAGGAAGTTGTGATTGACCTGGTCGTCGATCAATAAACCAAATAAAATGTCGGAACAAACAGAAACTGAAATAAAGGCAGAACGACTGCGCAACGCCGCGATCCGTTTGACGATGATGCCGCGCGATACGAACGCGCACGGCACGATCTTCGGCGGCGTGATTTTAAGTTATATCGACGTCGCGGGCGGCGTCGAAGCCGTGCGTCATACGGGACACGACCGTTTTGTGACCGTGGCAATGAAGGAAGTGATCTTTCACGAACCCGTCTATGTCGGCGATCTGGTGAGTTTTTACGCGACGACGACCAAACTCGGGAACACTTCGATTACAATTAAAGTTATCGTCGAAGCCGAACGCTTTGCCGCGCACGGAAAGGTCGTCCGGGTCACCGAAGCCGAAGTGGTTTACGTTGCCGTCAATCAAGACCGCGAAAAGGTAAAGATAGGAAGAAATTAGCCGCGGATAAACGCAGATACCGCGGATAAGAATTTTAGAAAACAAATCTGCGCGCATCCGCGTTTATCCGCGGCTAAATATTTATGCATACGTGGAAGTTGGAAATCGAATACGAAGGAACGCGCTATCGCGGCTGGCAGATTCAGCATAACGCGAAAACCGTGCAGGGCGAATTGATGAATGTCGCGCGCGAATTGTTTGCCGAGCGCGTCGAGATCGGCGGTTCGGGCAGAACCGACGCGGGCGTTCACGCGATCAACCAGATCGCGCATCTGAAAACCGCTAATCTGCAAACCAATCTCACGCCGCGCCAGATCCAGCACGGTTTTAACGATCTTTTGCCGCACGACATCAATATCAAAAAAGTGACGAACGCACCCGAAGATTTCGATGCGCGGCGGCACGCGATTCAGCGCTATTATCTTTATCAGATCTCGACGCGCCGGACGGCTTTCGGTAAAAATCTCGTCTGGTGGATCAAAGATAATCTCGACCCGAAAGCGATGCAGACCGCCGCCGAAATGCTCGTCGGTCGCCATAATTTTCAATCTTTTTGCGAACAGGACGAAGCCAAAAAGGCGGTCAAGATGTCAACCATCGTCCACGTCGAACGCGCCGAAGTTTTTACCGACGGCGATTTGATCTGTTTCCGCATCGGCGCGAGCCATTTTTTGTGGAAAATGGTGCGCCGCATCGTCGGAATGCTCGCCGAAGTCGGTCGCGCCAATCTGACTTACGACAGTTTTCAGAGAATGCTCAAATTTCCGACCAACGCGCCCGCCCAATATACCGCGCCGCCTTCGGGTTTGTTTTTGGAAAAGGTTTTATATAAAGGCGACACGCCGCCGATTGAGAAAAAAGCCATTTCTTTGTTTGGATAAACAAAGGCGGATTTGAAATCCGTTTCGAATTATGCCAAATTCAAGATACAGAGGTTCTACAAAATTTTGATTGCAGGAGATTTTTTATAAATGCCGAAAATTACTGCGGAAACTGCCGCCGGACAAGTCGCTTTCGAAGCCGAAGAGGGACGCAAGCTCGTTTTATGCCTGGAAGATAACGGCGTTGATATTCTTCATCGCTGCGGCGGAAATGCGCGCTGCACAACTTGCCGCGTTGAAATCTTAGCGGGCGATCCGGGCGAGATCGGAGAACCCGAAAAAGCGATCCTAGCGACAAAAACGGATTTGAACGACCACACGCGTCTCTCGTGTCAGGTGCGCGTGATGGACGATTTACACGTTAAAGTCGTGCGCCAGGCAAGCGTCGAAGGAATGGACGCGGGCGGACGACCAACTGAAGACTAAAATTTATAAATTGACAAGAACAAGGAGAGGAAAAATGTTTGAAAAATTGAATAAAATGAATTTTGAAATTGCCGAAGCACATTGCGACGGACCGTGCGGAGTTTATGATCCGGCGCAAGCCCGCATCGAAGCGGAATCGGTTTTACAGCTGACGAAAAAAATTCTCGATCTGAAAATGCCCGAAGGTGACGACGCGAAAGCGCACGCCGCCTATCACAATACTTTGACGCGTTTTATCACGATCAAAGAAGCGCGCGCCGAGCTCGCCAAACATCATCTTCTGGTGCTCTGGACGGATTATTTCAAACCCGCGCATCTGGAAAAATATCCCGATCTGCACGAAATTTTCTGGAAAGCCGCCAAGGCTTGCTCATCGTGTAAACAGGAAGTGAGCCTCGAACACGCCGAAGAATTGATGGGTTATATCAAACGCGTTCACGAAATTTTCTGGGAAACAAAAAACAAGGAAGTTGCCTGGTACACCGCCAGTTAATTCGGATTTTGGATTTTAGATTTTGGATTTGGATTGCAGATTTTAAGTTTGCAATCCTATTTTTATTTTTATGGAAAATACTTTGCCCAAAGCGGGTTGGAAAGAGAAAGTTTTATTTTATCTCGGCAGACGGCGGGCGATTCTGGTCGAAGGCGATTCGATGCTCCCGAACCTGAAAAACGGCGACGGAATTTTGATCAATCCGGACGCGCCGATTGCCGTCGGCGACATTATTCTCGCCAAACATCCGTTCAAAAAAAGCGTCAAAATTCTCAAACGGATTACCGAAATTGACCAGAACGGCAATTATTTTCTGGTCGGCGATAACCCTGCGGAAAGCACCGACAGCCGCACTTTCGGCGCACTTTCGGCGAAACATATTTTAGGCAAAGCCGTCTGTCGTTTGAAATAATTAATGATTTCCGTAGCGTTTTTCGCCTGCTTTGATCTCGACTTCCAGACGGTTTTGCGGCGGCGGCAGCGGACAGGTCGCAAACGATGTAAAGGCGCACGGCGGATTTTCGGCTTTGTTAAAATCCAGGATCACTTTGCCGTTTTCCGCTTTTTCCGCGTAGAGAAAACGTCCCGCGCCGTAAGTTTCCGCGCGGCTCGTCGCGTCGCGGAAAATGATAAAAAGCTTGTCGCTTCCTTCTTCCAAAACAGGTTCGAGCGCGTATTTTTTGCCGTTCAGCTTAAACCGCAAAATGCCCGGACTCTTCATCTTGAAATTGCCGCCCAGAACATTAGGAATCAAAACCTCTTTCGGCACATCGAAAGCCTCGAATTTTGCCTTGATCTTATAATCTTTATCGACCGG
>DATLOR010000172.1:0-12862 GCA_035536135.1 Pyrinomonadaceae bacterium | reverse complement strand
TGCATCGTCCTTAATAGTGACAACCGCATTGGTTTGCGTGGTAAATGCGCTGATCACATCGGACATAAAGATAAATTTCTGTCCGCCCGGACCAACTAATAACCAGTCCATATCGCCCGGATAGGTCGTGTTCAGATTGGTTAATTCGACAACGATCTTCTTACCGCCCGATAATCCCGAAACATTGATCGTTCCCGGATACGGAGCCGCGACACCGGTCGTGCCGGTTCCCGGGTTGGCAATCGCCGCACCGGTAAAGGTCACAGGTGCGCCGCCGACCGGCTGTCCGAGTTGGAAACTAAATGTCTGCGGATTTAATGCACCGAGAGCACTGGTTCCCGTAATGGTAATCGTATGGATGCTTCCGCACAATGCACCAGCCGGAACGGTGTAGGCAATTTGTCTGGTAACGGTTGCGCCGTCAGCGATATTGCCGTAATTGGCACTGCCGCCGCCGGTAATACTGCCGACAACATTATTGATCGTACCGCTGCCCGAATTATTGGTAATCGGGACGCTGACCGACAAAAGTTCGCCCGGTTCGGGGTATCCGTCGTTGTCGCCCGTCGAATCACTAACCGTAATCGGGGTTGTGATGATCGCGTTCGGAACGTCGAATGCCTCGACAACGACCGTGTTGTTGGCACCCGTGCCGGCATTGGTCACGCTGGCACTAAAGCCCATACCGCGAACGCGGAAACCTTCACGGACATCCGCTACATCGGCATTTGCTTCCGGAATTGCCGGTAATGCCGCTGCCGCTGCGATAATCGCGTCGCGTTCCTGCAGGAACGTCGGACCGGTCGGCGCGAGCTTCATACCGTCGGTCACAACTTGAAGAACTCTCGTTGTTCCGGGCGTAAAGCCGAGCCGTGTAACCATGCGGTTACGAACTTCCCACAAAGCGGATGACCAAACTTCGCCAAGATTGTGAACCTGGTCGCAGGCTTGGACGCCCGATGATGTTGAAATAACCGGGTTGCGCGGGAAAGCGCTGCTCACCGCCGTCGTCGTCGTTCCGAGTGTCGTATCGCAATTGCCGTTGACATGTTTGAACGTGAACGGGTTGTGCGGCAGATTATTCGGTCCGCCCGTGAACGTGATCGGTGCACGCGGGAAACGGCGAATGCCGTGATAATAGTTCGACGTGAATCCGCCTAACTGATAGGTTGCATAACCGCCTGTCGTGTAGACACCGTTGATCGGGTCGGACGGTTCGGCAAGCATTGAATAGCCGTAGAAATCGCCCCAGCCTTCGCCCATCCCGCGTGACATATTCGTCGAAAGTCCCGACGCATTGCCGTGCAGACGGTTCGATGTGCCGTGCGTGACTTCGTGAATGATGACTTCGGCATCAGCCGTTCCGTCATAATCGGGTGTCGGACCTGTCCAGAGATACATCTGCATCCGTCCGCGATTGCCGTCGGCTAAGGTCGCGAAGTTGGCATTGTTGGTTCCCGACGAATCCTGTCCTTCAGCCGAAACGCGGTCGTTGCCGACGCCTTGTCCGCTGAAGTTGGTGGTTTGGAAGTTGCGGGCGGCTTCCGTGAATCCGAGTTGATACATTTTATCGTGATAACGGTTCATCACGTAAAACATCTGGATCACCGCACCGCGTTGGGCTTGCGCCGTCAGCGGATCGTCGCCCGGTGTCGGTGCTCCCGGCGGCGGGTTCCAGGTCGAATCGAACACACGATTCGGGTTGCCGGTGACCGGCGCGTCAACGCCGTTCGTGCCGTCGCGGTCAATACCGGCTTCAAGGTTATTACCGTCGGTAATATTCGCGCCGTCAGTGATCCAGCCGTTGTTGTTGAATGTGTTCGGTGCTTCATTACCGATCAAGGTGACGTTGCTTCTTGTCGCAAGCGCACCCTGTGTGGTGATGACAGGTCCCGTCGGTCCCGGTGATAACGGTGCCGGATTGTCTGCCGAGCCGATGAATGAATTCGAATTGTTGTAAACCTGATAGGTTGCTGATTGCGTTTGATCTTCCGATGCATTTTTACGCCACAGCATTCTGCCTTCCGTGTCAACGATCACCATATAGGCATTGACCGGCAGCCAGATATTGACTCTCCAAGCCGGAATCGCGATGCCGGGTTCGGTCGGGAAATATATTTTTTCCGCAACCGTCGCCCAATCGCCTTCGCCGAAAACGACTCTCAAATCCGTCGAAGCCGCATCGTTGCGGGTTACGTCAACTGATTTCGGTTCTTGATTGATATTGCGAAAAGCCGCCTTAACAGCGTCGAGCGGATTACGGAAATCGGTTGAAAGCGATTCGTAATCCAAGCCCGGCGCGAGATTGTTGATCACGCGGATGATACTGCCGTCTTTTCTGAAGCCGGCTTTGACTTCGCCGCGGAAAACGGGAACGCCGCCGATAAATTGTTCGAGATGGGCGTATGAAAGATTGCCGTCGGGATTCGTATAATCCGCCGTTACTTTCAAAGCATCGGCTTGGGCATCCGATACGCCGATCAATGAATTGTTGTCTTTAATGAAATTGCGGAGAATGTCCGAACGCTTCATCACTGAAGGCGAAGACAGCCATTCAATTTTGTCTTTCCAAACATCGGGTGTTATTACTTCCGGTGTGCGGATGTCCGTATTGTATTCGAACTTGACGGTCGGGATTCGCGATCTGAGTTGTTCTTCACCGCGAACAAAATTGCCTCTGATGTCGGCAACCATTGCCGAATCTTTGCCAACCGTATCACGATATTTCGCAAAAGCCTCAGCGACTGCTTCGCTCTTTACGTCATTGCGAATATCGTAATTTTCTAATCCTTCTTCGTGGCTTTTGGTTTGTTGAAAAAGTCCCTTTCTGACTTGTTTACCACCAGCCAACGAACTGAATTGATTCGGCAAGATGAACAATGCCGCCATCAATCCAAAAATAAGTAAGCACAGCAGAAGTCTCCGACGATCTTCCGCTTTCCAATTTTTTTGCATTTATAAGCCCTCCTCAAAGCTAAAAACGGGTAAATTACTACTTACGGGAAGTAGTTTTATGGATTTGATAACCTTAAAAATAAGGACGAAGAAAAGAATTTCCGATGATTATAAATAAATATAAAACAAAAAAAATTTGTCACCGGACAATTTATAAAAGCAATAAATTATTTCAAGCAGAATACACCATTCAATGTATAAATATAGCTATTTTATAAAAAGAACCCGAATTGAAAAGTACATTGCTGCGGATAAACATTTTTGACGTTAGCAACTATTTTTAGCAGAAAATAGATTTGCAGTCAATTAATTTCTGACGATTCGCGATTAAAAAGAAAATTTTGGCGGAAAAATAGTCTCCGCCTCTGATCTAAATCAGCTCCCGAAATTATTTGCACCGGAAATCAAAAAAGAGCGGCGTTTCCTGATCTACAAGAAACGCCGCTCTTTAGCGAGATGCGAAAACGAGTTTCCGCATCGGTTTTTTCGATTGACTACGGAATATAACGCGTCGGAATTGCGGTATCGGTCGAAAGTCCGAATGCCGCCGAGACAACACCGGCAGTTGATTGATTCAGCCACCAGGTGCCGTTTCTGTAAACTGCTGTATCATCCTTGCCGTCGCCGTCATAATCGCCCGGAACGGGAATATCCGTCGAGAGTCCGAAGGTAATGAAATCGACCGCACCGTTTGACGAGCGCAGAATATACCATTTTCCTTCTGACGGACGATAAACCGCGACATCATCTTTGTTGTCGCCGTCATAATCCGCCGGAACTGCTTTGTCGGTTCCGTTTCCGAAGTTTGTCACGGACACGCCGCCGGTGCTCCGGGCAATCCACCACGCACCTGCGCGATAGATCGCGATGTCGGTTTTGCCGTCGCCGTCATAATCGCCGCGCACCGGAATATCTCCGCT
Organism: Pyrinomonadaceae bacterium; assembly: GCA_035536135.1. GTDB lineage: Bacteria > Acidobacteriota > Blastocatellia > Pyrinomonadales > Pyrinomonadaceae > JAFDVJ01. The sequence continues at coordinate 8,987 of DATLOR010000172.1, read as the reverse complement.
CGCGCCGAATGCCGTGATGGTCGAACCGCCGCCGCTGTTGGAGATATACCAGACGTTGGTCGAGGGACGGAAGACCGCAATATCGGCTTTGCCGTCGCCGTCGTAATCGCCCTGGACGGGAATATCTCCGCTCGCGCCGAAGGTCGGGGCGCTGAAACCGCCGTCCGACGAACGCAGAATATACCACTGACCGGTTGACGGACGGAAGATGCCGAGATCGGCTTTGCCGTCGCCGTCGTAATCGCCCGGCGTCAGAACATCGGTTGAAACGCCCCAATTGGCGACCGTGAATCCGGCAGTCGAACGGTTCAGATACCAGTTGCCTTCCGAGGGACGGAAGACCGACAGATCGGTTTTGCCGTCGCCGTCAAAGTCGGCGCGGGATTTGACCGAAGTAACGGAACAAGCATAATTGCCGTTGACTCTGATCGTATCGACATACCAGCCCGGATTAGCGCCCTGACCGGCAGTATTGTCGTCGCCGCCGAAACGCCATTTAAGCTGGACGTTTTGTCCTGCCGCCGCCGCCGGAAGCTGAACGGTCGAAGTAATGTAACCGCCCGAAAGTCCGTTCCAGGCATTTCTGCCGGCAAGCGGATTATTTGCTCCGTTAGCGCCCAGTACGCCGGTATAGCCGTTTTCGATAAAACGACCGCCCGCCGAAATAATGTCCTGGAAAGCACCGCCGTTGATGCTGATTTCCAAAACGCCGCCGTCCCAACCGGCTTCCGTATCGAAGCGATTGCGGAATGAAACGGTTGCCGCCTGCGCGCTGATCGGAATCGAAGGCGATGTCAGATCCGAGCCGCCGCCGACCGTCAGCGGGTCAGCCGCAAATGCCGAATTGGCAGGCGTATCGGGATTAAGCGGGGAATTGACGAAGTTGATTCCGCTGCTTACCGAAACTGCCGTCCAACCTGCCGGAAACGTCGGAGCGGTGACGCCGTCGAAGTTTTCGGTAAAGGTCGTTTGCGGAACGCCGATAATGATCGTGCGCGTAAAGCTCGTTGCGCCCAAACTGCTGTTGACATTGAACGTCAAAGTAAGCGCGCTTCCGCACGGCGTATTTGCCGGAACCGTGTAAGTCACCGATCGGCTGACGGTTGTTCCGTTAGTGATCGTGCCGTAATTAGCCGTGCCGCCGCCGACAACTTGCAGAGTCGTGCCCGTTGCATCGTTTCCGGTATTGTTCGTCAGCGGAATTGTTAATGTAATAGTTTCACCCGGTTCGGGGAAGCCGTCGTTATCGCCGGTTGAATCGCTGACCGTGAAAGTCGGCGTTTGTACGAGGTTCGGCAAATCGAACGCTTCCGTGACGCGGGTGTTGTTTGCACCGCTTCCGGCGGCAGTCACAACTGCGCTGGCACCCATTCCGCGAATCGCAAAACCTGCCCAAACATCGGCAACGTCAGGTCCTGCCTGCGGGGAAACCGAACTTGCCTGTGCCGCTGCGATAATCGCGTCGCGTTCCTGTAAGAAGGTCGGACCCAAGGGAGCGAGCTTCATTCCGTCGGTCACAAATTGTAAGGCTTTCCGGTTGCCGACTGCCCAGCCAAGCCGCGTCACCAATTTGGCGCGGACTTCCCACAGTGCGGAACTCCAGATTTCGCCAAGGTTATGAACCTGGTCAACGGTTGCCGAACCGAAAGGTCCGCGGGCGAAGGCGCCGTCGCTGATATTAAATTGTGTTGAATCCGCATCGGCGAATGTCAAAGGGTTGTGCGGACGATTATTCGGTCCGCCCGTGAAAGCCATGACCGCTTTCGGAAAACGGCGAATACCGTAGTAGTAGTTTCCGGTAAATCCGGCGCTTGCCAGATAGGTTGCATAACCGCCTTCCGTGTAGACGCCGTTGATCGGGTCGGACGGTTCGGAAAGCAAGGCGTGCGCATAAAAATCGCCCCAGCCTTCGCCCATCCCGCCGGACATATTCGTCGAAAGCCCCGACGCATTGCCGTGCAGACGATTCGATGTGCCGTGCGTAACTTCGTGAATGATCACGTCGCCATCGGTTGTTCCGTCGTAATCCGGTGTCGGACCTGTCCAGAGATACATCTGCATCCGTCCGCGACCGCCGTCAGCCGGCGTCGAGAAGTTGGCGTTGTTGGTTCCCGATGAATCCTGTCCTTCAGCCGAAACGCGGTCGTTGCCGACACCTTGTCCGGTAAAATTGGTTCCCTGGAAGTTGCGGGCGGCTTCCGTGAATCCGAGACGGTAAAGCTCGTCGTGATAAAGATTCATCACGTAAAACATCTGGATCACCGCACCGCGTTGGGCTTGCGCCGTCAGCGGATCGTCGCCCGGCGCAGGACTTCCCGGCGGCGGGTTCCAGGTCGAATCGAACACGCGGTTCGGGCTACCGACTTGAGTTGCATCCACGCCGTTGACACCATCGCGGTCAATACCGGCTTGAAGGTTATTACCGTCGGTCACGTTTGTGCCGTCGGTGACCCAGCCGTTGTTGTTGAACGTATAAGGCGCTTCGTTTCCGATTCGCGTGACATTTGTGCGGGCAATGATCGCGCCTTGTGTGCCAAGCGTCGGATTGATCGGTCCCGGAGTGAGCGGGGCCGGATTTTCCGCCGAATTGATCATCGCGTTTGAATTGGTATAGACCTGATAGGTCGCCGATTGCGTCTGGTCATTGGTGATGTTTTTGCGCCAGAGCATCGTGCCCGAATTGGCATCAACGATCACGTAATAGGCGTTGACCGGTTCCCAGATCAGGACTCTCCAAGCCGGAACAGCGACGCCGGGTTCGGTCGGGAAATACATTTTTTCCGCCGTCGTTGCCCAATCGCCTTCGCCGAAGACGGTTTTCAAATCCGTCGAAGCCGCCGCGTTCGGAGCCGTATCGGTTGATTTGAGGTCGTAATTAATATAGCCTGCCGCCGCTTTCACGGCATCCGCCGGATTGCGGAAATCGGTTGAAAGCGATTCGTAATCCAAGCCCGGCGCGAGGTTGTTGATCACGCGGATCATTTCACCGCCTTTGGTGAAACCGGCTTTGACTTCGCCGCGGAAAACGGGAATGCCGCCGATAAATTGCTCAAGGTGCGCAAACGACAAATTGCCGTCGGGATTCGTATAATCCGCCGTTACTTTCAGGTTGTCGGCTTGGGTATCCGATACGCCGATCAGGGAATTGTTTTCTTTAACGAAACTGCGAAGAATTTCCGAGCGTTTCGTGCTCGAACCGCCGGTCAGGAAATTGCGACCTTGTTTGACATCGGGCGCAATGACTTCCGGTGTGCGGATGTCGGTGTTGTATTCGACCTTCAAGGTCGGAACTTTGGTCCGCAGAACGTCTTCGCCCGAAACAAAACTGCTTCGGATATCGGCAACCGTTGCCGCATCTTTGTTTAGAGTCTGCCGGAATCCGGCAATTTTTTCAGACGCCGCTTTGTCGGCGCGAATATCGTAATTTTCTAGTCCCTCTTCGTGGCTTTCGGTTCTTTGAAAAAGTCCTTTATTGACTTTTTTACCGCTTGCCGACGAATTGAACTGATAGGGCACAAAAACGAGTGCCGCCATCAATCCGATAATAAACATACATAGCAAAAGCGGATTTTGAACTCCTGCCCTTGAATTTTTTTGCATTTAATAAGCCCTCCTTAAAGCTTACGGGAAATTGGGTTGCTACCGAAGTAGTTTATGAATTGTTACCTTAAAAATAAGGACGTATGAATTATTGCCCAACTAAATTATTTAACGATATTTTCGGCTGAAAAAGCTCAAAATAAATTTACAAAGAATTCCTTACTGCGAATCCGAGAAAGAATAAAAATTATTTGTTACGATTATGATAGAACAGAGCATTTATCCAAAAAACGGGTTTTCGTTGATAAATTTGAATGAAAAACAATGTTCGCAAGAATTGCTATTTGCTGTCAACAGAAAACCGATTAAAACCATCAAATTCAGGAAAAAATAAATTAAAGTGGAAGAAATTTTCGGGAAAGGCGGTCTCATCGCCAAGCATCACAAGGAATACGAATACCGCGGCGGACAGTTTAAGCTTTGTGAAAACATTACTTTGAGAAAAATCCGAATAAAAAAATCTTTGCGATTCGCGAAAGTCTTGTTATAATCCTTCCGGTTACTCATACAATTTGTCGGCAAAGACTTCGCGGCGGTTAGCGGCGGATTTTTTGTATTTTTCATTTTCAAACAAATTAGTCAAATAAAAATATCAGCGGCTGTCGCGATCGATGCGTCAATGCCGATCATCCAGGGTTTCTTTTGCAAAAGGTCTGTCGTGAATGGCAGGTCAGGGAGGTTTAAATGTTTTTTAGAAGTTCACCATTCAGATTCATTTCTATTTTTCTTCTCGCGTTAACAATCCTTTCCTTTGTCGGAAAGACTTTCGCACAGCTTGACCCGACCTTCGGAACGAACGGCGTGGTCAGCACCGCCCTCGGCGGCGCGGGAACGACGCTCGCGGACTTTGTTTTACCTGACGGAAAAATATTGGTTGTTGCCGTTGCTAAGATCAGCAATCAACAGAAAACTTTTTTCTTCAGATACAACAGCGACGGCACCCCTGATTCGTCCTACGGGACGAACGGAAAGGTTCAGCTTTCGATTCCTTTCATTACACCAAACTCGGCACAAATAAGTCGCGCCGTCAGACAATCGGACGGGAAAATAGTTATTGCCGGTTATGATTATTCTCTTGGCGTTCAAAAACCGCTGATGGCGCGCTTTAACGAAGACGGAACAGTCGACACGACTTTCGCGGGGGGCAGCGGAATTTCCAGACCGAATATCTCTCAATCCGATGACGTTCGTTTCAGCTCGCTAATCATTCAGCCGGACGGAAAAATTCTTCTGACCGGCGGTTTGGAGTTAAGTAGCAACACTCAATATCTTTTCCTGATGCGCTATCAATTGAACGGTTCGGTCGATACTAGTTTCGGGAGCGGCGGCGGCGGGTTTATCATACATAATTCGTTGGGGATTGAACCCTACGATGAGGGGGGCGGTGAATACCTCTTTTTACAGTCAAACGGTAAAATTATTGTCGGGGTCGTTTCAACAATCGGTTCCGGCAGTTCCGAAATTCGTCGCTTCAATACAGACGGCACGGCTGACAATAGTTTTACGGCTGTGAATCTCGACTCAAGAACTCTGTTCGTCCAGCCGGACGATAAAATTTTGGTTGGTTCCCAATTTTCAAAAACCGAGGCGGTCGCCCAAACTCATACAGACAGCCGGATTTCCCGTTATAACGCGGACGGCGCGGTTGATACGGGTTTTGGAACTAATGGACAAGTTTCGTTTGATGTGGCAAGTTATTCGGACGATTCTCCGAGAGGTTTGCAAGTCATGCCGGACGGGCAAATCTTAGTCGCTTTAAATGTGGAAATTCAGCCAAACCGTAGTATCTACCGCGGCAGGTATTGGGTGGCTTTGGCGCGGCTCTCGCCGAACGGCGCGGTCAACGGAAAATTCCTCGTCGCTTCGATGGGCGATAATTTGACCAGTTACATTAAAGTTTTGCCCGACGGGAAAATTCTGACCGCTCTGAGAGGCTCTCTCTCGTCAACTTTCGGCGGTGTCGGGCTCGTTCGCGTAACCGGAGTTCCGCTTCAAAATTATCTGTTTCATAGCATACCGTTTTATTTCGGAAATTATCCGGGAACCAATCCGTCTTTTTACCGACCGAGCACCAACAGTTTCTTTTTCGGCGCTGTGAACAACGTGATTAATACGGGTTTTGCGCCGGGCGATATTCTCGCTCCGGCAGATTTTATCGGCGGTCTGGGCTACAATCTTGCCTATTTTCGCCCGTCGAACGGAACCTGGTATATCGTCGAAGGCTTGGCTCCGATACAAAATATTAGAACGGTTCGCTGGGGAGCCGACGGCGACATTCCCGCTCCGGCTGATTATAACGGCGACGGCAAAGCCGATCCGGCGGTTTTTCGTCCGTCCGATGGTAATTGGTATATCTATCATATCGCCGACGGCTCCTACAGCATCGTGCATTGGGGCACGAACGGGGATAAACCCGTTCCGGGCGATTATGACGGCGACGGAATATACGACCGGGCGGTTTTCCGACCGTCAACCGGCGAATGGTGGATTTTGCGCTCGTCCGACTATGGTTATACGCGCGTTACTTTCGGTCTCGAAGGCGATATTCCCGTGCAGGAAGATTACGACGGCGACGGCAAATTCGACATTGCGGTCTATCGACCTTCAAACGGCATCTGGTATCGGATAAACAGTTCGGACATAAGTTTCTTCGCTTACCAGTGGGGGATTCCGGGCGACATTCCCGTTCCCGGCAACTACGACACGGACCAGAAAGCGAATGTCGCGGTCTGGCGACCTTCGAACGGAACGTGGTATATCGTCAATCCCGATTATAATTCGATGTTTACCATTGCTTGGGGAATGAACGGCGACCGACCTCTGCCGGGAAAATACTAATCTCAAAAGGCTGGAGCGCGGGAGGTTTCCACGCCCCGCGCTTCAGCCGATACTCATCAATCCGAACACTTCAAAGAAATCAAAGATTTTTCTTCTCTTGCAACTTGTCTTATTGCTGAAACTCCGAAAAAATAAATGTGTGGAAGAAATTTTCGGCAAAGGCGGTCTCATCGCCAAATATCACAAGGAATACGAATACCGCGGCGGACAGATAAAAATGGCGGAAGCCGTTCTGCGGGCGTTTGAAGAAAAGAAACATCTGATCGTCGAAGCCGGCACGGGAACCGGCAAAACGATGGCTTATCTCGTGCCGGCGATCGCCGCCGCGCTCGCCAAAAAACAGCGCGTCATCATCTCAACGGGAACCAAGAATTTGCAGGAACAGCTGATGGAAAAAGACATTCCTTTCCTGCAAAAAGTAATGCCCAAAAAATTTACCGCCGCCTATATGAAAGGTCGCTCCAATTACGCCTGTCTTTACAAGATCAAGAAGGCGGAAAATCAGCCGATCCTCGAAGGCTTGGACGAAATGGACTATTTCGAAGAAGTTCGTCATTGGTCGCGCGAAACGGAAACGGGCGACCGCGCCGAGCTCGTTAATCTGCCCGAAAACATTTCGTTCTGGTCGCGCATCAACGCAAAGTCGGAAACCTGTCTCGGACAAAAATGTCCCGATTTCGAGCCGTGCTTTATCACCCGAATGCGCCAGCGCGCCGATGAAGCCGACATCGTGATCGTCAATCATCATCTTTTTTTCGCTGATCTGAACGTGCGCGGCAATCAATACGGCAAGGTTCTGCCCGATTACGGCGCGGTCATTTTCGATGAAGCGCATCTCATCGAAGACATCGCTGCCGATTATTTCGGCTTTCAGATTTCGAGCTTTCAGATCGATGAGCTCGTGCGCGATGCCGATTCACTTCCGATCACGGATGCGGTCGCGACGCGCGATCTGACCAAACTGAGCGCGAAGATCATCGGTCTCGCCGATCAATTCTGGGTGCGTTTTACCCAGACGCGCGGGCAGGACGGCAGATTTCCGCTCGTGCCGAACGCTTTTGCCGAACGCGACCATAAAGGCGACGTTCAGCCGACACCGCTCGGCGAAGCGTATTTCGCGCTCGACAACGCGCTCGAAAGACTGGAAACGGCGGTCGACGTTCACGCCGAAGAATTGACCGAAGCCGAAAGCTTGCTCAAACGCGTCCGCCAGACGCGGTTCGATCTCGAATTTATCGTCACGCAGTCGGAGAAAAATTACGTTTACTGGCTCGAAAAACGCGGTCGCGGAATGTTTCTCCGCGCTTCGCCGATCGATGTTTCCGCGCTCTTGCAGGAAAAACTTTTTGATAAAACCGAAACCGTAATTTTAACGAGCGCGACGCTTTCGGCGAACGGCAAATTCAATTTCATCAAAGACCGGCTCGGTTTGGAAGAAGAAAAAACCGAAACGCTGCTCGCGCCGTCCGCCTTCAATTACGAAAAACAGGCGATAATCTACATTCCGAAAGCGATGCCCGACCCGCGTGCGCCCGAATACAATCAGATGGCGGCGGCGGAAATCGTCAAAATTCTCGGCATCACAAACGGTCACGCCTTCGTTCTCTGCACGAGCAATTTTTCGATGAACACGCTTTACGAATTAGTTTCGATGCGCGTCAATTACCCGTGTCTCGTCCAGGGCTCGATGTCGAAAGCCGGGCTTTTAGACCGTTTCCGCAAAACATCGAACGCCGTGCTTTTCGCGACCTCGAGCTTCTGGCAGGGCGTCGATGTGCGCGGCGAACAGCTTTCGTGCGTGATCATCGACAAGCTGCCGTTCGCCGTCCCGTCCGACCCGATCGTCGCCGCCCGCACCCGATTTATCGACGACAACGGCGGCAAATCATTTTTCGACTACTCGGTTCCGCAAGCCGTCATCACCTTAAAACAGGGAATCGGTCGCCTGATCCGAAGCAAAACCGACAAAGGCGTGATCGCTCTGTTAGATACGCGACTTCGCACTAAATCCTACGGCAGAGATTTTCTGAATTCTCTGCCGCGAATGCGAATCACGTCGGAATTAAAAGACGTCGCGAATATTTTTAATGATTAAGAATTTTTATGAAAATTAGTCCCTGGATTAAAGTTCCGCTTTCTACCTCGATTACCTATGCAGTCTTTATGGCTCTATCCGGTTATATATTTGACCAGTATTTTACTTTCGGTATGTTTGTCTATTGGCTCACCGGCGGCGCGTTGATGGGCTTTTTGTTTCAATACATAAGCTATCGAAAAGCAAAAAAAGTTTCAAAAGATATGAAGGATGAAAGAGCTTTTGATGTTTACCAAAATCGAACTTTAGTGCTTTTGACGAATTACGAAAAGTCTTTCGATTTATGCCGCGAAGCGGTTCTTTCGATAAAACGCGGCAAAATCAAAAGCGAAGATTTTCAAAACGGAAAAATTAACGCGAAAATCGGCATGAATTGGGAAACATGGGGCGAAATAGTTGATTTAAATCTGAAGAAAATTAACGAAAATTTGACCGAAATTGAAATTTTAGTTTC
>DATLOR010000171.1:0-12264 GCA_035536135.1 Pyrinomonadaceae bacterium | reverse complement strand
ACAGCAGCTGCGGTTTTTTTCCGAACGTAAATTTTCGCGCCAACGCCGCCATCAATGCCGGAATATGCACGCGGGCGTGCAGAATATCGAGCTTTTCACGGCGATGCGTTTTCCAGATAAAATACGCGCCGCAAAAAATATCGAACAGCGTCGCGGGCGCGGAAGGTCTTTTATGATAGGTCAGAAAATTCCATTCGATGCCTTCGTCGGCGAGCTTTTGTTTTTCGGTTTTGATCTGTTCGGCAGTCCAGTTTTCCTGCGGATTCGGCTCAAACGTCAGGATCGAAACGGCGGTGCCGCCGTTTTTTATTTCACGCAAGTAAGGTAAAACCTGTGTCTGCACAAGCGGTTCACGCAAGCCGAAATAACAGAGGTAGAGTGTTTTAGAACTATTTTCTTTCACGCCAATTCAAACCAAACTATTGATAATAGCAAAGCGGGAAAGATTTTGCTTGAGAATGCGGAGTTATTTTTGCAAAATCGTCAGAATATTTTTACCGGCGGGAAACTTTAAAAAGCGTTCGAATTGTTTCGTCACGGGCACGGCAAATTTGTCGTAAGCCGTCACCGCGCCGCTTTCGAGGCTGTCTGATTTGAGCAATTTGTATTTGATATACCACGGAAATATGCCGACAAAATCGAAATATTTCGATTTGACGACTTTAAATCCGGCGTTTTTCGCTTTTTCTTCGAGATCCCTTTTCGTGTAGCGGCGAAAATGTCCGACTTTTTCGTCAAACGCGCCGTAGAGTGACATAAACGCGGGCACGAAAATCAAACAATGTCCGCCCGGTTCGAGAGTTTCGTAAACCTTTTTCAATTCGCCCCGGTCGTCTTCGATATGTTCGAGAACATTGACGTAGATGATCGTGTCGGGCTTTTCGTTCAAGGCGGCGGCGGTTTCGGAAAATACTGAATTGTAATAGTTTACGGTGACGGAAGTTTCGATCTGCGAGATATTTTGTTCTAAAAACGCGAACATTTCCGACGGCTCGACAAGCGCGAGGTTTTCGGGTTTTTCATCGAGCAGCATTTCGGAAAACGAACCTGTTCCCGCGCCGACCTCGACGAACTTTTTACCTAAGAACGGACGAAATTCTTCGAGAATCCATTTGTGATAATTGACGGCAAACGACATCGCTTCGAGGTCTTTGCCGACGTAAACAACTTTTTTACTCATTCGTTTCCAATACAAGGACGTTTGATTTTTCTTCCAGCAAGGTTTTCGGAATTTCGCGGTAGGAACTCTTCAGATCCGTCAGCCAATTGTATTTTAGGATATAGAACAAAGCCGCCACCCCGTCATTAAAACCGATCTTTTTGCCTTCTTCGTAAGTTCTGCCGTAATAACTGATCGGAACTTCGTAAACCGCGCATTTGAGCTTGGCGACCTTTGCGGTCACTTCGATCTCGAACCCGAAACCGCTCGAAGTGATCGTCATATTGCGGATGATGTCGCCGCGAAACGCTTTGTAGCAGGTTTCGACATCCGACATATTCAGATTTGTCAGGCAATTCGACAGAAACGTCAGACCTTTATTGGCGAGATAATGATAAAAATAGAGCACGCGCGCGGCACGTTTGACCATAAAACGCGAGCCGTAAACGACATCGGCTCTGCCGGTCGCGATCGGCATCACGACATCGGCGATTTCCGACGGGTCGTATTCGAGATCAGCGTCCTGGACAATGACGATTGCGCCTTTCGTCAGGCTGAAACCCGTTTTCAAAGCTTCGGTTTTTCCGCCGTTCGCGGGCTGTCTGACGTAACGCACGCGATTGTCGGCGTTTGCCAGAGCCTGCGCGATTTCGGGCGTTTTATCTTTTGAACAATCGTCAACGATAATCAGTTCGAGCAATGAATCGAGTTCCAAAACTTTGCCGACAATTTCCCTGAGCGTCGCTTCTTCATTGTAAGCGGGCATCACGACCGACAAAAAACGCTGATTGGAAAGTTTTGTTTCCGACATAACTTTATGAATTTACGCTAAATTTTATTTTTATTCAAAATCGACTGTTCCTGACAGCTAAATGCTACCACGAACCGCGCCGAAAAAACCAAAAACGCCGGTCACAATATCGGCAGAATCATCGAAACAGCTTCCGCAAAACAGCCGTCAGCCGCTGCCGCTTCCCGTATTTGCCGCCGAAGTCGGAATTTTTCCGCCGTTTTGCAGTTTCTCAAAAAAACTCTTATGCTGTTAGGGAGCATATTTTCTGTACGATTGGCATAAACCCTTTAGATTAAAACAATTGCCTTACTCAATGCGCTTATTGCCGGTATGTTCTGGGCGGTGATCGTAAAGATAAAATATGGATAAGGAAGGTTGAATAAAAACTCAAATTAAGATGTCCGAACAAGAAAAAATTAAAGTTTCAGTCTGTATGATCGCCTATAATCAGGAAGATTTTATCGCGCAGGCGATCGAAAGCATCCTGATGCAGAAAACCGCGTTTCCGGTCGAAATCGTCATCGGCGATGACAACAGCAAAGATAAAACAGGCGAGATCTGCGCCGGTTACGCGGAGCGATTTCCCGAAAAAGTTAAATATCACCGCCGCGAAAAAAATCTCGGAATGATGCCCAACTTTATCAAGACTCTCGGCGAATGCGGCGGCAAATATCTGGCGATCTGCGAAGGCGATGATTTTTGGACGGATGAGAACAAGCTTCAGGAACAGTTTGATTTTATGGAAGCCAACCCGCAGGTTTCGCTCTGCTGTCATAATCACGAGGTTTTTGCCAACAATCAAATGATTACCGCCAACGAAGATATCACGGACGATGTGATGATCCTCGAAACCGAGGATTATATGCTCAATCCTTTTTTCCACACGTCGAGCTATTTTTTCAAGCGCGACGCCCAGCCCGCGCCTTATCCCGACTGGTATCGGGATGTTCTGGCAGGCGATCATTTTTTAGTTTTGTTCTTATCGATGAAGGGAAAGATCGGCTATCTGAACAAAAAGATGTCGGTTTTCAGAAATCACGGGAGCAGCGTTTCGTTTACGCGCAAAGCGCTCGAAATCAAGCAAAATTTCGTGCGCCATCTTGAAATATTCAATCAATATTCCGGCGGAAAATTTGAAAACGAACTCGAACAGGTCATTCATAAATGGAACTTGATCTACAAGATATATGAGCCGACGGGTTATTTGAAAAAGATCTCATACCTTTTTCAAAACAGCGGTTTTTACCTGCGAAACTTTAACGAAGTCGGCGGCTTGAAGCTGCTCGTCAAATATCTTGTGCCGAATTCAATTATTCAGCAATTAAAAAGTTAGAACATCCGAGACAATCAATGCCGCCCGAGAAACGAAAAAAAGTCATTTACATCATCTCGCATATCGATAAAGCCATCGGCTTTGAATGGATCGCCGAAAAACTGGATAAATCGCGGTTCGATCTGTCGTTCATTTTACTCAACGACAAGCCTTCGTATTTAGGCAGACACCTGCGCGAAAAAGGGATCAAAGTTCAGGAGATACCGGTGGCGGGAAAATCTACTTTTCCGCTCGCCTTGTTAAAATTGATCAATTTATTGCGCAAGGAAAAACCCGACGTTATTCATACGCATATGTATGTCGCGGACATTATCGGACAGCTTGCCGGAAAGTTTTTAGGGATCAAAACGCGGGTTTATACGCGCCACAGCTCGAATGAAAACCGCAAATATCATAAAAAACAGCGGATCGATAATCTGGTCAATTCGCTGACGACGCATATTCTGGCGATCAGTGAAAATGTCAAAAACATTCTGGTCACGGAAGAAAACGTCGCGGAAGAAAAAATCAGACTGATCTATCACGGCTTTGACCTTGAAAAATTCGATACCGTTTCGCGCGAAGAAATTGAAGCTCTCTCGAAAAAATACAATCCGCAGAGCAAAAAACCGGTGATCGGCGTGGTCGCCCGCTATTCGCACTGGAAAGGAATTCAATACGCGATCGGCGCGTTCAAACGTCTTCTCGAAGATCATCCGAATGCGCTTTTACTGCTTGCCAACGCCAAACGCGGCGATTTTAAGGACGGGATCGACGCGCTTTTAACCGAGCTGCCGAAAGATTCGTTTTACGAGATCGAATTTGAGCATAATTTGTTCGCGCTCTATCAGTTGTTCGATGTTTACGTGCATCTGCCGATCGACCCGCAGTTGGAGGCGTTCGGGCAAACTTACGTCGAGGCGCTGGCGGCGGGAATTCCGTCGGTCTTTACAAATTCGGGAATCGCCCGCGAATTTATCCGCGACGGGGAAAACGCGCTCATCGTCGGATTTGAAGATTCCGAACAGGTTTACGAAGCAATCGTGAAACTGCTTGAAGATAAGGAACTGCGCGAGAAATTGTCCGAGACCGGAAAAGCCGATGTCAAAGAGTTGTTTTCACTGGAAAAAATGATCGGCAAGCTCGAAAAACTTTATTCGGAATAATCTTTCGCTTAACTGTTGTAATCAAAATCGCTGAAATCCGCCGTGTGTTCGTCGTTCATTTCGGGCGTCCACGCCGGATTCGGCATATTCAGCAGATAAGCTTCTTCATCGCCCAGACACTCAACGGCGGCGGGAATTCCGGTCGGCACTTCGATCGACCGATACTCGTGATCTTCGCCGCTGAAAAAGGTTTGGTATTCGCCGTCGATCTTCAAGATCACGCGCACATTGCCTTTGATGCAGGTAAAAAATCCCGTTCGGATAAAATGCAGATGCGGTCCTTTGATCTTGCCGGGCAGAACGGTCGTCAGATAGACCTGCTGCGGGTCTTTTCCGGCGGCGAAAAATTTCTCGTGAATATTGTAAAGCGGCACGAGAAAACCGTTCGCCGCGCCGTCGTCGTCTTTGGTGACAAACTTTTTATGTGAAATTGTTCTGATTTCCATTTTCGTAAATTCTTCCCAAACTAATCGCCGAACTGTTTGATCGTGTCAATGATAAAAGACACCTGGTCGAGCGTCAGATTCGGGTGAAGCGGAATGCTCAGGCTGTCTTCGTTCAGGACTTCGCAGTTTTCCAGCGTCGCGGTGCTTCCGTAAAGCGGATTCAGATGCAAAGGATGATAACGAAGCGTCGTATAGATTCCCGCATCAAAAAGATGCCGCGCCAGTTTGTCGCGTTCGGGAACGCGGATGACGTAGGTAAAATATGAATGTTTTTCATATTCTTCGGCATCGGGCGGCGTAATGATCCACGGGATGTCGCGAAATTCCGCTTGATAAATATCCCAGATCTGTTTGCGGTAAGCCTGCAGATCGTCGATCTTTTCGAGCTGGGCAAGCCCGATCGCGCCGGCAATATTGGTCGGCAGCATTTTGATAAACGGCTCCTGAATATTGTATTCCCACCAACGGTTTTTCTCGCCCGCGCTTGCCGCCGCCGCTTCGAATCCAGACTTGCCGATCCCGCAATAACGCAGGATTTTCGCGCGTTCGATGAGTTCCGATTTCTGGGTCGTGATGCCGCCGCCTTCGCCCGTCGTGAGATTCTTAACGGCGTCGAAACTGTAAATTCCGACATCCCCGATGCCGCCGCACGGCTGACCGTAATAGGTCGAATCAACGGCGTGCGCCGCGTCCTCGATGATCGGCAGACCGAGCTCGATGATCGGATTCAGATCGACGGGTTTGCCCGCAAAATGAACGACCATGATCGCCGCTGTTTTGTCCGTCATCGCCTGTTCGACCGTGTGCCGGTTGACGTTCAGCGTGTCGAGCTCGACATCGCAAAACACGGGTTTATGCCCCGCCAGGAGAATCGCCTGCGCGCACGAAACCCACGTAAACGCGGGCACGATCACTTCCGAATCCTTCGGCAGATTGAGGAGCGAAACCGCCATATAAAGCGCGTTCGAGCCGCTGTCAACCATTGCAAAATGCTTGTGCCCGCGCCGCGCCGCGAATTTTTCTTCAAATTCGCTGACCTTTTTTCCGAAGCCCATCCACTGGCTTTCCAGAACAGCGGAGACATTTGCGATTTCTTCTTTACCGACTTTTGAACCAAATACTGAGATCATTTTGTGTTTTTAATAATTAAGTTAAATTGTGTTTTTTATAAATAAATTAAAGTTCTTCAACGAATCTTTCGATAATTCCATCAAATAATATTCGTCACCGACGCGGTCAACAATTGAAAAATCATTCTTTTTATACCATTCGACCGCCGGGTTGTTGACCAGAACCTTACAGCGGATCGGCAAATCCTGAAAGAGCGAATCCGCGAACGCGAGCATCAGGCGAAAAGCATCGCTCATCGTAAACGAAGCCGGCTCGATTTTTATTGCGCGGATGATGTTGTAGGCGTCGACGCAGCCTTCATCGGCTAATTTGCGGAATCCCATACAGCCGATCGCTTTCCAGTCTTCCGCCGCCGACTGCTCGACGATAAACATATAATCGTCGCCGCGCGCCGTAAAATTCTCGTACCATTTTTCCTGCTGGTCGGAAGTAATATCCTGATTCAGAAAAAACGACCCCTTGTTCGCGTTTTTCCAGATCCGCAGATTTTCAATGTCTTCTTTGCCGATCGTCCGCAGTCTGAGGTCTGGATATTCGGCTAAAGAGAGGATTACATTCTTGTCGTTCATAAATAGAGTCTAACTAAATCTTTTCAATCCATCGCGATAGCCTGCCCAGTAATACGCACTGGCGAGCATTCCGAAGATAAAATTACGATCGCTGTTTTGAAACAGCTTTTCGGTTTTCTGCGCGTAAAAAAGCAGCAGTTTGCGCCCGAAAGCCGAAGCTAAAGCAACTTTGGAAAGATTTTTAACGCCGCTTTTCCCAAGCGCATCCAATTTCGTTTTCAATTCGGCAAAACTTTTCAATGCAGTAATTTCGGGATACTTCACAAACGCCTCGGCGGTTCCCATTCCGTATTTATACTGCTGCTGGACGAGCCAATCTAATTTTAGGTGATGATTATGAATTGCACAAATATGCGCGGCGCGAAAAATCGGGATGCCCATTTTGTGAAATCTCACGATAATCTCGTATTCTTCCGCCGCCGGAATGCTCAGATCGTCGCGGTAAAAATCCGTAACTTCCCTGATCTTCGACTTATCCACCCAGAGCAACCCGCTCGTGATCGCGTCAACTTTTTCAAAACTCGCTTCTTTCGTGATCGCATCGTATCCGTAAAGATGCCGCGCAAATTTATGAAGCGATTCGGTTTCGTGAGAAATAAATGGGTAGTTGCCGAAAACCACCGCTCCGGGCGCGTTGCGGTGCGCTTCCGTGATTTCTTTGAGCGTCGTGGATTCGAGCAAAATATCGTCGTCGAGAAATAAAACGAGGTCGGATCCCGCTTCGCGGAAACCGCGGTTGCGGGTTGCGCCGATGCCCGCGTTTTCCTGCCGGATAAGTTTAAGATCGATCACCGCAGGAACTTCCAAGCCAGCCAGAGCATCTGCGACCGGACGCGGGCTTCCGTCGTCGATCACGATCAGTTCGATATTTAGAAAACCGCTGAAATCGCTTTCAAACAGACGCTTGACGGTTTCTAAAACCGTATCTTCACGGTTATAGGATGAGATAATAATACTTAGATCAAAGTTCCGGTTCATAAATTGGTGTCTGCCGCCAACGCGTCCGACAAATCGGCGAAGGATTTTTCCTGATTGTTATTTTCTTCAATATGCTTTTGCGCGTTTTGCCCGAATTCCCGCCATTTTGCGCGTTCCTGCCAAATTTGTTCGAGCTTTTCACCGACATCCCGTACATCGACCGTTGCGGCAAGCCAACCCGTTTTGTTTTCGATCACGAGTTCGGGAATGCCGCCGACGGGCGTTCCGAGCGCCGGTCTGCCGCACGCCATCGCCTCAATCATAGCAAACGGAGTTCCCTCGGCTAAAGAAGGCATCAGCAGAACATCGTTCCTGGCAATTTCGCCGAAAACGTCCGCGGTATGCGCCAAGATTTTAATTTTTTCGCGGTTCAAGCCGTAAAAATCGATGAATTTCTCCAGGTAAAATTTGCCGAAACCGTCAACGCCGATAAAATTCAACTGCCAGTCGCGCGCTTTCCAAACGTCTTTTGCCAAGGCTTCGATCAAAAGATGCTGGGCTTTATCCTGCGGCGAAAATCTGCCCAAATTAAAGAACTGCGCCGTTTCGCGCCTCCCAACGGGCGAATTGTCGGCGATCTTTTTTGCCTCGTCAATTTTACCCGCCGGAAGCGCATTGACCGAATGAAAAGCGTTTTCGAGCTTTTGCCCGATCGCTCTTTCAAGCGAAAAACGATTTTTTCGCGAGATAAAAATAAACTTTTTTGCCGAAACCGCGACTTCCGCAACCGCTTCGATCTCTTTTTCCGAGGTCAGAAAAAAATCTTCCGCGCCGTGCTGTAAGATCAGCCAATACGGAATTTTCAGTTCCCGGCAAATCCGTATCGGGTAAAGCAGATCGCGCAGATCGGCAAGCGCGGCGACATTAAACCAGACCAGATCGCATTTCTCACTCCTGATCTTCTCGAACCACGGCAGCGTCCGCACGTCTTTTTTCCTGAATTTGTCCGCCAGACGGTAAAGATTGCGGCGCGTGAAATCGACGTTGAAATGTTTGTAAAAATCCGTTTTTATTCCCTGCCTGCCGAGAATTTCCGCCCTCGTCCGCGTCGCCGGACTGTCTGCCAGAACAACCTCGAAATCAAACCGCGCACAAACCCGCTCATCACGGACGAAATCGAACCAGAAACTTTCCGAACCCGCCCAGAACGGGTACGGATTGAGCGTGCTGAAAAGCAGAATTTTTCGCTTTAAATTGGAATTGACAGTCATTATTTTTCGGCGACGGCCAAAAGATTTATGTAAAAACTATGCCACTCTTCCTTGTCGGCTAAGACGCGCAGATCGTCGTGAATCTGATCGGAAAGAAAATGCGTAAACTTTCTGACCGGATAACGATACAGGTTTCGCAGAACAAAATGCATCAGACCATGAATTTTCTTGCGCGAAGTGTGCATCGAATCAATATATCTGTCCCAGAAAAACATCAAACCGCGGGCGCCGACCGTCACTTTGTAAATCTTGATGTTTTTAAAACCCGCGTTTTCTAAATCTCTTTCCAAACCCTGCCGCATCCAGCGCTGGTAATCGTTCGGACATTTATGGTCTTCGTAGAGACACGGCAAACCGAGCAAAAACGTGCCCTGCGGTTTGAGCAGGCGATAGACTTCCGCCAGATAACTTTGCGGATCGTAAACGTGTTCGATGACCTGCGTCGATAAAACTATCTCGAAACTCTCGTCCGTTTCAGAAACCTTGCCGTCTGCGCCGATCAGCAGTTCGGGCGAAGTGTCGGGCGTAATATCCGCCTTCAGATATTGGCAGCCGTCAAAAAGAAAATCATACGGCGAAGTTCCCGCGCCGAAATCGAGAATCCTGCCGCCGGGTTTGACTTCGATCGATTTGACCGCCGTTTCAAGCGCGAGCAGAGCATCCGAAAGGTGGAGATATAAACTTTCGCCGCGCACGGGCTGGCTCCGCTGTTTCGTGTAGTTCGCATCAAAGGTCATAAAAATTTTCTTTTCAATTTATAAAACAAATCATATTTAAGTGTAAATTTCGGCAGCTCCGTAATAAAAAAAGTTAATCCCGCAATCGCCGTAAAACATAGCCCGATCAAAATAAAAAGATAAATATGCGGGATATTCGGCGTAATGAACCGGCGAAAGATCAAACCGACAAGCACTCCGACCAAAGCGATCTTGCCGACATCTTTGAGATACCAATCCCTCAAGCTAAAGGATAAAAAATTCCTTTGGATCGCCGGAATAAATGTTACAAGATAAACCGCATTTAAGATCAGCCAGCAAAATGCCGCGCCGACCGCGCCGTACAAATTCGAGGTGATGATCAACGCCGGAACATTCAGGATCAGCGCGATCAGGTTGAACCGGAAACTGATATTCGATCTGCCGTACGCCAACTGCAAATAATACGGGATCATCGCCAGAGTATTCAAACCCATACCGATCGCCCAAACGGTCAATAAAACACTCGTTTTCTCGGCAACTGCCGGATTTCTCGCCCAAATCAACAAAATTTCCTGCGAAAAAAGAGCCAGAATCGTCGTGATCGAAACCATTCCCCAGGTCATCAGCTGGCTGCTCAGATGAAAATTCTTGATCAGCTCCGCCGTATTGTTCTGCGCCGTCAACCGCGAAAAATTCGGGAAAATCACGTTCGTCACGGAATTTGAAAAAATCCCGATGGTCATCGTCGTAATGCTGTAGGCAAGCATATAATAGCCGAAATCTTCGAGGCTCAGGATGCGGCTCAGGATAACTTTGTCCGACTGCATCAGCAGAATTATCACCACATTATTGGCAAAAAGTTCGGAGGCAAATTTTTTCACCCGTTTGATAATTTCAAATTTGAATTTGCCCTTGTAATCTTCGATCTCGGTAAATTTACCGAGCGCGATCTTCAAGATCAGCAACTGGATAAAAGCAACGATCGCCTGAAAGATCAGAAAAGCGTGAATTTTATCTTCAAAGTAAATGACCGCGAGATATGCCCCGACGCATTTGACCGTGTTGATAAAAATATTGATGAAATTTAAGGTAACCTGCTGATTAAGTCCCAAAAGTCCGCTCGTATAAAATGTGATCGGAAACTGCAAAACGAGCGAAATAGCCAGAATTGCGAGCACCGAGAAAAGATACGACGGCGAAAACCGGTCGGAATTGAACCAGTAAAAAGCGAGCAGCGCGATAAATCCGCTGAGAAACAAACCGATCAAACCCGACAGACCGTAGCAAACGAGCTCGAGAGTTTTTTTCAGATCCAGCAGATCGCGCTTGTCTTCCTGTTCGTAAAATTTCGCCAGTTCGCGGTTGATGTTGGTCGCGATGCCAAAATCAAAAAGCCACAAAAAAGCCGTGATGCCGTTAAACGCGCCGATCAGCCCGTAGGCTTCGATCCCGATGTAATTTATATACAAAGGAACAAAAACGATGCCGACGATCAGGGAATAAACATTCGCCGCTAAATTTGAAGCGGTTCTGACCTGCGCCGGAAACCGGTAGGAAAAGATTCGCCTGGTTAAATTTGAAAGTCCGGACATAGATCAACCGCTTCTGGTTTTTTGCTCATTATGCGCTGTTATTTCTTAAAAATAACCTTTTCCGTTTCGCTGTTCCATTTGCCGAAGCGGCGTAAAAAATAATCCTTACAGCCTTGCAGAAAAGCAACGCTTTGCTCTTGGGCAATATATCTTTTGCTTTCTGAAATAAAATTTTTGGCGTTGAGCAGATGCCAGACATATTCTTTTGCCATCACCGGATACGATTTGATCTTTTGTTTGAAAGAAAGATTTTCCTCCGCCCATAAAAGGCGATTTCGGGTGAGCAGATAGGTTGCGACCATATTCGGGGTCGAGCCGCCGACTTTGTGATACATAAAGGCAGACGGAATAATATAAGAAATCAGTCCTTGTTTTCTCATCCGCACGCACCATTCGGCTTCGTCGTAAAAGGCAAAATAGCGTTCGTCGAATAATCCGACCTCGGTCATAACTTTTGCCGAAACAAATAAACAACAGCCGCAGGCGAATTCCGTCGGATACGGTTTTCTGCTCTTTAAACTGTCGTAATTTTCATCCAGAGCGAGCCGAAACTGCGCTTCTCCGCTGTTCCATCTGGTTTCCCAGCGGGCAATCGAAAACCAGACCTTTTCCGTTTCCGGGTATTTGAGAATAACCGGACTGACCGCGCCCGGATTTTCTAAACTTTCGTAGCCTTCGACAAGCTTTTCGATCAGATCCGGCGACAAAAGCGTGTCGTTATTAAGGAGCATCACAAAATCCGCGCCTTCTTTGAGTGCCTGTTTCATCCCGGCATTACAGCCGCCGCAAAAACCGAGATTTTCCGTTTGCCGCAAAACATTGACTTCGGGAAATTCCTTTTCGATGATCGCCGCTTCGTCGTTTGCGGAAGCATTGTCAACGATTTGGACACGCAGATTCGGATAAGTGAGCTTTCTGACCGACGCCAGACATTCTAAAGTATCGTCAAGCCCGTTCCAGTTGAGAATGACGATCTGAACCAAAGGAAAATTCATTATTTCTTTTAAAAACCTACGGTTTCTCCAAAACGACGATCACTTCCGAGCCCTTGTTGGCACCGGCTTTCGTCAGCAGATGTTGATACTGCAAACCCATTTTCTCGGAAAAATCCAACTCGGGCTTTTCTTCTTCGGGATTCAAGCCCAAACGATACGCTTTCGAGCTGTTCCATAAGTGGTCGGCGGTTCTGGTATAAATTTTCGATACGCG
>DATLOR010000170.1:0-20683 GCA_035536135.1 Pyrinomonadaceae bacterium | reverse complement strand
GAGCGCGAGCATCAATTTGCCGATGTCGTGAAAATGGCGTTTGCCTAAGATACGGTTCATCGGTGCTTTGTCCGACAGATAAGCTAAGATAACAACCGCGAATGAAAAACAGCTCAGTGCCCAGCCCGCGACATAGAGAAACCCCCAAATCGTCGAGAACCAGTGCGGGTCAAGCGTCATCGTCCAATCGATCGTTGCAAAACTCACGACGAGCACAAAGATCACTAATGTCGGTCCGCAAAACGCGGTCGCCGTGCCGAGCCATTTGGCTGATTCTTCGTAATCCGCCGATTGATCCTGTTTCGCCGACCAGCCGTTGAGCAGACGCTGCATTACAAACCAAAGGACGAAGTAAATAATTGCCCGGGCAAAAAAGCCGACGTGCGTCAGATACCAGCCGCGATGCTGAATAACCGGATCTTCATGTAAATGACTCCATTCATAAAGATAATTGACGCCCAGTCCGATCGGCAGAAACAAAAGGAATAAAACCGGTACTGTCCGCGAACAGGCTTCGACCACGCGGCGAATCACAACGCCCCACGCGCCGCCCGTCAGATATTGGAGCATCAGGATGCCGAGACCGCCGATGCCGAGACTGCACGAGAACATAAAGCCGAGAAGCCAGGCTCTGAGGGCAGTTTCTCTTTGTTCGGGCATAAACAGAGCAACTACTGCGATAATGAATGCGCAGATGCCGCCCAGCCCGAGCGCTAAATTGCGCCAACGGGTAATTTCTGCCGGAGCTTGATAATCAGATGCGTTCAACATTATTTCGCTCCTCCTGTCGTCGCCGGTTTCGGCGATTCCGCCGGTTTCGGTGTAGTTTCTTTCGTCATTGTTAAAGGCTTCGCGCCGTCGGGATTCTGACTGATCTGCAATGCGCGGATATATGCGACGATTGCCCAGCGGTCAGCGACCGGAACTTGCGAAGCGTAGCTGTTCATTTTTCCCTGTCCGTTCGTGATCACATCGAAGAAATGTCCGACCGGAGCATTTCTGAGACGGTCGTCGTTATACGTCGGCGGTTTCGAAAATCCGCGCCGAACGATCATTCCGTCGCCGTTGCCGACCGGACCGTGACAGACGATACAGAAAACTTTGTAACGCTGTTCGCCGCGGTCAACCAATTCCTTTGTCACCGGAACCGGAAATTCTTCGATCGCGTTCGGAAAACTCGCGATCAGCGTATTTCCCGCTTCATCTTTGACCGTCTGGACCGGCGCGTTCGGGTCGGCGTTTTCCTTTTGCCCCGTATAGAGAGCCTTGTCGGAACGCAGCTGACCGCGCGGAACCGTGCCGTTCGGCAGATTACGCGAAGAACGTTTGTCGGCAAAGAAATCGCTTTTCTTAAAGGCTTTATAACGCGGCTGGTCCTGCATATCGTAGCGGCAGCCCGCGCCGAGCGCGACTAAACTTAAAATTGCCGTCCACAGCAGCTTACTCTGCAACATCGAAAACCTCCTGCGGATTCAGACTTTCCATAAACTTTCTCGTTTCCTCGTAATCGTATTTTTCGTCTTTTGCTTCGATCAAAAGGAAAAACTTTTCGCGTGTCGCCAGGGCAAAACGCTCAACATTGAAAACCGGATGATAGGGCGACGGCAAACCGTTCAGAAAAAGCATCCCGAAAACCGCCACGAATGCCGCGAACAAGATCGTCAGCTCATAAGCCGGCGGAATAAAAGCCGGCAATGAAAAGTGCGGGCGACCGCCAACGATGATCGGATATTCCCAGACATGCGTGAACCATTGCAGTCCGAGTCCGGTCAAAAGTCCGACCACGCCGCCGCCGAAAACCAGGTACGGCAAAATACTGCGCCGTATGCCGAGGGCTTCATCGATCTCGTGAAGCGGAAACGGCGAAAAAGCATCGGTTTTCTTGTAGCCTGCGTCGCGGACCTGCCGCGCCGCGTCAACCAATTCGGTCGGCGTATCAAATTCCGCCATCAAACCGTAAATTTTCTTATCCATAACCATCCAGTTTTCGTTGTTTGCAGCCCTGCCCTCGAATTGCTGGCAATCAGCCAAACATGGGTGAGATGTTTAAAAGCCGACTGCGGACAATTCTCGCGCACGGGCGGCAAACAACCTTTTTAAGAAACTTTCCCTTTATCAATCTGCTCAATCTCGACTTCGTTGACCATTTCCTCAAAATCCTGATGATGCCCGTGCACATTCGCATCCGGAAGCAGCGTGCGCACCTCGAAGATCGAGATGATCGGCAAAAACCTGACAAACAAATAGATCAGCGTAAAGAAGAATCCGAGTGTGCCGAGAAACATCGACAAATCGAATTTGGTCGGGCTGTACATCGCCCACGAAGACGGTAAAAAGTCGCGGTGCAAGCTCGTCACGATAATCACGAAACGTTCGAGCCACATCCCGACGCTGACAACGATCGAAATCATAAACAGCCAGAATTCGCTTTCACGGAAACGCTTGAACCACAAAAGCTGGATCGACATTCCGTTACACAAGATCAAGAGCCAGTATGACCACCAGTAAGGACCTTCCCAAACACGGTTTTTGATCATAAAGACTTCGTACTGCGCGCCCGAGTACCAGCCGAAAAATAATTCCATCGCGTAGCCGTAACAAACGATCAAACCGGTCGCAAGCATCACCTTGCCCATATAAACAAGGTGCGTGTGGGTAATGAAATCCTTCATCCGGTACCAGTGGCGAAGCGGAATACAAAGGATCAGCACCATCGCGAACCCGGCAAAAATCGCGCCCGCCACGAAATAAGGCGGGAAAATCGTCGCGTGCCAACCCGGAACCTGCGCCACCGAGAAGTCGAATGAAACGATCGAGTGAACCGAAAGCACGAGCGGCGTTGAAATCCCGGCGAGCAGCAGATAGGCGATCTCATAACGATGCCAGTGCCGCGCCGAACCGCGCCAGCCCCACGAAAGCGCGGCGTAAACAAATCTGAAATAAGGATTTTTCGCCCGGTCGCGCAAAGTCGCCAAATCGGGAATCAGACCGACATACCAGAAGAGCGCGGACACGGTCGCATAAGTCGAAACCGCGAAAACGTCCCACATCAAAGGACTGCGGAAATTCTGCCACATCCCCATCGTGTTCGGATACGGAAGCATCCAGTAAGCAAGCCACGGGCGACCGGTATGCAGAAGCGGAAACATCCCCGCGCAAGCCACCGCAAAAAGCGTCATCGCCTCGGCAAAACGGTTGATCGACGTGCGCCACTTTTGATTAAGCAGTAAAAGAATCGCCGAAATCAGCGTCCCCGCGTGTCCGATCCCGATCCACCAGACGAAGTTGATAATGTCGAACGCCCAGCCGACCGGCTGATTATTTCCCCAGATTCCGATCCCCGTCGTGACCAGATGCAGAATCGTGAACATCAAAACCTGCGCGATGATAAACGCGATTCCGAATCCGATAAACCAATGAAACGGCGTTTTCTTCTTGAGAGTAACGTCCGAAATTTTGTCCGTTACCGTCGCAAAGGTATGCTCGCCCTCGACCATCGGCGGGTAAATTTTTCTTTGAATGTCCTTGATGTCTTCCATAGCTCTCTTTTCGAGTCTCAGGTCTCAGGTCTCAGGTCTCAAGTCCGAATGTTCTTAACCTGGGACTTGAAACTTTGAAACTTGGGACTAATCTCTAGCCTTCCGTTTTCGCTCTCGGGTCAATCGGCTTATATTCCTTAAAGTCGGGCATTTCCCTGTTTTGATTTTTCAATCCCGCCAGATACGATGTGCGCGGCTGCGTGTTCAACTCGTTCAAAACCTTATAGTTGCGGTGGTCTTCTTTGAGTTTCGCAACCTTGCTTTCCTTATCGTTCAGATTGCCAAAAACAATCGCATCGGTCGGGCAAGCCGCCTGACAAGCCGTGACAATTTCGCCGTCCATAATTGCGCGTCCGTCTTTTTCGGCTTCGATTCGTGCCGAAGCGATGCGCTGCGTGCAATACGTGCATTTTTCCATGACACCGCGCGAACGAATCGAAACTTCCGGGTTGCGCATCAATTTCAATTGCGGCGTTTCCCAATCCTGATAAAGCAGGAAGTTAAACCGGCGGACTTTATACGGACAGTTGTTCGAACAGTAGCGCGTGCCGATACAGCGGTTGTAAACCATATCGTTCAAACCTTCCGCGCTGTGAACCGTCGCGTGAACCGGACAGACGACTTCGCACGGTGCCTGTTCGCACTGCTGACACAAAAGCGGCTGGAAATTCGGTCCGGTCGGATTTTCGACCGTGCCCGAAAAATAGGCGTCGATCCGCATCCAGTGCATTTCGCGGCTGCGTTCGATCTGTTCTTTGCCGACGACCGGAATGTTGTTTTCCGATTGGCAGGCAAGCACGCAGGCATTACAGCCGACGCAGTTGTTCAGGTCGATCGTCATTCCCCAGCGATGATTTTCGTTGTAGAGTTTTTGAAAATCTTCGGGACGATACATCGTTTTGCCGTATTCGTCTTCCTGCTCGTCGTCTTTCTCGTATTTCTCCAGTTCATCGATATTTCGCACGCGTAAAATGTCGCGTCCTTCCATATTGAAGTGAATCTGCGTCGAAGCGACGGTGGTTGTTTCGCCCGTTTTGCTCAGATCGCCCGTGCCGAAACTCATCGCATCGGATTTTTGAACTTCGTAGGCGTTATAACCCAGATCGTTGCCGACGCGTCCGGCTCTCGTGCGTCCGTAGCCCGTAAAGATCGTGACCACGTCATCGGGCTGACCGGGCGTGATCCAAACCGGCACGGGTTTCGTGATTTCGCCGCCCTGATATTTGACTTTCACCAGATCCGAAAACTGATTTCCGCCGCGGGTGTTGATAAAACTCGTGCCCTGCGAACCGCCCGTAAACTCTTCGGCATCGTTATTTGTGTTCAATCCGAGCCTTTGCGCCGTTTTCGGACTGACCAAAGCAACATTTTCCCAGGTGATTTTGTTCAAAGGATTCGGCAGTTCCTGCAGCCAGCCGTTGTTCGTAAAACGACCGTCGTAAACGCACGGGTCGGGAAGAATCGAAATTTCAAGCGGTCCGCTGTTTGCCGCCGACGTTTGCGGTTGGCTCAAAAATGCGGCATTGACCGAAACCGTCTTCGGTTTGGCTTCCGAATTCGGCACAAAACCGTCGTGAACGACCTTTCTCCAGTTGTCTTCGAAGTTTTTTGCCGCTACCGGCGCGGTCGCCGCAGTAGTAGTAGTTGTCGGTTGCGTCGCCGGAGTCGGACTCGTTTTGGGCGCCGGGGTTGGAGTCGTTTTCGCCGCCGGAGTCGGCGAAGTTTCAACCTTTGCTTCGGTTTTCGGCTCGGTTTTGGATTCGCTTTCTTTATTTTCGGTGGTCGCCGCGATCGGTTTCACCGTCATATTGAAAGTCTGTTTCTGCCAGAATTCACGAATGATGTCGTAATCTTTCTTGTCGTAATTTTCCGCGAAGAAAAGCTGGACGACTTCGTGCGCGTTGTGGCTGTCGTAAAGCGGATCGATGAGCGGTTGAATGATCGAAACCGTGCCGTCAAAAGCGCGGGCATCGCTCCACATTTCGAGATAATGTTTGTCGGAAACGTGCCAGTGACAAAGCTCGCCCGTTTCGTCAACATAAGGTCCGAGATGCACGCGAAGCGGGATTTTATCCATTCGCTCTTTGTTCAGTTTCAAATCGGCAGGCGTATTGTAAACCGGATTGCCGCCTAAGATGACAAGCATTTTGACCTGTCCGCCATCGATTTCCTGAATCAGCGAACGAAGCTGTTCAAGCTGCGTCGTGTCGGCATTGGCAACGAGCGGGTCGGTATAAATAACGGTCGTTCCGACATTGCCGAGCGTGCTGTTCATCGCGTGCGCGAGGGCGTGAACCATCGGCGGTTGATTATCGCCCGCAATGACGATCGATTTGCCTTTATGCGCCGCTAAATCCTTGGCTAACGCGCTGATCCAGGCGGCGTTTTCTTTGTACGTCGAAGCTGCGCCCGAAACTCCGAGTGCCGCCGCGATGGCTTTGGCAACCTCGCCGAGCTGGCTCGGTTTGACCGCCAAACGGTGGTCGGCTTTCGCACCCGCGAGGGTCATTGTCGTTTCGATGGCGTAAAGACGGTTGATTTCTTTGCTTTCTTCGCTGAAATTGCGTTTTTTCGCAAAATCTTTGATGTATCGAACATTGAAGCTCGAGAAAATATCGGCATCGAGCGTTAAAACCCGGTCAGCCTGATCGAATTTGTAAACCGTGTTGACCGCCGAACCGAACGCCATTTTCGCGCCCGCCGTCGCGTTGTCCTTGTTGATCGGCTCGTATTGATACCATTTCGAATTCGGCAATTCTTTTTTAACTTGCTCGAACTGCGCCTGAAGAGTCGGCGACGTGATGGTTTCGGTTAAAAATCTGACACCGGCACCGCCGTCCACCCGATTTTCGTCGACCTTCTGACGCAAAGCCGTCATAAAAGACTGCCACGTTTTCGGCTCGGCGCGGTACAAAACTTCTTTTGAACGGTCGGGATCGTATAAATTCAGCAAGCTCGCCTGCGCCAGAACATCGGTCGCGCCCAGACTTCCCGGATGTTCGGGATTGCCTTCGATCTTCGTCGGGCGACCTTCGTTCGATTTGGCAAGCAAACCGGTGGCGATTCCGCCGAGCGTCATTGCCGTCGCAAAAAACAGGGGCTTGCCCGGAATGATGCTTTCAGGCTGGCTGACATACGGCACGATCTTTTCGGACGGCTGAATAACACAGCCCGAAAGTCCCGCGAGTGCTAGGGACGCGCCCATCACCTTGACAAAATTACGGCGGCTCAAAGAATCGTTCCACGTGTCGGCTTGTTCCGGATGTTCGTATTTAACGTAATCCGCAAACTCCGGCGCATCAACAAATTCCTCGACGCTCCGCCAATATTCTTTCCCGTTTTTTTCGAGAATCTTATCTCGCAATAATGCAAAATTCGTTTTGCTGTCTTTGCTTGACATCTTTTTCCTCTAGTTAGTTCCTTTTCAAAGTATTTGAAAATCGGTGCTTTTAGAAAATTGCAATCCGAAATCCAAAATCTAAAATCCTAAATCGGCTTAGCGGTGACAAGTCGAACAGCTCGTCAGCATTTCCTTACTGCGAAGCTTTCCGATCTGCGCTTTAACTTCTGCTTCCTGCTCCGTCGTTATATCGTCTTTATTCCAGGAAGTATTAAAAATCTCCGATTTCGGACGAATATTCGGCGAAGGGTCGCGGTGACAGGCAACGCACCATTCCATCTGAAGCGTGTTTTCCTGATAAACCGACGGCATATTGGCGATATCGCCGTGACACGACGCACAGCCGACGCCTTTGGCAACGTGAATACTGTGATTAAAATAGGCGTATTCGGGCAGATCGTGGACTCTTTCCCACTCGATCGGCTTATTATCCCGGAAGCTGGCGCGGACGGGTTCGAGATATGGACTGTCCGACCAGATTTGACTGTGGCAATTCATACAGGTCTGCGTCGGCGGAAGTCCTGCCGAGGCGCTCGTTTCCACCGATGTATGACAATAACGGCAATCAATGCCGTCGTCGCCGACGTGGTGTTTATGACTGAACTGGACGGGCTGCTGCCGTTCCAAATACCGGTTTGTCAAATACGAAGAACGCGCAATCTGCGTGTAGGCATAACCTGCCACAGCCGCCAAAACTACTGCGACGGCAATGCTTGCCTTCGCAATATTATTTGCTCCGCGATGAAATATCTGTGCCATCTTGTTTTTTCCGAAACTTTAAAAGTTTGTAGTTCGACGCTCATCCCAAACCTCACGATTTTTGAGACTTACAATCCGAAATTATTTTTACTTCTATTTAAGAACCGCTACCAACTGCTTATCTTGATTTTTGCAAAATCTCGAAAATTCCGCAAATATCTGACGCAATATATTCAAATTATAGAAAATACGTTCTTTTCACTACTTTGTGCAAGTTTTCACTAAATAAGTTTAACTGATAAGGCTAATTAATTTTTTTATTTTCTAAAATTATGGCAATGATTTAGACAAAAGTGCCACGCCGATGGCAGTTGCACTGCTGCCCAGTTCGCCGACGACGATCTGCGTTGTTTGAAACGACGGTTTGAAAGATAATTGCCGTGCTCTTTCGACAATCGCGCCGAGCACGACATCCTCGGCTTGCATGACTTCGCCGCCGATGACGATTTTTTCGATATTGAGCAGATTTATGACACCCGCAATCGCCGTTCCGACATAACCGCCCGTTCTTTCGAGCATCAATTGCGCGAAATCGTCGCCGTCCCGGGCTTCGCGCACGACATCCGATACCGTAATTTCCGCTTCGGGCATTTTCCCGAGCGATGATGTGCTGTCCTGATGAAAGCGGCTGCGCGTGCGGCGGATAATATTCGTCGCCGACGCCACTTCTTCAAGCCGCGTGCCGTCTTCGTCAATCGCCAGATAACCGAATTCGCCCGCAAAACCGCTTGTTCCGTGCCAGATTTTGCCGTCAAAAATGAATGCGCCGCCGACCCCCGCGCCTAAGGTCACGTAAAACATACTGCGGCTTCCGCGTCCCGCGCCGAGCATATATTCGCCGAAAGCGGCGGCGTTCGCGTCGTTTTCGATTAGAATTTTTAATTTTGTAACTTTTTCGAGTTCGGTCAGCAGGTCAATTTCCTGGTGTTCGGGAAACGCCGCCGAAAAAGCGACGCGGCGCGTATCGCGGTTAATCAGCCCGGGAATCGTGATTCCGATCCGGTCGAAATCACCGTATTTGACCAGTAATTCCTTGATAAACGCGACCAGCTGCGGTGCCGTATCGTCGCCGCGGATCATCGTTGCGGTGTAGGAATTTATAAGATTTCCGGCGGCGTCTAAACAAACAGACTTAAAGGCAGAAGTCGTTACTTCCACACCGACCGTTTTTTCCGTTTGGAGTACTGCTTCGCTCATTACAAAACTTCCTGTTTATACTACTTTAAGGCAAGAAACTAACGCGATTTTAGACAGTTGAAAGAGAAGTGTCAACCGAAGATTTGAATTAAACGGACTTAATATTTTTCAGATTTTGATGTCTTTGAAGATGTCGGAAGCAATTCCCGAACTATGCACTGAAATTATCGCAGGTTATCATTTGCGGCGATCGGATTATTAGATGCGGCAGTGAATTTATCACACAGTTCGATGGATTTATCGTTTTGACAGATGAAATCATCACGTGGTTCGATTGAATTATTACTCTGACAGATTGAATTATCGCATCGGACTTACAAATTAGTACCTTAATCGCACAAGTTTACAGAAAGTGAAGTTAACGATTATCTGATAAACAAGATTTTCTGCCCCAAAAAACGGCGCGAGTGTAAGGTTTGGCGATGGTGACCGCCATCAACTAAAGAGACGGATTCAAAATTTACTCTTATTAAGCATTTTCGTGAGCGGAGTTGTAGTATCTCGCCTGTGCAAAATCTAAGCCCGATTCCGTGTCCTTCTCTAACCGATGTAACCTTAACATCTTATAGGAAATTTAAAGACTGAGTTCAGCTTTACCTGAAGGCGTTGCGTAATTAGGATGTTCATCTTCACGAGCAATTTCAAAGATTCGCCATTTTGTGTCTTTGAATAATAAGAAGTCTTTTATTTCACTGATTCCATTTATTTCTACCTCAACCCGAACACGAGCTTCATTGTTTTTAGTCCATTCAAATATTTTACGTTTCAAAATGATTGATTTCGAAGCTATTTTTTTAGAAAATCTTGTAACAAGTATGCTCACCTCAGGTTTTTCTGAAACTACTACACGAGGTAATTTGCTTTCACCCGTTGGGTTTAATTGTTGAGATTTTTGTTTTTCTTCTGCACATTCTGAAGGAGTTTTCAAAAGACATTCTGTGAAACTATCAGGATATGGACGCTCAAATTCTTCCAAAGATTCCGAATTACCAGCTGCTTGAAAAAATGCCGTAACAACGTCGGATGGCGCAGTGCGTTCTTGTTTTTCGGTAACAGCAGTAAAATTATTGGAACTAATATTGCAACTGCTGAGTCCTATTAACGAAAATATGATTATTTTCAAACATAAATTTTTTTTCTTTACCGTTATCATATTTAATTGCCTCCAAAATCTGTATCTGCTTGATTTCTTATTCTTTGAACAAATGTAATTAAATGCCTTTCAGCATCATTTCTGGACCAAACAGCTTTTACCCTATTTCCTTGCCCATTAATTGTCTGAACTTGTAGATTTCCCTTTAAATCAACGTTAGCATTTAAATAGTTCTGAATAGCTTTATTTGTTTGAACCTCAATATTGTTAAGATTTCCTCTAATATCTGCCGAAGGACCAGAAAGTTGATTACCAGTCTGGTCTGATGTGCCGTTAGTCGTTGTGTCAGAACTACCAACAGATGATGTTAAACCGGGTGCTGTAGATATGTTAAGTTCAGCGGATTTAGAGGAAGTCGCTGAGTCAGTTTGGGATGTTGTTTTCGATTCTGAAACTGTGCCTTGGTTTGGAAAAATACTACCTGTTTTTTTATTAGCTCCGGCTTGATTCGTTGCGGACGCTTGATGTGTATAAGCAAAATTAGCGAGTTCTACTTTCAATGCAACCATTGAATCGGGTAAAACAAGTGTCACGTCTTCGGAAACAGTACCATCGGAACTTTCCTGCGAGGCAGAAACAGTAGTTTGGCTGGCTTCCGCCTGAACATTTGCGGGAACTACAACAGTTGGGTCAGGAGTTAAAAGTGGAGGACTTGACGTTTGTTTTGTACTGGGCTTTTTCTTTCTTCGAGGTTTATCCTGCACATCAGAGTTTTGTCCATTTGCGCCTGTCGAAGATGAAATCAACCCGAGCGGATCGGTAAATTTATAGGGTGAATTGAGAACGTAGGAATATCTGTTGAAGGTCTGCGGATTCTTGACGTTTGCACTTGCTGTTAATGGGTCAACGGAGGTGAATCTGCCGTGTGCGGAGTTGTAGTATCTCGCCTGTGCGAAATCTAAGCCCGATTCCGTGTCCTGCTCGTAACCGGTGTAGCCTTGTCTGACTTCATTCGCCGGCTGGTAGCCTAGAGATGCGACTCTCTGCGACGTGGAAGTCTCTTCGCCGAACGCCATATAGTCTCGTCTTGATGTAACACTACCGTTTGCATCAGTAATTATACGCGGGGAACCAAGATGGTCTGCCGTTAAATATTTCGTGGAAGCCGGTTCAATTTGCGATTCAGGATTTGTAACATACTCGGCTGCTAATTGTCCGGAAACGTTATAGA
This sequence comes from Pyrinomonadaceae bacterium, assembly GCA_035536135.1. Lineage (GTDB taxonomy): Bacteria > Acidobacteriota > Blastocatellia > Pyrinomonadales > Pyrinomonadaceae > JAFDVJ01. Next base: position 9,464 of record DATLOR010000170.1, on the reverse strand, counting down.
CAAATATAGTCTCTTGACCTGAATTTATCAAGACTTTTTTTATCCGCCGACCTTCGCCGTCGTAATGGTACATCGCAACTGTTTGATTTTGCGCATCTTTGACCTCTTTCTGGTGATTTTCGCCGTCGTAGAGAAATTGCTTGCCGCCGGCATCCGCCGTTAAATTTCCGTTTTTGTCGTAAGAGTAGTTTTGTCCTGCCGAAAAACGGTTGGTTGCCGTGTCGATCGTCGGATTGGTGACATTGTTCGAATTTGCCAAAGTCGTCGTGTTGTTTGCATCGAAGCGGCGGTTGCCGTAGCGGTCGTAAGAAAACGTCTGTTTCCAGGTCGTCTGACTATTGACCTTTTCTTCGGCTGACAGCAGCCGATTCAAATCGTCGTAAGAATAAACTTGCTCAAACGGCTGCGAAAGACCGTTGAAACTTATCTTTTGAGTTCGCAATGAACCGTTGTTTTGTGTGTTTGTGCCGTAACCATATTCGAGTTTGAGCAAGCTCGTGTCGACTGAAGAAGTGCCTAGCCCGATTTGGGTGATCTGTTGACGGTTGTTGTAAACGGCAGTTTCCCATTTACCGTTCCCCAAGCGCAAAGATTCAATTGCGCCGGATGAGTTGTAGTTGAACGAATTGGCGTAAGTCTTTGCGCCGTTCGCGGTTTGTCCGGCGACTCTCGATAAATCGCCGTCCGCGTCGAATTCGTAGCTGATCTTTCTGCCTGACGGATAGGTTTCGGCGACCAATGCCGTCAGATTGTACTGATAACCGAAGTTGTAAGTTTGTCCGCCGGTGATCTGCTGATACGTTAATAATCTGCCGAGATTGTCGAAACTCGTGTAGCGCGTTTCGGAAACCGGGCTCGTAACTTTCGTCATTTTGCCTTTCGAGAAAGCGGGAACCGAATCCAGACCTCTGCCGTCGTAGTAAAAACTAACGTCGGGCGTTGAATCGGAATAATCTCTGGTTTTCAGACGATTGAAATTGTCGTAAGTTCCCTGCACATAAACGCCCTGCGCATCGGTTGTTTTCGTGATATTGCCGTTGTCGTCGTATTCGTATTTGACCGACCACGCGGAATTGTTCGTGACGGTGTCGATATAGGCAAAAGCGGTGTTGGCTTCCTGTTCAGGCTGTTTGGCGTAGAGCAATCTGCCTAAACTATTGTAGGTAAAATATCGGTTTTGTTCGCCTTGAATCGTTCTTCGCAAGTTTCCTAAAGTATCGAAAACATAATCGGTGTTCAGGTTTTGTCCGTCCGGGTCTTCGACGACGCGAATCATTCTGCCGAGCGCGTCCGAAATGCCTTTGCGTTTCTTGCCCGCCTGATCGGTAATGGTTTTTGTAACGCCGATAAATCCGCTTGCCGTTGAAACGCCGTAATCGGTTTTGACCTTTGCGCCGTCGGGCAGAACGACTTCCTTGAGGCGGCTCGATTCGTCGTACACATTCGTCGTCCAAATCTTTGCTTCGTTTGTCCGGAACGGGTTCGTTACGCGCTTGACCCTACCGTCCTCGTCAAATTCTTTCTCGACAAAGATATTGCCCTGCGAATCAACCTCTTCAGTCTTATAAGCACGTCCCAAACCGTCAAAATAGGTGATGCTTTCAGCCCATTTACCGGTATCAATCAATGTCCGCGATTTGATCCAGTAATTATTCGGTTCGTCGTGATAGATCGTTTCGCTCATTCCGCCGACTTGCGCGCCTTGATAAAAGGTCTTCGTGTTTACAGGTCGCAAAGTCGAGGCGTCATATTGAATCCGTGTTTCCAGACCATTGGCATCGGTCGTCGTCAAAGGCAATCCGTTCGTCGTGTTAAAAGTCGCGGTGGTTTCAAATGCGGTATTCGAGCCGTTTGTATTGCCCGGGTCGGGAACGGCGGAAGTAGTCCTAACCGGAAAAGCGTGATAGGTCGAATCGAATTCCGTCAGAGTGGAAATTCCGCGCGCGTCGATCGCTTCATATTGATTGCCGTAAATGTCGAATTTGGCACGCGTCGAAATATAGGCATCCGGATTATCCCAGCTGCCTTTCGTGCTGTCCCAAACCCGCGAAGTGGTCGGATTGCCGCGCCCGATATTCGGCGAATAACCGCTGTCGTCATATCTCATCTCGCTTCTCGACACGACTGTTCCCGCCCCGTCTTTGACAACTACGGAAGTTGCCAAACCGATCATATTTTGCCCGAGATAAAGATCCTTGACCCATTGCGGGTAATTGGCATCATTTATTAAAAACGTCGTCTCGGATGTGCGAACGGGCGTTGACGGCAAGGCACTGCCGACCGTCACAAAAGGATACTGCGAGCTTTTTTTCATCAAAACAGGGGTTTCCCTCTGATTCAAATCGCCGTCGTATTCGTAGGCGATTGTTGCCGAAACACCGTTATTTGAGCTGTCGTAGATCCGCGTTTCCTCGCTTGCGACCCGTGGATGCCAGTCTTTCGGATAAGCACTGCCGTTCGAAAATTGGGTCACCGTCCAATTCGTCAGTTTTTGCGAAACCAATTGATCGGTGTTTGAAAAAATATCTTCCCGGTAAGCCATTCCCATCAAAGCGGAATCGTAGCCGAATAAAGTATTTCCGCCGAGCGAACTTCTGTATAAATATCTCTCGGCTCTCGTATTATCAGGGTTTGAGATTGACACTTTATACTCTCCGGGCGTAGATACTGACACGCTGTATTGCCATTCGTAGGGCGTTCCCTGTCCGGCTGTTTGATAAACCTTTCGATTGGTTACCCCAAAATTCGTTTGGAAATTTATGTCTTCCGGATCAACGTACGAAAGCTGCGGAACAACCGAATAGGCGAAGCGTTCTTCACCGCCCGTCGGGTAATACATTCTTTCGATGCGTCCGAAAACATCGTAGCCGAATTTGTAGCTTTGCCCGGTCGGAAGTTCGATTTGCGTCAAAACCACCGGATTAAAATAGGTGTCCAAGGCAATGACCCAATTGTTTTCTACCGATTCAAAAAGATAAGTCCCTGCCTCGCGGGTTTCATAATGCGAATATTGTCCGCCGACCCGATATTTGTCGCCCCAGTATTTAAGCGGCTGATTAAAATTTGTCAATCCGCTTTCGGCGGCGGTCGTGTCTTTCAATTTTTTCCAATAAAACTTATAAGTGCCGGTCATTCCGGGCATTGAATAGGTTTGCGTAACGGGTGATTCAGGCGCGGTTAAACCGATCGGAGCAGTCAGAACTCTGCCGAGGGTGTCCGTCCAGCTTCCGTTCGTGTCGTTGTAGGTTGTAAAATTACCGTTCCGGTCGCTGAATTTGCTCGCTTTGCGGATAGTTGCCAGATTCAAGGACGTAATACTGCCGACAAAATCGTAAAACGAGCCGTCGGGCATCAAAAGACGGCGAGTATTGTTTAAGGAATTTTGAATATATTTCAAATTTGAACCGTCCGCCGCATAATAAGTGCCGTCAAAACTTGCCGGAAAATCACCGTTCAGACTTCCGCTCTCGTCCCTTAATTCGTGAGTTTCGCCGCCCGGCAAATGAATGGTTATTCGTTTTATCATCACAGCCGGCGGCATTGGCGGCGGATTCGTTTGACACAAACCTTCTTCACTTCCGTGCGGAAACCCGTCGGTCGTAAATTTATTGTCATAACCCGTGTATTCGATATAAGGCGTCGCAAGGCTGGTCGTCCATCCGGAAGCCGAATTTTCTCCGTATCTCGGCTGATTTATTGAAATGCAGTTATCAGGATTGTTGACTTGCGGCTGATTGGTGACATAATCCATCCGCCAAAGTTTCGAGGAATAGCTTAAATTTACCGGCACATTAATTCCGCGCCCCGAATAGGCGCCAAGCGGAATTTCCATCTCCATTCCGAGCGTTGAAGCATTAACTCTGCCTGAACCGCGCAAAACCTGATCTGCCTTATTTTCCGTGTGCCGCTGTCCGAAAACGACCGTCATAATTCCTAAAATAATCCAAACGGATGCGATGATGTTTGCTCTTTTCATAACTTTCCTCAATCTCTAAACCATGAAACCTGTCAAAATATCTTTTCAAATAATTCAAGTTCAAACCGGCGAACTATCTCCTGTAAAAAGCGGGAACGGGAATATCGCGGGAAGTTCCCCATTGCTCCTGGCGGAGCGCGCCGCCGGCGCCACTTTTGCGGATATACCAGTTGCCGTTTGAGCTGCGCCAGGTGGCGATATCAACTTTGCCGTCGCCGTCATAATCGTTCGGCACTTCGATATCCGAGGATTGCTGCCAGGCGATGGTTTGGGTTTGGTTCGTCAAACTGTTGCGAATGATCCAATCGGCACCGCTGCGGATCGCATAATCGGCGCGTCCGTCACCATCGTAGTCTGCCGGAACGGGAATCGTGCCTGACTGCGTGAAACTTGACGTTTGCATCTGATTGTCGGAACTGTTGAGTGAATAGAAAGTTGAATTTGAACTGCGCCAGACGGCTAGATCAGCGCGTCCGTCGCCGTCAAAGTCTTTTGGCGCCGGCGTGTCCGAAGAAAGCCCGAACTGTCTCTGAACGGTTGCCCCGTTCGAACTTTGATTGACATACCAGCTGCCGTTTGACGGACGAAAAACGGCAATGTCGGTTTTCCCGTCGCCGTCATAATCGGCTTGTGCAATCGAATCCCCGCCTGCGCCGAAATTAACCGAATAAAAACTCGCGTCGCTCGATTTAAGAATCCACCAGGTATTGGTCGTGGAACGGAAAATACAGAGGTCGGTCTTGCCGTCGCCATCGTAATCGCCCTGCCCCGGAATATCGCCCTCCTGTCCCCAACTAAGCGAAAACTGCTGCGAACTTGTCCCGCCCAAAACCCACCAAACGCCCGATGAAGGTCGCCAAACCGCCAAATCGGCAGACGCGGCGGGCGCGGCATTGGCATCTTCAACCGCCAGTATTCGCGAACCTGCGTAAATATACTCCTTCGATAATTGCGGCGACGGCGCGGGCAAAGCAGCCGGCAGAAAAGGGTTGATCCTGTTAAGCAATGACTCTTCCGGCTGATTATTCGCACGTCCCGCAATTTCACGGTGCGCCTCCTGATCCAAATATTTCAATCCCGCACCGAGTGCGCCGATGGTCATAAAAATAAGCAATCCGACCAGCCACAGATGAGCTTTTAAATAAACCAGCCAGCCCGTTTTATTTAATTGAATGCCGTCGGAATTAAATGATCCCGATGCTTTTATTTGATTATTCGACGCATCTCCGAGTCCCGATCCGATCGATTCGGACGCGCATTTCCGATTTTTCCGATTCTTTTTTGACATAATTTTTCTCTGCTCTCCCGGTGAAAACGGCAAATTATCCGAAACGGCTCAACGAATAACAACGGACAGACCTCCGGCTTTGCCATTTTCGACGACGGTTTTACTTGATTATTGGAAATGGAATGACGTAAGATGCGGATTAAACAGATGAGCATCCCGGAGACATTCCGTTTCCGGAGATGAATCATTTCAGCTCAAATAATGATTCCAGTCATTATTTGAGTTTTTCTTTTTGATTCATCCCAAAAATCAAAACATTTTTATTTCAACCGATCAAAAAAGAGCTGATGATTTCCGAAAGAAATCGCCAGCTCTTTTTATTTATTTTTTGACGGTTTGTTTGAATGTTTCCAGTTAACACAGCTTTACTTAAAGACTGCGTAAAAGTTTTCGAATCGAATCTTAAATTATGGAAGTCCTCAAACATACCGATTACTCTTATAAATTGAATTTTTATTCATTCAATTGAATCCGTCCAAGATAAAATCGAAACCGAACCTTGAACTTTGATTTTTGATAAAAGTTTAATCTGATAAGACGGAGTAGAGACGGAGTAAATCTGATTAGAGAAAATCTATCATATCAAAAAGCCGCGTGTCAACAGTTTTTTGATCTTCCAGCCGATTTTTTTTGGCGCAATTCTCGCCGTCCGCCGCGCGGTTAAATTCAAGCAGCGTCTTTCCCTTTGACTGAAAGGCTTTTGGAAAGTTACTCTTTGATAGTTTACTAAATCGGGTTTCTGTTTTTGTTTATGGAACACCTTGCGCAACTCATCGCCGATTACGGCATCTACGCGGTTTTCGCGCTCTGTACCGTCGAAGGCGACATCACACTGCTTATGTCGGGTGCGATGGCGCACAGCGAATTTTTTGGAAAATACAGTTTTTTTAAGGTTTTTCTGGCGGGAACGCTCGGCGGAATGGTCGGCGACAGCTTCGGTTACTGGATCGGACGGCTTTTCCACGAAAAGGCGAAAGATTACCGGATGTATCAGATGACGCAGCCGCGCGTCGAGCGTTTGATCGAAAAATTCGGCGGCTTTGCCATCATCATTTCCAAATATATCTACGGCATCCGTTCGGCAATGTGTCTGTTTTACGGAATCGGCAAAATGCCTTTTCCGCGTTTTTTGATGCTCGATGCGATCAGCTGCGGCACGTGGGTTTTGATTCTCTCGGGTATCGGATATTTTTTCAGCGGCGCGATCACCGGAATTTTGGGAAATTTCAAACAAGCCGGAATCGCGCTTTTCTTTGTTCTATTGTTTGGAATTATTGTTTTTTACGTTGTCGAAAGATACTGGCTTTCGGAAAGAGTTGAAGAGGTCAACCCGGAAACGCTTCATAAAATCGAGGAAAAAATTCACGTGATCGAAGACGTCGCGCAGGAAAAACTTCATAATATCGGCGAACGTCTGCACCTGACAATTCCGCCGAAATCAGAGGAAAAAGAACCTGAAGAACAAAAAGAATCTTCGAAAGCCGCAAAAAGTTAATCTCTTCATTATTAGATTTTCCACAATCTACGGTAATATATTCGTTTTGTGTGATAACAAAATCCGATTGCAAATTAACAATAAATTTAAGAGGAAAATAGTTTAAGTGATAATCGAATCATCGGCTCCGACCAGAGTTGACCTTGCCGGCGGCACAATAGATATTCCGCCGCTTTTCTTATTTCACGAAGGTGCGGCGACTGTCAATTTCGCCGTCAGCTTGATGGCGCGCTGCCGCATTGAAACGCGCTCGGACGATCGTATCGTGCTCGAATCAATCGACCGCGGCGTGACTTTTGAAACGACGCTCGAGCATTTTCACGAATTGAAAAACGAGCCGCGTCTCGAACTGCTTTCAAAACTCGTTTATTTTTTCAATCCCGGAGTCGGATTTAATATGGTGACCGATTCGGAAGCTCCGGCAGGTGCGGGACTCGCCGGGTCTTCGACGCTCAATATCGCCTGTATCGGGGCACTGAACCGGCTGGTCGGAAACCGCTACACGCCCGACCGTTTTATCCCGATTGCGGCGGCGGTCGAATGTCAGGTGATCAAAGTTCCGACCGGTTATCAGGATTATTATTCGGCGCAGTACGGCGGCGTTTCGGCGATCCATTTTCGTCCCGACGGAATGGAGCGCGAAGAACTTATCATAGATACCGAAACCCTGCAGAAACGGATCGTCGTGATCTATACGGGCGAGCCGCGCAATTCGGGCACGAACAACTGGGAAATCACCAAACGTCACATTGACGGCGACAAGGAATTGTTCGACATTTTTGAAGGAATCCGCGATTCCTCGCTCCAACTGCGCGAGGCTTTGCTGAAAAACGACTGGACGGAAGTCGGCGAAATTTTGAAACACGCCTACCCGCACCGCAAACGGCTTTCACCGAAAATCACGACACCGCAGATGGATCTGCTGATCGAAAAGGCTTACGCGAACGGCGCGATTGCCGCGAAGGTTTGCGGCGCGGGCGGTGGCGGCTGTATCGCGTTTTTCTGCGAAGAAGATGCCCGCGAAACGGTCGAAAATTCGCTCGCCGAAGAGCTCGGCGCGGAAGTTTTAAATTGGAAACTCTGCGAAGAAGGCTTGGTCGTCAACGAAGTTTCCGCCGAAGCAGTTTAAAGGTTAAAAGAGAAAAAGTAGAAAAGGGAAAAAGTTTTGTTGAATAAAATCAACTAACTTTTTCCCTTTTTCACATTTTCCCTTTTCCGCTTTTTAGCCGTGCGCGGCGATGGCTTTGGTCAGCGAACGGAAAATATTTCTGCCGTCGTTCGAGCCTAAAAGACCTTCGCAGGCGCGCTCCGGGTGCGGCATCATTCCTAAAACATTTCTGTCCTGATTGCAGATTCCCGCGATGTTCGAGCGTGCGCCGTTCGGATTTGCCTCGTCCGTAATCGCGCCGGTTTCGTCGCAATACCGAAAAACGATCTGCCCGTTTTCTTCCAATTGCTGAAAAGTCTCGTCGTCGCAGACGTAGTTGCCTTCGGCGTGCGCGATCGGAATCGAAAGAACTTCGCCCGCCGCGATCTCGCTCGTGTAAGGCGTATGATTATTTTCGACCTTTAAGTTAACGTGCTTGCAGATAAAATGCAGATTTGCGTTGCGAATCAGTGCGCCCGGCAGAAGTCCGGCTTCGCACAAGATTTGAAAACCGTTGCAGATGCCGAAAACAAATTTGCCCTGCGCCGCAAAGTCTTTGACCGCCGTCATCACGGGCGAAAATTTCGCCAATGCACCGCACCGCAGATAATCGCCGTAAGAAAAACCGCCCGGCACGATGACCGCATCGTAACTGCTCAGATCGGTTTCCTTGTGCCAGACAAACTCCACCGGCTGACCGACGTGCTTCGAGATCACGTGATACGCGTCGTGGTCGCAATTTGAACCGGGAAAAACTATAACTCCGAATTTCATAAATTTGTTAGTCGTTCGTGGTTAGTTGTTCGTTGCAAAAATCAACTGACAACGAACAACTAACCACAAACAAAGAGCTAATTAACAATTTCTACCTTGTAATCTTCAATTACGGGATTTGCCAGAACGTCTTTCGCAATGCGCTCCGCCGTTTCTTTGGCTTCCGCGTCGGAGAGCGCCGCGTCGAGCGCGATCTCAAAATACTTTCCCTGCCGGATGTCGGCGATCTTTTCAAAACCTAAAAGCTCGACCGAATGATGAATCGCTTTGCCCTGCGGGTCAAGCACGCTCGGCTTTAATGTGACATAAACTTTTGCTTTCATATTTTTACCAAAATAATAATTAAATTCTTACGCAAAATCTTGTTTTAATCAATGTCTTTATGTTAAATTCACGATACGAGTTTTTGACTTCCGATAAGGTTTAAAATTATTAGCTACAATAAAAAAGGAGATTTAATAAACTATGCAAAATATGGGCGGCGGTAAAACCGCGCTTGGTTTAGACACCGGAATCGGCGTTTTAATTTGTTATTTTGGCAATCTTGCCTGCGGTCTGCCGCTTGGTTTGATTTACAGTATTCTCGTTATTGTTCAGGACAAAACGAACAAAGTTGCTCGTTTTCACGCTTTCCAGACATTATTTTTATTGGCGGCAGGTGTCGTTATTAGTATTCCGATAGTCATCGGTATTTTCATCGGAATATTTATTGATGCGATGATCGGATTGCCGCTGGTCACCGGATTAGTCGGCTTAATTGGAACAGTTATTTTTCTCGGACTTC
>DATLOR010000169.1:0-22367 GCA_035536135.1 Pyrinomonadaceae bacterium | reverse complement strand
AAAGCCGTCAACGAATACGGTATCGGCTCGGTTCTGAATGTCACGAATCAGGCTCTACCGATCGAACGCTGGCACGAGATCATCGGCGGAATTCAGACGGCGGCAAACAAAACACGGCTGAAAATTCCCGTCATTTACGGCATCGATTCGATTCACGGCGCAAATTATGTCCGCGGCGCAACGCTTTTTCCTCAAGAGATCGGGATGGCGGCAACCTGGAATCCCGAATTGATGCGGCGGGCAGCGGAAATCACGGCGATGGAAACACGCGCGGCGGCGATCCCTTGGAGCTTTTCGCCGGTTCTGGATGTCGGGCGCAATCCGCAATGGGCGCGGCTTTGGGAAACTTTCGGCGAAGATCCGTATTTGGCGAAAGTGATGGGAACGGCTTTCGTGCGCGGGCTTGAAGGCGAAGACGTTTCAAACGGCAAACAGGTCGCGGCAAGTTTAAAGCATTATGTCGGCTATAGTTTTCCGCTCAACGGGCGCGACCGCACTTCGGCGTGGATTCCCGAAAACTACTTACGCGAATATTTTCTCCCGCCGTTTGCCGCCGCCGTTGGGGCTGGAGCGCGCACGGTGATGGTCAATTCGGCGGAAATTAACGGCGTTCCCGGTCATATCAACAAACATCTTTTGACCGATGTTTTGAAAAACGAGCTGAAATTCGACGGTTTTATCGTGACCGATTGGGAAGACATCCGAAAGCTCGTCACGCAGTGGCGCGTGGCGGCAGACGAAAAAGAAGCGACACGGCTCGCAATTATGGCGGGAATCGATATGAGTATGGTTCCGCTCGGCTTTAGCTTTTCGGATAATCTGATTGCGCTCGTCAAGGAAAAGAAAGTTCCGATCGAACGGATCGATGACTCGGTAAGGCGGATCTTGCGCGTCAAATTCGAGCTCGGGCTTTTTGAAAACGCGATGCCCGATAAATCTTTGCTGGCAAATTTCGGGCGCGCGGAATATCCGCTCGCTGCGCTCGAAGCGGCGCGGGAATCAATTGTGCTGCTCAAAAACGACAACAATATTTTGCCGCTCGCAAAGAACAAAAAAGTGCTCGTGACGGGTCCGACGGCGGATTCTCTGATTTCCTTAAATAACGGTTGGACATACGTTTGGCAAGGCTCGGAAACCGCGCTTTATCCGAAGGAAAAGCCGACGATTCAGCGCGCGATTGCGGAAAAGATCGGCAGCGCGAATTTCACTTTTGTTGAGGGTACGCGGATCATCCGCAAGCCGAATTCAACTTCGAACAATAATCCGACCAATATTGACGAAGCGGTTGATATTGAAAAAGCCGTCGATGAAGCGAAAAAATCCGACGCGGTTGTTTTATGTCTCGGCGAAGGTTCCTATACCGAAACGCCGGGCGACATCAGCGACCTGACTTTGCCCGAAACGCAGTTAAAATTTGCCGAAGCGATCATTGCAACGGGAAAACCCGTCGTGCTCGTTCTGGCGGAAGGACGCCCGCGAATCATCAGCCGCATCGCCGACAAAATTTCGGGAATCGTGCTCGCGCTCGATCCGGGAAACGAAGGCGGACGCGCCGTGGCGGACGTGCTCTTCGGCGATTACAATCCGAACGGCAAACTTCCCGTGACTTATCCGCGTTTCCCCGGTTATCTCGCAACTTACGACCGCCGTGCTTTTGAAACCGACGGCAAAGATTACGAAAAATCGCCGTTTTATCCGCAATTTGAATTCGGCACGGGTTTGAGCTACACCAATTTTGCCTACAGCGATTTGCGGCTTTCTTCAAAATCGGTTTCCGCCAACGGCGAAATTACGGTTTCGGCGACGATCACCAACACGGGCAGCCGCGCTGGAAAGGAAACCGCGATTCTTTATTTGCGCGACGAGATCGCTTCGCTGACGCCGAACGGCAAACGCGTCAAACGCTTTGCAAAAATTTATCTCAAGCCGCAGCAAAGCAAAACCGTGACTTTCAAACTAAGCCGCGAAGATTTTTCGTTCATCGATTCGGACAATAAACCGACGGTCGAAGCCGGAGATTTTACCGTGATGATCGGTAATTTAAATGATAAATTTACGCTTGTTCAATAAATTTTTCGGGTAGATAGCTGATGAAATTGATTAAAAACAAATCGTTTGCGTTCGCTTTTTTGCTGCTTCTTTTGGCGAGTTCAGCTTCAATGGCGCAGAAGACGCAAACGCCGCCGAAATTTGTCGGCGTGCGCGGTAAAGAATTTGTTTTGCCAGGCGGAAAGCCGATTTTCCTGAAAGGCATCAACCTCGGGAACTGGCTTTTGCCCGAAGGTTATATGTTCGATTTCAAAAAGGCGAATTCCGCGCAGATGATCTACACGGTTTTTAATCAGCTCGTCGGCGAAGCGGAAGCGCGAAAATTCTGGAAGCAATTTCAGGATACGTACATCACGCACGAAGATATTAAATTTATCAAAAAGTCGGGCTTTAATTCCGTCCGCGTGCCTTTCAGTTATCGGCTTTTTGTTTCCGAAAACAACCCGCAAAAGCTCGAAGGCGTTGGTTACGAACTGCTCGAACGCGTCGTTGGATGGTGCAAACAGGAAGGTTTATACGTCGTTCTCGATATGCACGCCGCGCCCGGCGGACAGACGGGCGACAATATTGACGATGGCGCCGGCTACCCGTTTCTTTTTGAAAGCGCGGAAGATCAAGACTTGACGATCAAAATCTGGCAAAAGCTCGCGGCGCGATATAAAAACGAGAGTATTATTATCGGCTACGATCTATTAAACGAACCCATTGCGCATTATTTCGATAAAGATCATTTCAATCCGAAGCTCGAACCGCTTTATAAACGAATTACGGCGGCGATCCGGGCGGTCGATAAAAATCACGTAATTTTTCTCGGCGGTGCGCAATGGGACAGCAATTTCAAGGTTTTCGGGGCGCCTTTCGATAAAAAACTCGTCTATACTTTTCATAAATACTGGACGGCGACCGACCAGTCGGTGATTCAGGAATACATCGATTTCGGTAATAAATACAACGTCCCCGTCTGGATGGGCGAATCGGGCGAAAACACTTATGAGTGGATCGATGCGTTTCGAAAACTGCTCGAAAAAAATCAGATCGGCTGGTGTTTTTGGACCTACAAAAGATTGAATGCAAACGCCACGATCGCCTCGGTCAAAAGAAACAAGGATTGGGACGAGATCGTCAAATTCGCCGAAAGTCCGCGCACGACGTTTGAAGAAATCCGACGGGAACGTCCGCCGAAAGATAAGATCGACAAGGCTTTAGCGAATTATCTTGAACAGATAAAATTCGCCAACTGCAAGATCAATGAAGAATATTTGAAAGCTTTGGGACTCAAATAAAATTTATAAAGTTATGAAAAAACAGATTGTCTTTTTACTACTCGTTTCACTAATTTTTGCGCTGAACGCGGGCGCGCAAACCGCCGGTATTTTTCAAAAGAAAACGATCAAAGCGAAAATGCTCAAAGTTGCCGATTGGCAGCTGAAAAATCCGAAGCACGAACTTTACGATTGGACGAACGGCGCGTTTTACGCGGGCGTTTTTGCGGCTTACGAGACGACCAAATCGCCCGAGATCATGAAGGCTTTGATGGAAATGGGCGAAAGGAACAACTGGCAGACCGGCAAGCGTTTCGACCACGCCGACGACATCGTTATTTCGCAGACCTACATCGACATTTACCGCCTCAAAAAAGACCGGAAAATGATTCAGCCGACGATCGACGCGATTCGTAAGATCCAAACCGAAAAGAGCACGGAAGTCGAAAAACACGGAATCATCTGGTGGTGGTGCGACGCGCTTTTCATGGCTCCGCCGACGCTCGCCAAACTCGGTAAAACCTTGAACGACAAGACTTATTACGAATTGAACGATAAGTTTTTTATGGAAACCTACAATCTTCTCTATGACAAACAAGAAAAACTTTTCGCCCGCGACGCCGGATATTTGATCAACGAAAAAGGCGAAGGCAGGAAAGAAGCGAACGGCAAAAAAATCTTCTGGAGCCGCGGCAACGGCTGGGTCGCGGGCGGTCTGGTTCGCCTTTTAAAGGAATTACCGAAAGATTATCCGAATCGGGCATTTTACGAAAATCTTTACAAGGAAATGATGGAGAGAGTTTTGCTCCTGCAGCAAACGGACGGATTATGGCGTTCGAGTTTGCTCGACCCCGAAGCATATCCGGGCGGCGAAGCGAGCGGTTCGGGGTTTTATCTCTACGCGATGGCTTGGGGAGTGAGCAATAAAATGCTCGACAAAAACAAATTTCTGCCCGCGATCAAAAAAGGCTGGACGGGTTTAAATGCGCTCGTCAAGGAAGACGGCAAGGTCGGCTGGACACAGCCGATCGGCGCCGACCCGCGTAAGAATTTCGACGCCGAAAGCTGGGAAGTTTACGGCGCGGGCGCGTATCTGCTGGCAGGCTCGGAAATTATTAAGCTGAAGTTTTGAGATAAATCAATTTTGATAAAAAAGCCGGATCTGAGGTCCGGCTTTTTTGGCGAAATGATTAAAAAATTTTGAAACCATTTGATATCGCCCGCGTGTCTTAGTTTCAGCAGCTTTAAATTCAAATTCAATCGAGGAGTAAAATATGAAAAAGTTTATTTGTTTGGCTTTTATTCTTTTCGGAGCGACCGGCATTTTCGCGCAGCAGGAGAAACCGATCGAGAAATCCGAGTTTGATACGGTTTCCAGCAATTCTTACAGAAAATTTGCCCGTCAATCTTACCGGCAGACGGAAGTCTTTCAGGATATTTCGACTTCTACTACCCCAAATTTTACTAATCAAAATAAATTATCTTCAAAAACGATAATGGAATATTCTTTCGCCGCACGTGGAAGCCGCTCGATTTCTGAATTCGATTCTTCAACTCTCAAGAAAAGAACGGAAACAATTATGATCGGCGATAAAATTTACACCCGAATCGACAACGGCGAATGGATGGAAAAAAAACGCGAAGTAAGACCCAAAACCGAAAGCACGCTAAAGACGGTCGAAGAGCAAATCGAATATAAATCGCTCGGCACGGAAAAATTGGATGATCAAAACGCGAGTGTTTACGCGAAAGTTCAAAAGCAAAAACTTATCGACGAATCGACCAAAAGCGAAATGTTTGTCACGATTACGACCAAATACTGGTTTGGCGAAGACGGCGGCAGGCTCAAAGAGGAAATGCAAGCGGAAAGGCGTATAAAGTTGGAGAAAAGTCCGATTGAAACGGTTTCGCGCAGTTCGAGAGTAACGGTCTGGGAATTAGACCCGAGTATTAAAATCGAAGCTCCGATCGCCGAAAAATAGTTTGTAAATAAAATTGTTTTCGATAAAAAGGCTGATATTTTATCCGCCGCTTCACAAAAAAACTCTTTTTCCGCTTCACGCCGGAAAAAGAGTTTTTTTGTGAATTACTTGTCCGAGAGAAACTAAAGAACGCTCAAGAGCGGATCGATAAAACTGGAACAAAATTTGCTTTAACAAAATCAGACTGTTTTATTTTAAGACACAATATTTTTACGAGCAGGGGAAATGGAAATTTATGACGGAAACACGGGCAGAAACGATTGAAAAAGTAAATCTCTTGATAAAAGACATCAATATTGCGATGCTCACAACGATTGACAGGGGCGTTTTGCGTTCGCGCCCGATGGCAACGCAGGAAGCCGAATTTGACGGCGAATTATGGTTTTTCACGAGCAAACTAACGCATAAGGCGGAAGAACTCGAAAAAGACAACCGCGTTAACGTCAGCTATTCCGAACCTGACGATAATCGTTATGTTTCGCTTTCGGGAACGGCGGAACTTGTCGACGACCGCGAAAAAATCGAGGAATTATGGAGTCCGGCTTTTCTGGCGTGGTTTCCGAAAGGATTGGAAGATCCAAATCTGATCTTGCTCAAAGTTTCGGTCGAGCACGCCGAATATTGGGACGCGACTTCGAGCACGCTGGTCGAAGCCTTCGGATTATTAAAATCCTTGGTGACCGGCGAACGCACCGGCGGCGGCGAGCACGTCGTCCTGAATTTTGCGTAAAACAAGAAATCTTAACGAATAAAAAAGGTGGTAAAGATGGAAGATAAAAGACAAGAATCAATCGAAAAATTAAAAGGTTTGATCGAAGACATTGACTTTGCGATGCTGACAACGCACGCGAACGGAAAACTTCGTTCGCGCCCGATGTCCACGCAGGAATTTGAATTTGACGGCGATCTATGGTTTTTCACCAGCGACCAGACGCACAAGGTTGAAGAGATCGAAAAAGATAATGAGGTCAATGTTGCCTATTCAAAACCGGAAGACAACGTATATATTTCGGTTTCGGGCACGGCTTCGATCGTCAAAGACCGCGATAAAATCGAAGAGCTCTGGAATCCGATCCTGAAAGCGTGGTTCCCGAAGGGTTTGGACGACCCGTCGCTCTGTCTGTTAAAGGTTTCGGTCGAAGAAGCCGAATACTGGGATTCGCCGAGCTCGACCCTCGTCCAAATCGCCGGATTCGTCAAGGCGCTGGTCACCGGACAATCCGCCGACGGCGGCGATCACGGCAAAGTTAATTTCTAAAAGCAAAGCAAAAAAAATCACAAAAGGACAATAAAGCGCAGGTTTTGTCGTCCTTTTTTTAATCGCTCGTAATTTCCGGGAACAAAAAAAATCCAACTCTCGTTAAAAAGCCTGTTATGAAACATATCATCTACGGCATTTTAATTATTTTATCCGCCGCGCCCCTTTGTTGGGCGCAGAATCCGGCGGTTGACCCGAAGGATATTATCAAAATCGAGGCGAACACGGCGAAGGGTTTTGCATACCCGTATTATCTGTATGTTCCGCCCGAACTCCGGCGCGACGAGAAACTGTCAAAGCAAACGAACACGATTCTCGTGATTCCGAACAACACGGGAAAAGTTAACGATGATCTGAGCGTTCACGAAGCGGATGTCAAAAAGCGGATGGCGCAGAACGGTGCGATTGGCAATCTTATCAAAACTGCGATATTAATGCCCGTTTTTCCGCGTCCGGCGACCGATTGGCAGATTTACACGCACGCGCTCGACCGCGACGCTTTGCTGACGGACAAAAAAGAATATGCGCGGTTCGATCTCCAGCTCATTGCAATGATCGACGATGCCCGCGAGCAGCTCAAAAAAGACAAACTGAAATTCGACAAGCGCGTTTTTGTTACCGGATTTTCGGCTTCGGGAATGTTTGCCAATCGTTTTGCGTTTCTGCATCCCGAACGCGTCAAAGCGGCAGCGATCGGTTCGCCCGGCGGCTGGGCAATCGCGCCGGTTGCCGTCTTTAAGGAAAAAAATCTGCGTTACCCGATCGGCGTGAATGACTTTAAAACGGTGACGGGTGAAAAGTTCGACCTGAAAAAGGCGCAAAAAGTCCCGCTCTTTATCTTTTTGGGCGACAAGGATGATAATGATTCGGTCGTTTTCGGCGATTCTTACGAGGACGAAGACAAGAATTTGATTTTCGAGCTTTTCGGCAAAACGCCCGTCGAACGTTGGGAAATTTCCAGAACGCTTTACCGGCAAAGCAAAATGAACGCCGAATTTAAACTTTATCCGAACGTCAAACACACCGTCACGGTCGAAATGCGCGACGATATTCGTAATTTTTTCTTAAAATACAAATAATTTGACACTTTTTATTGAAATTTTTCGCATTATTAATCGAAACAGAGTTTCAGCAAAAAAGGAGAATATGAATGAAAAGGAAATTAAGTTTGGTCATTAAAAGTCTGATTATCAAAAGCTTCGCGGTTCTGATGATCATCGGAACGATGGATTCGGCGGCTTTCTCGCAAACGCGCGTTCGCTTTGCCCGCGGTCGCACATCGGCGACGCTTTCCGGCGCTTTGTCGGGCTACGCCAGCCGCAGCTATGTTTTAGGCGCGTCGCGCGGGCAAACGATGACCGTCCGCGTCAGCTCCGGCAGCGGCAGAGTTTGGGTGGACATCGGCGGCAACGATATGGGCAGAGGAACTTCCATCGAACTGCGCTCGACCGACGATTACATCATCACGGTTCACAACGAGCTCGGAAGCGCGACAAAATATTCGCTCTACGTCGGAATCCGCTGATTTTTTTTGCATTGAAGGCAAAACTGTATTAAGAATGTAACCTGATAAAAAAATTTCAGGCAACATTCTTTTTTTGCGTTTTTTGAAGAAAATCTATGAAAAAACTACATTTTGCGCTGAGCGTTTTGTTGGCGGCGGCTTTTTGTCTTTCGATCGCGGCACAAGGTACATACACGATCCAGCAATATCTGAATATTCGTTCGGCAGGCTCGCCAACGCTTGCGCCCGACGGAAAACGGCTGTTTTATCTGACGAACGTGACCGGAACTTCGCAGGTTTGGATGATCAATCTTCCTTCGGGCGCGCCGAAGCAGATCACGAATTACGACGACAATGTCGGTTTCGTCAGATTTTCGCCGAAAGGCGACGCACTTGTTTTCGGTAAAGCCAAAGGCGGCGACGAAAACACGCAGTTCTTCTGGATGAAGGCTGACGGCACGGGCATCAAAGAGCTGACGAACAGCCCGAAAGTTCGTCATAATTTCGGCGATTGGTCGCAGGACGGCGCGAAAATCTATTACGCGTCGAATAAACGCAATCCGCAGTTTTTCGACGTTTATTCGATGGACGTAGCGAGCGGCAAAGAAGAATTGATCTATCAGCAAGACGGCAACAACGACTTTGCCGATGCTTCGGGTAGCGGCGACAAAATCATCGTTTCCCGGAGCGGAACCGAACTGAGCCTGGACAATAATCTCTATCTCGTTGACGTCAAAACGAAAAAAGAAACGCTGCTGACGCCGCATAAAGGCGCGTCGGAATACGGTGACGTCGAATTTTTGCCCGACGGCGATTCCGTTATTTTTACCTCGAACGAGGATCGCGAATTTACCGTCATGATGCAGATCGACAACCTGCGAAATCCGAAGATGCCTCTCGTTTTTTCGATCAAACCCGAAGCAAACTGGGACACGGAAGGCATCGCATTTCCCGAAAGCGGCAGCCGGTTCGCCTACACGCTCAACCGCGAAGGCTTTTCCGAGCTTCACCTCAGAAAATTCGAAGTTGACGGCAAACCGCTGATTACGCAGATCTTACCCGATGACGAGATCGTCAAACTGCCCGCCGAAGGCGTCGTCAGCGGTTTGAATTTCTCGGAAAACGGCAAGTTTCTCGCCTTTACGTTCAATTCTGCGAAAAACAATTCGGACATCTGGCTCTACGATCTGGAGTCGAAAAAACTGGCACAGATCACGAAAAGCGAGCGTTCCGGCATTCCGCAGGAATCGTTTGTCGAACCGCAATTGATCAAGTTCAAAAGTTTCGACGGGCGCGAGATTCCGGCTTGGTTTTATAAACCAATTGATAAATATGGCTATGTAATAAGCGGACGACCAACTAAAGAACAAATGGATAAAGTCACTAAACTTCCCGTTATCGTCAGCGTTCACGGCGGACCGGAAGGACAGGAGCGTCCGACGTTCAGCCCGCTTTATCAATATTACCTGTCACGCGGCTACGCGATTCTGGCGACGAATGTGCGCGGTTCGACGGGTTACGGCAAAACTTTTACGCATCTTGACGACGTGCGCCTGCGCGAAGATTCGGTCAAGGATTTGGCTTACTCAGTTGAATGGCTCAAAACATCGGGCGGCGCAGACCCGAAACGCATTGCCGTAATGGGCGGAAGCTACGGCGGTTATATGACGCTCGCGGCAATCACGCTGTATCCCGATCTGTGGGCGGCGGCGGTCGATACGGTCGGCATCGCCAACTGGGAAAGTTTCCTGAAAAACACTTCGGGCTACCGCCGCCGCCAGCGCGAGGTCGAATACGGAATGCTCGACAAGGACATCGATTTCCTTCGAAGCATTTCGCCGCTCGCAAAGGTCGATAAAATCAAATGCCCGCTTTTTGTCATCCAGGGCAAAAACGACCCGCGGGTTCCCTACACCGAAGCCGAACAGATCGTTTCCGCCTTGAAAAAACGCCGCGCAACGGTCGAATACAAACTCTTTGATGACGAAGGACACGGCATTTCGAAACTAAAAAACCGGCTCGAACTTTACCCGCTCGTCGCCGATTTTCTCGATAAATATATGAAAAAAAAAAAGTTAAAAGTGAAAAAGGTTAAAAGTGAAAAAGCGGCTCGGGGAAAGAGTCTGACTTTTTCACTTTTTAACCTTTTCACTTTTTAACTTTTTATTGCAAAAGCGTGGTCATTGAAGATGTCGGAATATCGCCGTCCTTGCCCCAATGCACGATCTTTTGCGTATCGTTTCCGCTCAGCCAGAAATACCAGTTGCCTTCCGATGCACGGAAGATCGCCAGATCGGCTTTGCCGTCGCCGTCGAAATCAGCCGGCTGCGGTTTATCGCCCGAAGCGCCGAACTGCGTCGTTTGAAGTTCGTTTGTGCCCGAGCGGAAAATGTACCAGGTACCCGTTGACGGACGAAACAGGGCAATATCCGTTTTACCGTCGCCGTCGAAATCTTCGACCGAAGTAACGTCCGATTCGAGACCGAATTGGAGTGATGTGTATTGATTGAAACTGCCGCCGCTGCTTTTCAAAATATACCAGACCAAGCCGTTAGCGGTATTGCGCGTCACGGCGACATCGGTTAAACGGTCGCCGTCAAAATCGCCGATCACGGGTTTATCGTTCGGGAGTCCCCAGGTAAATGCCGTCATCGAAGCGTCGGAACTGCGGCGCACGTACCAGACCAGATTCTGTCCGTTATTGCGAACCGCCGTCAGATCAGCCCGCCCGTCGTTGTCAAAATCGCCAATCAAAGGCTGGTCGGTCGGTAATCCCCAGACAGTAGTTGACTGAAAACCGACATACCAGACCTTCGCGCCGTTCTCGTTACGCACGACCGCGATATCGGTGCGTCCGTCGCCGTCGTAATCAGCCGGCATCGCCGTGTCGCCCGCTTTGCCGTAGATGGTTTCATAGCTGATGCTGTAAGCGTTCCAGAGAAAATACCACATACTGTTGGACGGGCGGTAAATGCTGACGCTTGCCCGGTGGTTTCTTGCATCGAATCTGGTCGAATAGGCAAGCGCGTTCGGGTAATATTTCAGCTCGAAAGTACCCGTCGGATTGCCCGGTCCGCCGGCGTTGCCGTAATCAACCACGATGTAGTAGGTTTTACCGCTCTGCGCCAGAAAATTTATCCGGCAGCCCGCGTAATTGTAGCCGAGAATGTCGGAATTGCTTTCGACTTTCGTTAATTGCGCGAAGGTCGGATTGGCGACCGTTGAAGTATAGATCGCCATCGCCGACGCGAAATCGTCGTCCAATTCTTCAAACGCCATACTGCGCGTCGCCGGTGCCGTCCATTTAAACCAGACCGACTGTTTGTTCGGATTCGTCGTGTAATGCGTCGGCTCGCCCGCTTCCTGCGTCGCTTCCGCGTTGGTTCCCGCGACACTGCCGGTCTGCCCCGAACCCAAGTTCTGCGCGTTGGCAAAATTATCATTCGCCGGCGCGATTGCTTTGACGGTTGCCAAAGCGGTTAAGATCATAACTACCGTTAAAAATAAATTCGTGTATCTTTTCATTGCTTTTCTCCTGAATATAAAAAATGTTTTCGCCTTCCGCAGGCTTTGACATTGAAGAGATTACGGCAATTCAAAAACTCTTTCACCACATCTTCGGGCGGAAAATATCTGCCGGACAAAAAATATTCGAAGCCAGCAAAATCAAGGGTTTTATTGAATTTTTAAAATAATTCGCGGCTTCCCCCGGATTTTTTTTGCGGGAAATCAGTTTTTTTACCACACGTTTGTGTAGCGGATTCCGGGCGAGTAAAAAGCCGAAGGGTTTTTGTTTATCAACCTTCGGCTTTCGGCTTTATGAATTATTGTCTGAATTTTATAAATTTATGAACGAATGATTGCGGCAAATAATAACAGTAACAATAGAACCGCGGCAAAAAAGAGCAGGTCGAACTTATCCCGTTTCATTATTTAATCCTCCTTTTCTTTTGATCGCTCGTCACTTCAAGCACCGAAAGTTCGGCTTGCATCGCCAGTTCCGCCGCCGTTTCGGCTTTTTTCAATAATTTACGGCGCAGTTTTTCATTTTTTTGAATCTTCGCGGCAGATTCAAAACTGACCGTCGACCGGCGAAAACCGGTTCCGCTTTTTTCGTAATGCCAGACGGCGATGCGGGCAAGCTCCGTGCGGCGCGCTTCATTTTCCGCGGTGACGATCAAAGCCCGCGCCATCTCCGCATATTTTTGCTGTTCGCGTCCTTCAACAGTATTTTGTTCGCCGTCCGCAACCAGCGCGTTTGCCAGCCTGATCTCTTCCGCGCTCGGCTTCGGCGTAAAAGCCGTCAACATTTCGCCGAACAAATCCAAACTCAATTCCTGAATCATTTATTAACCTCCAACTTCTCCACAAAACTTGTCCGAAACAGTTTTCTCAGGGGCTTTACCGCACCGACGGAACTAAGAATAAATAAAACCGAAAATTAAATCACCACCTGTTTACATAGCAAAAAAACCTTCAAAATTCGACGAAAACGAAAAAAAGCCGGAAAATCCGAGCTTTCGAAGATTTTCCGGCTTTTTCTTAAATTAAAAAACTCACCCGAACGGGTAGTTTTCGATTTTATCCGTCAGATCATTTGATGATCCGGTTTTTGAGGGCTTTGGCGACCGCTTCCGATTTTGAATGAACCTGGAGTTTTTCATAGACGCGCTTGAGGTGAAACGAAACCGTATTGACCGAAACGCCGATTTCCGCGGCGGCGGTTTTCTTGGTATGTCCTTCGATCAGGAGTTTCAAAAGACGCGTTTCGTGCGGCGTCAGATCGTAATCGACGCGTTCGGGCGGGCGAATATCGCGAAACAATGTGATAACTTTCCGCGCAATTTCGGGCGACATCGGAGCGCCGCCATTGATCGCTTCGTTCAAGCTTTCGACGATCCGCGACGGCGGCGTTTTTTTCAGCAGATAACCTTGCGCGCCCGCGCAGAGCGCATCGAAAATGCGCTCGTTGTCGTTATAGACCGAGAGCATCAGAATCGTCATTTCGGGATATTTTTCCTTGATGAGACGGACACCTTCGATGCCGTCCATTCCCGGCAGTCCGATGTCCGAGAGAATCACGTCCGGCACGTCGCGCTGAATATTGCGCAGGGCTTCTTCCATCGAACCGAATTTGCCGACGCATTTATAGCCTTCCGTGCCGTTCAGCAAAGCCGCCAAACCTTCCCGAATATCGCGCAAATCTTCAATAATTACGACCTTAATAACCGACCGCGTCGCTGATTCCATATAATTTCTCGTTTGTCTTTCCGGTGTCATAAACTTTCTCCGATCCTTTCAACTGTTAAAAGTCTACGTCCGAAACTTCGGCGCGTCACTACACCTTTGTGTAGCTAATTTTAGTAATGTTTCAATTTTGCAGTAAGAGAATAATTATTCGAAATAGCTGATAATGGAGATATTAAATTATCAGTTTTTAGTTATTCGTTAATAGCTATTCCGAATATTAAAATATTTCTTAAATCAAGCATCAATTCTTGCGGTAAAGATTTTTCAAACTGAAACCGCGCAAACCCGTCTGAAGCGGAACGCGGAGCACGACGGTTGTGCCTTTGCCTTTTTCCGACGTGATCTCATAACTTCCGTTCATATTCGCCGCGCGGCGCTTCATATTCGGCAATCCGTTGCCGCCGCGCGTCACCGCTGCGCCGCCGTTGCCGTTCGCGCCGTTGCCATTGGTCACGGGCGCAAAACCTTTGCCGTCGTCCTTGACGGAAACGACCAAATGATCGTTTTCGATGCCGAACGAAACTTCCGCCATCTCGCACGCCGAATGTTTGACCATATTATTCACGGTTTCTTTGAAGATCAGATAAATTTCGCGCCGCAGATCCGCTCCCAGTGGCAAATCCGCGTCCGTCTCGATGCCCGTCAATTTTACGCGCAAACCGATGTCGGCAAATTCGGTCAGTTCGCCCGCCAGATTTCGCATCCGCTGGATCAGATCCGACAGATGATCGCGTTCGGGATTGATCGCCCAAACAATATCGCTCATCGAATCGACCAGTTCGCGCGAAGTTCCGGCGATCTCTTCGAGCGGTTCGTTGATCTCCGCGTTGCCGGGCGCAACGGGCGCGACGCGCTGATGAACGACTTCCGACAAAATGGCGATCTTTGAAAGGCTCGCGCCGATGTCGTCGTGCAGATCGGTCGCGATCCGCGTGCGCACCTTTTCAAGCTCCAAAAGCCGTTTCAGCCGGTAGCTGTAAACCAGATAGATCAGCCCGACGATCGCGAGCGTCAAAAGCACTAAAAACCACCATCTCTGCCAGACGGGACGCGCGATCGTGAACGAAACGGTCGCGGGATTTTCGCTCGCGATGCCGTCGGCATTGACGGCGCGAACCTGAAAAATATAACTGCCCGGCGAGCGATCGAGATTAATGGTGCGCTGTCCGCCCGGTGCGCTCCAATCCTCACCGTTGACCTTGTATTGATAGCGCAAAGCCTCGCCCGTTCCGAAACCGAGCGCGAAAAAGTCGATCTGGATCTGCCGCTGGTCGGAGGCAAAATCGAGATCTTTTACTTCGGTTTCGCCGAGCTCGGAAAGTTTTTTGACCGTTTCGCCGTTGACGCGCAAGCCCGACAGAAAGATCGGCGGCGGTTTGTTTTGTTCCTCGGCAACCGGCACATACCGCGCCAAACCGTTATTTGTGCCGAACCATAATGCGCCGACGGCATCGCGCCGGCACTGGTTCACGATATTTTCGGGCAAACCGTCGGCTTTCGTGAAAATCTTGATCCTGCCGTTTTGCAGGTTCAGACGATTAACGCCGCGCCCGGTGCTGATATAGATTCGCCCGAAATTATCTTCGGTCACGCACGTCGCCTGATTGCTCGATAGCCCGTCGCGGGTGGTGAGCGTCGTTAAGACAGGCTTTTCCGCGCTCGTCGGATCATCGAACCGCACGACGCCGCCCGCGCTCGTCGCGACCCAGATGCGCCCCGCGCTGTCGGTAAAAATATTGTGGATATAACCGGCGGGCAAATTGTCGGCGGCGGTAAAAACCTCGGCTTTTCCGGCGCGGTAGCGGATCAGCCCGCCGCTGTAAAATCCGATCCAGATATTGCCCGCACGATCTTCGCCGAAAGCCGTCGGACCGTTTCGCGCGGGAAAATTGTCTTTGGTCGTAAAGCCGTGAAACGTATCGGTCGCGCGTTCCCAGCGCATGACCGTGTCCGCCACATTGCCGATCGTGCTGATCCAGATATCGCCGCGTGAATCTTCAAACAGCCGGAAAATCTCGTTTGTGAACAATCCGTCCTTCGTCGTATAGGTTTTGAGCGGTTCGGTATTTACCAGATCTTCCAACTTGCCGACCGGCGGATAACGCTGCAAGCCGTCCGAGCCGGAAACCCACCACGCGCCCAGATGATCGCGAAAGGTAATTTGCCCGGTTCCCCAGTTTCCCGGAATCATTTTGCGCGGCGCGACCGCGTCAAAACCTTTGCCGTTAAAACGATTGATCTTAAATCCGCTGGAAAGAACGTAGGTTTCGCCATCCGAAGCGGAAATGATCGAGCCGATCTTTTTACTTCCGAGATTGTCCGTTTCGTCAAAATTAACGAATCCGCCCTGCGCGAGCCGCCGCACGCCGCTCGAATTCGTGCTGAACCAGATATTTCCGCTCGGATCTTCGCCGAGCGCGACGATGCCTTCGTTCGATAACGTGCGAAACTGCGGCAAACGCTGATCGGCTTGCGGCGTAAACTCGCACAAACCGTTGCCGATCCCGACGAAAATTCGCCCGTCGGCAGTTTCAAGCAGGGCGTTGATCCAATAATCGTCGCTCAAACCGTCGCGTTTGCGGTAGACGCGGATTTCACGCGGCGCGTCTTCTGCCGCGTAAGCAAACAAATGCAAGCCCTTTTCGGGTTCATCGCCGCCTTTACTGCCGACCCAGATGCGATGCTCCCGGTCTTCGAGCATCATCATCACGCTCATTTTTTTATTGATCGTTTGAATTCCCGCATTGCCGGGTAAGATCCGGTAAAGCCCGAGCGCGGTCGCCGCCCAAACCGAGCCGGTCGAATCGAGCAAAAGCGCGGTGAATTCTTCGATCCGATCGGCGGCGGCAGGCGGAATTTCGAAACGCTCAAGCCGCCAAACGCCTGCCTGTTTCGTCAATTGATACAAACCGTGCGAGCTTGCCGCCCAGATTTTCCCGTCGCGGTCTTCGAGCAGATCCGTGATCGCCCAGGTCGCCGGTGCGGTCTTCAGATCGGCAGGGCGAAACGTGCGGAACATCGGCGCGTCCGTTTTGCTCTGACCGATCTTCTCGCGGTTTGAAACGCCCGCCGGATCGAATAAAACAACGCCGTCCAGCGTCGCCGCCCAGAATTCCCCGTCCTTTGTTTCGAGAAAATCATACACGGCGCGATGCGGCAAACCGTCGTCCTGCGTGTAATTTTTAAATTCGTAACCATCGAAACGCGACAGTCCTTCGCTCGTGCAGAACCACAAAAACCCGCGCGAATCGCGAATGATCCGGTTGACGCGGTCGTGCGCCAGACCGTCGGAAGTCGTATAAGCTTTGATCGGCAGAATTTCGGCGCGGACCAGAGGCAGACCGGCAAACAAACAAAACAGCGCGCAAACCATCAGATCACGGATAAATTCTGTTCGGGCTCTCGGTCGGCGCATTTTGTTTGAAAGTTCGGTAAAAGTTCTAAAAGATATGCCAATCTTAATCGAACTCCCGCCAACAATCAATATTTTTTAACCCGGCAGATTTTCCGCAAGCAATTTCACGACATTTCCGCCCATGATTTTGGCGATTTCTTCGTCGGTGAAGTTTTCGTTCAGTAAGGCTTCGGTGATCAAGGCTTCGCCGCTGGTGTCGAACGGGACACGGACCGAGCCGTCGAAATCCGAGCCGAGCGCGACGTGGTCTGTGCCGATCAGGTTTGCGGCGTAGCGGATCGCCCGGGCGATCGACGCGGCGTCTGTGCCGCAGACGGCAGTTTCCCAGAAGCCGATGCCGACGATGCCGCCGGTTTTGGCGATCGCTTTTAATTGTTCGTCCGACAGATTGCGCTGATTGTCGCACGTTCCGCGCACGCCGGTGTGCGAAACGACGACGGGTTTGGTCGCGATTGTCAAAACGTCTTCGATCGTCTTGGGCGAAGCGTGGGCGATGTCAACGAGCATTCCTTTGGCTTCCATACGGCGGATCATTTCTTTGCCTTTATCGGTCAAACCGTATTTCTGAACGCCGTGCGCCGAACCGCCGATGTCGTTGTCGAAAAAATGCGACGGCGACATCATCCGAAACCCGGCGTCGAACAGAACATCGACGTTTTCCAGCTTGCCGTCGAGTGCGTGTGCGCCTTCGATGCCTAAGAAACCGCCGACGATCTTTTCCGTCTTGCGCCGTTCAAGAAAGCTTTGCAAATCCTTTTTCGTTTTGATGATCACGAGCGTTCCGTTCGATTTTTCGCTGTATTCTTTTAATTTATTCGCTTGAAAGAGCGCGCGTTTCGTCAGGCTCGAAAGATTTTCGAGCGGCTGGCGCTGGGCGAGCGCGAGCCAGAAAATATTGTCGGTCTTGTCCTCGTTCAATTCGATGTTGAGATTGCGCGGCGATTTCGTGACGACCGTAAAAGCCTGCAAAGCGACGTTGCCGCGCAGAAGTTTCGGCACGTCAACCTGTCCGACCGGCGAATCTTCGAGCAGATCGCGGTTCCACAAAAGCGCGTCGGCGTGCAGATCGGCAACGAGAAGCTTTTCGTGCAAGGCGCGGGCTTTTTCGGAAACCTGATAGGGCGGTTTGTTGATCACCGGATTGAGCGATTTTTCAATGTATTCGGGCGCGAAACCGAAGAACCAGACGAGAAACGCGGCTATTAAAACTAAAAGAAAAAATAAGATACGGCGAAACCATTTCATGCATTTTAAGATAAACCGAAATTCAAAAAGGTGAAAGGTCTTGAAACCCTTCACCTTTTATTTTTATGACTTTTCCGCAAGTTTTACGGATTTTGATTTGCCGGAACCGGAAGATCTCCGCCGAGTCCGAAGTTTTGCACGCGCGCCACGCCGGTCGAACTGTTGAGAATATACCAGTTTCCTTCCGACGGACGATAAACGGCGAGATCATATTTGCCGTCGCCGTCGTAATCGCCGTGCGCCGGAATGTCGCCGGTTGCGCCGAAATGCTCGATGCGGAAACCGCCGCCGCTCTTGAGAACATACCAATTCCCTTCCGACGGGCGATAGATCGCGACATCGGCAAGCGTGTCGCCGTCGTAATCGGCAACGACCGGAAGATCGGTCGAGCTGCCCCACGAATAAGCCGCGACCGTATTGGTCGAGCTTTTGAACACGTAAAAATCAGGGTCGCCCGAAACGTCGGAACCGCGGTAAACCGCGAAATCCGCCTTGCCGTCGCCGTCATAATCGGCGGGCTGCGGTTTATCGGCGGCTAACCCGAAATTCAGTGCCCCGAAACCGGCAGTGCTGCGCAGAACATACCACGTTCCGCCGCGGTATACGCCGAGATCGGTTTTGCTGTCGCCGTCGTAATCATCCGCCGCCGCAACATCGCCGGGAAGTCCGAAGTTTTCGATCCTGACCGCCGCATTCGAGCTGTTGAGAATGTACCACGCGCCATTGCGGAAAATCGCATAATCGGCTTTTCCGTCGCCGTCGTAATCGCCCGGCGCGGGCGCGTCGCCGTTTGCTCCGAAATGAACGACCGTCGCGCCATTGTCCGAGCTTCTCGAAACATACCAGTTACCGTCCGACGGACGAAAAACTGAAACGTCGGTTTTGCCGTCGCCGTCAAAATCGGCAATGACGCGGCGGTTCTGCACGTTCAGATTATATTCCCAGATGCCGCGCCCGTGCGTCGCGATCCGCAAAACGCGGTGAACCGGATGCAGCTCCATTCCGAAAACCGCGACGCGCGGCAGATTGTCGCTGAACGGAAGCCAGTTTGCGCCGCCGTCGGTCGAACGAAAAACGCCGATATCCGTGCCCGCGTAAAGCGTGTTCGAATTTGCCGGGTCAACGACAAAAGCACTCACCGGAACATCGGGAATGCCCGTGCCGGAAGCCGTCCAGACGGGCGATGCGGCGGTTAAATTCGTCGTTTTCCAGATGTGCTGTCCGGCGGCTAAGCCGAAACCGTTGAGCGCAACGTAGGCAACGCTCGAATTGTTCGGGTCGATCGCAACGCGCCCGACGTAGCGTGCCGGGATCGGTCCGGTAATATTCGTCATCGTCGTTGCGCCCGCGGTCGTCGAAACGTAGATCGTCCCGCCGGTCGTGCCGACCAGCCGAATATCGTCGTTTTGCGGCGAGATCGCGATTGCGCTGATTCTGAGCGGAAGCGTTCCGCTGACACTCGTCATCGTCGTGCCGCGATCGGTCGAGCGGTAAAGATTGGTCGTCCCGAAATAGAGCGTGTTCGGATTGCCCGGACCGCGCACCATCGGCGCGTAAAAGAGCGTCGCATCGGCGCAATTGATCCCGTTTGCTGTGCCGCCGCAGCCTAAAAACTCGTTCCAGTTCGGGTCGCCCGGAGCAACTGTCGTCAAAGCGCGGGCAAAACCGATCTGCGAGCTGGTCTGGTTAAAATATGTGTGATAGGAAACGACATTAGTCGTGTCCGCCGCATTCTGGTCGATCACGGTAAATCCGCCGTCGCCGCCGTCCGAACGAATCCAGGTGATGCCGTCCGGCGCGAGAAACTCAGTGCCGTTGTCCTGCGTTCCGCCGAGCAGATAATTGCGGTCGGTCGGATGCAGTGAAAGCCCTTGAAACTGTGTCGCGCTGAAGGTCGAATTGTTCAGGGTCGTCCAGACGATCGGCGTCGCGCTCGCGTTGTTCGTGCGCCAGATGCCGCCGTCACTGCCGAAATAAATAATGTTCTGGTCGGAAGGCGCGATCGCAAAAGCCTGCGTATCAACGTGCAGTCCCGATGCGCTGTTCGTAAAGCTCGTGCCGCCGTTGACCGAGCGTCCGAAAGGAAGCGTCGGCGAACCGCCGAGGTAAACCTTGTTCGCATCCGTTTGGTCAACCGCTACGGCAATATCGTAAAAACATTGCGAACTGCAAAAACTATTGGCAATCGTCTGGTTAAAAGTCGCGCCGCCGTCAACCGATTTGTAGAGAGTTCCGTTGGCGGTTCCGGTCGCGGCGAAAACCGTCACGACGCCGCCGACTTTATTAATGGCAAGTTCGGCGCGTCCGAGTGACGAACCGTCGCCCGTCGTTAAAGTGCGCGTAAAGGTCGGCACGGCATCAAGCGCGTTGGTTGATAAATAAACGCCGCCGTCGCCGCCGCTGCCCACGATCGTCACGATCAAGCGCGCCGGATTGTCGGGTTCGATCACCGCGTCAACCGCCGTCCGGCTGACACCGAGCGTGCCCTGGACGGTCAGTTTCGCGAACGTCGGACTTGCCGCGAGCGCATTGGTCGTGCGGTAAACGCCGACGTTAGGCAAAACCGCGCCCGCCGTCGAACCGCCGATCCCGGCAACGCCGTTCGCGGTCGTCGCAAACAAAATATTCGGATTCGTCGGATGCACAACGATCTTGCTGACTGAACGTCCCGTGAAAACATCCGCGTTTGCCGCATCTTTATTGAGCGGACCGGAAATTACCGGAGTCGTATCGGCATTTGTAATGCGGTAGATGCCGACACCGAAAAAGCTGTCGGCGGAAAAGACCGATTCGCCCGTGCCGACAAAAACCGTCGTCGGGTCGGACGGCGCGATCGCGATCGAACCGATCGCAAGGCTCAGAGCGCCGTCAAGCATCGGTGTCCAGGTCGTTCCGCCGTTCAGCGAACGGTATAAACCGCCCTGCGCCGTGCCGACATAAACGATGTTCGGATTGGTCGGGTGAACGGCGATTGCCGAAACGCGACCGGCATAAGCCGTCGAAGCACTGACCGGAATCGGTGCCGGACCGAGCGGCTGCCACATCGCGGCAAGCGGCTGATTTAAACTGTCGCGCCGCGCCGCCAATGCTCGTTCGCTTTGTTCCATTTGAGTAATTGCCCGGCTGCGCGAGTTTTGTTTGGCAGTGTCAAAGCCGCGCCACATCCAGAGCTGTTCGTTGCGAAGCTTTAAATATTCTTCTTTATCAATGGTTGCGCCCGTCGGCAAATCCGCATCTTCTTCTTCTTGATTCTCTATTTTCTCTTTTTCGGAAGATTTCGGATTAATGGTGTTCTCAGCCGAAACGTGCCAAAAAATCGAGGCGGAAAAAACCGTAGTCAGCAAGCATAGAAACGCGAGTTTCGTGATTTTCATTTATTTCTCCTAAATGTTGTTGGAAAATTCCCTGATTTTAATTGAAAAGTCGTTGAGGATTTATTTAATCATATTTGCCCGAAAAAAAACAGCCTTTTGTTTTGGCGGCAATCATAAAGCTAATGTTCAATCAAGTTTTATGACCGAACCTTTTTCGTTCGATTCGTGCGCCGCGTCCAAAACTCTTTGAACTTTTACGCCGTCTTCAAACGTCGCCGCGTGTTCGATCTCGGTTTTTCCGCGCAAGATCGCTCCGACGATCTCCGGCGCAAAATTTATAAAGCCCCGCGCAAAGCCCGTGTCGGGAACGCCTTCGATATTTTTACCGAGATCCGTTTCGATCTGTGTCCAATCGCCCGAACCGGCTTTGCCGAGAAAGATTTCGCCGCGCGCTTCGACGCGAATCGCGCCCGTTGTACCGAAAAATTCCAGACGGTTTTGATATTTCGGATATTCGACCATCGAAGCCGAAATATTGGCGGTCGCATCCGTCGTCAGATCGCTCTCTCGAAACCGCAGGATCAAATTCGCTTCGTCGTCGGTCGTCACGCCGCGCAGCTCGCCTTGTTTATCTCGGCGCTCTTTGACGTGCGTTTGAAGCTGGCAAAAAACCTGCGCGATTTCAGCGCCGAGAAACCAGTTGAACGAATCGATCACGTGCGAAACGATCGCGCCGAGCGTCCCGCCGCCGTCCGTTTTATCAGACCACCAATTCCATGGGACATTGGCATCGCCGCGATGCGGTGCGCGAAAATTCGCTTTGGCGTGCCGCACTTTTCCGATCTCCCCGTTTCTGAGCATCGCAAACGCTTTTTGCCTGCCTTTCTGAAAGCGCAGTTCGTGGTCGATCAATGCCAAAATGCCTTTTTCACGCGCTTTTTCGGTCATCGTTTGCGCCTCTGCCGTGTTCATCGCCATCGGTTTTTCGCACAAAATATGCTTGCCATGCTCGATCGCATAAAGCGTCTGTTCGAAATGGAGAACCGGCGGCGTGGTGATGCAAACCAGATCGACCGCTTTATTTTCAA
>DATLOR010000168.1:0-2356 GCA_035536135.1 Pyrinomonadaceae bacterium | reverse complement strand
TCCCGAAAATGCCCGCCTATTGCAAAACCGCGACGGGCACGCGGCGGCGGCGGTCCAAAAAGATAAATTCGCGGAATTGATCAACGGAGAAATCACGTTTTCCGTAATGCTTTTCGGTCTCCTGCTCGCACTCGGCTTCGGCGCGATGCACGCGATGTCGCCCGGACACGGCAAAACCGTCGTCGGCGCGTACCTCGTCGGTTCGCGCGGAACGGTCAAACACGCCGTGTTTTTAGGTTTGACCGTAACCGTTACGCACACGCTCGGCGTTTTCGCGCTCGGACTTGTGACGCTGTTTGCTTCAAATTACATTTTGCCCGAAAAATTGATGCCGTTTTTGAGTTTCGTTTCGGGTTTGCTGGTGCTTTACATCGGTCTGACAATGTTCAAATCGCGTCTGTTTGCGGCGTTTGGCTGGGAAAAAGCCGGACATCATCACCATCACGGCGAGCATTCGCACGACGGGCACACGCACGATCACGGCGAACCGCATTCGCCTGATGACGAGTTCACGCACACGCACGACGGTCACACGCATTCGCATCTTCCGCCCGAAGAAATTTCGTGGAAAAGTCTGCTCGCGCTCGGAATTTCAGGCGGATTATTGCCGTGCCCGTCGGCTCTGGTTTTGATGCTTTCGGCGATTTCACTCAACCGCGTCGGCTACGGACTCGTTTTGACGATCGCTTTCAGTTTCGGTTTGGCGGCGACTTTAACAAGCGTCGGATTGATTTTTCTGTATGTCGGAAAGGCTTTTGCGGGAGCGCGTCTGGCGGAAAATCGAATCTTTAAAGCCCTGCCTGTTTTTAGTGCGTTTGTGATTGCGTGCGTCGGCGCAATTATCTGTTATAATTCAGTAGCATAAATCTGGGAAACGTAACACTATGAGCGAAATTTTATTATTTACCGGCACGACAACTTTTGCAATTTTGGGTTTCGGCTTTCTGCTCGGCTTAAAACACGCGACCGAAGCCGACCATCTGGCGGCGGTTTCGACGATCGTCGCCGAACGCAAAAGTCTCTGGAGTTCGGCATTTATCGGCGGAATCTGGGGCTTGGGACACACGATCTCGCTCTTTCTGGCGGGAGTTTTCGTTCTGATCTTAAATTTTCAGATCAGCGAGAACACCGAACGGATTTTGGAGTTCGGCGTCGGAGTGATGCTCACACTGCTCGGTCTGAACGTCCTCAGAAAATTGTTAAAAGGCGGAAAACTGCATTTTCACGCGCACGAACACGGGATGCGCGAACACGTCCATCCGCATATTCACGCGTTCGGACACGAGGACGAAACGGGCACGCACCACGGTTTTAAGTTCAATCCGCGCGCTTTGCTGGTCGGAATGGTTCACGGGCTTGCGGGAAGCGCGGCGTTGATGCTGCTGGTCATTCCGACGATCGAATCAAAAACCGTCGGTTTGCTTTACATCGTGATTTTCGGCGCCGGCTCGATCGGCGGAATGATGCTCATGAGCTTTCTCGTCGGTTTGCCGTTTCATTTTACGGCTTCGCGTTTCAACCGCTTCAACTACATTCTCCAAAGCGTCGCCGGTCTGGTGAGCATCGCGCTCGGCTTGATGATTATTTACGAAAAAGGCGTGACCGAAGGTCTTTTCGGTTAATTTCAATGTTTGAAGATCAGACCTTGCAAAAGCGGATTTCTTAAGCGCGGTTTCCTAATTTCTCAATTTCCATTTTTAAACGGGACGCTTTCTCCAAAGCAAAGTTTTGTTATAATCGAATTCTAACGCTTTAATATTCAGTTAGTTGCGTAGAATTTATGGAGAAAACGCCGGTCAAACTTATTTTTCGAGGGAAGGAATACCAATCATTTTCTGAATGCTACAACGATAACCGGGATATTGCGAGAATCAGTATCCCGACGTTCGTCAAGCGGGTCAGGGAAGGAATGCCGATCGAAGAGGCTTTGAAAACTCCGAAGGGCAGAACGCTCGTCACCAGATTGGGTTCGCACACCGTTGACGGTGTCGAATACGAAAATCTGCCGTCGATCGCGCGGGCTTATGGTTTAAAGGAGTCCTTGGTGTATCGCCGCTATCATCGCGGGCTGCGCGGAACGGAGTTGATCCCGCCGAAGCTCCGCAAGGATTACGTTCCGCCGCCGCCGAAACCGAAAAAGCCTTCAAGATGGCAGATCGAAGTAAAAGGCGTGGTTTACCGGAGTTTGCGCGAAGCCTGCCGGATTTTGGGGATTGAGATTCATACCTACCGAAACCGTCTTAATCGCGGCTGTACGGTGGAACAATCGCTCGGTCTTGAGCCGATCATTAAAAAGCCGCGCAAGGGAGCGACGCTTTATGAGATCGACGGCGAAAAATTATGCCTCAACGACATC
>DATLOR010000167.1:0-8789 GCA_035536135.1 Pyrinomonadaceae bacterium | reverse complement strand
AAATGCAATGATCTTGCTTGACACATCGGGAGCACTTCCCGTGTCAGCTCAATTCGAATCCCCGGCGGACGGTCCGGTGATGTTTGTCTTATCCGGCACAGCCTGGACGCAAAACGCGGGTAATGTGATCGGTTTGAATTTATTTATCGATGGTCAGGGAATTGGCAATACGGCAATGTGTTATGCCAATGAGAACGCCAGTCATATGGCGATGAGAACGACTTTTATTACTTTTGATAATCTGTCGCCCGGAACGCATACGATTGAAATTCTGCCCTATGGAGACAATACGGTTACCGACCAGAACGATTATTATCAGGTCACTTTATTCTATTAAAAAAAAGCGAACGCACGAACAATTTAGGGGCGCAGATTCTTTATGGTCTGCGCCCTTAAATTATAATTTGTCATTTGTCACCGTTATTAATTTAATTTGAATTGAAGGATCAAATTATCACATTGCCCGAAGATTTTTCGGACGTTATGAAACGCTGATTACCGCAACTTCTCACTTGATCGGGCATCAATTATGGTTTACAAATTTTGCCGACAGGAATAATTTTCGCAAGGATTCCAACATTTTTGTATTGCGAGATATGGTCAGCAACTTTGACGAATTCTATCCCGAAATAGACCTTTTGAACCCGGTAATTCTACCACCTTTCGAGTTTTTTAGATGTTTCCGGGATTAAGCTCGACATCTTAAAGACTTTACAGCTCACTGCGAACAAAGATTTGCTTATCCAAAATAATAAAGCCTCGATTTGCGTCGAGGCTTTATCTCTCACATTCAACCAAATTCTATTGAATTTGATTGAAGCCCGGGTAAGCCGTGTCATTTCCGGCGAAAACGGCTAGCGTCGGAGTCGTGTTTTTTCTGAACGCCCCGATCTTGATATCGTTTGAGGCTTTTTCCATAAAATATTCAATCTCGTCCATCCGGCGCGGAAGGTTTTTGGTCATCCATTCGACACCGTTTTCGGTGATCAGCATATCGTCTTCGATGCGGACGCCGATGTTTTTGT
This sequence comes from Pyrinomonadaceae bacterium, assembly GCA_035536135.1. Taxonomy (GTDB): domain Bacteria; phylum Acidobacteriota; class Blastocatellia; order Pyrinomonadales; family Pyrinomonadaceae; genus JAFDVJ01. The sequence goes on along the minus strand of DATLOR010000167.1, from coordinate 7,764 downwards.
ATTTCTCGAACGCGGGACGAATCTTTTCGACGAATTCCTTGACATTCGGTTTCGAGAGATCGAGATAATTTAAGGCGTCTTCGCGGATATAAATGCCGGGTTCGTTGGTCATGATCATTCCGGGTTTGAAAACCGTGCTTCCGTCGCCGCCGACATCGTGGACGTTCATTCCGAGCCAATGCCCGAGACCGTGCATATACCAGAGGAATGATTGCGGCATCCCGATGGTACGCTTGCCGCCTTTGCCGTCGGGAATTTCCTGTTCCGTTCCGGGAATGAATCCGCCCACTGCGGTAATTAATCCGAGTTTGACCAACCCCTCTTCGACCGCTTTGCGCGAGGCGGCATTCGGCTCGGAAAATCTTCCGCCGGGTTTCATCATTTTCGCGGCGGCTTCCTGCGCGTCAAAGACGATCTGGTAAATTTCCGCCTGTTCCTTTGAAAACTTGCCGTTGACCGGGAAAGTGCGCGTCACATCTGCCGTGTAATGGTCGTATTCCGCGCCGACATCGATCAGCATCAAATTGCCGGGTTTGACTTCGCCCTGCGATTCCTCGTAGTGGAGCGTCGTCGCGTTCGGACCGCAGCCGACGATCGAGGGATAACCCCAGTAATCGGCATTGCGGCGGCGGTAAACATATTCGATCTCGGCTTGCGTTTCATATTCCCATTTGACCTGTTTGACGGTCGCCATCGCGCGCATATGGGCTTCGGTCGAAATGTCGATCGCGTGCTGCATCAGGCGGATCTCATACGGCGATTTTATCGAGCGCAGCTTGGTGAAGATCGGGTTTGCGCTGATGATCTGATAATTTCCGGTCGGCGCGTAGATCAGGTCTTTTGTTTTTTCATTTGTTGAAAGTTTCGATAAACTCTGTGCCAGATCCCATTCGCGCTGGTATTCGCGGGTGTCATCGGTTTCATATTCTTTGACCGGAGTTAAAAGATAAAGGTTTTCAGCCGTCGGCGTATAGGAAAAGTTGTTTGTTTTTGAAATAAAAGGCTGTTTTTCTTTTAAGAGCGTGAGAAATCCCTTGGTTACTTTTCCGTCAGGGGCAGTCTGGTCCTCGAATTCCGAAGAGTAAATAATGTCTTTGATTCCCGAGATATTCGCGGCTTCTTCTGAAGAATACATATGACCGTTCCAGGTTTCAAACCGCGGATTGCGTTTGCGGATAAAAAGAAATTCCTGCGGCTCGCCATTTTTTTTTGATAAAACAAGCGTCGCGTCCGGCTGTTTGAGATTCGTTAAATAGTAGAGATTGTTTTCCTGCCGGTAGAGAAAATCCACGTCGTTGGTATAAACCTTCGGCGTTGCGCTCATCAGGATCAATACCGAATTATCCTTCATTTCCGCGAAAACCCGGGCGCGGCGGGCGGCGAGCTCCGTTTGCCGTTCCGTGTCCGAATAACGCGGCGCGGGCGGCGTCAGCCGAATCGCCTTCGGCATCGCAGGCTTCGGCGTTTCCGCCTGAATATTAAAAGAAAAAAAGGTTGTTGATATTGAAATAAACGAGACGAATGCGAAAAATTTCTTCATTGTTACCTCACAAAAAATATTATTTGTTAATTGTAATTTCCAAGTCTTTAGCGGTTGTATTTCCGAAATAATCGGCGGCAAAAACACGCAAAACGTATTTGCCGTTTTCAAGCTGTGCGGCATCGAAAAAATCTTCGTTGGCAACATCGCCGTGCACCTTGTTGGTCGCAATATAATTAAAAATGGTCTCTCCGGTCGCGCCCGATTTGCTCCCGACCGCATAGACGAGCTTGACGGCTTCGGGTTCGGGCAAACGGTCAAAACGAATCGTCCATTGCTGGTCGGTAACAGGAATCGTGCCGTCTTTTAAGATTTGATAACCAATCTGAAAAACGCCTAATCTGCGCCGCTCGGCATTTCCGTCCATCCGGTCGTAAGCCTTCACGACAATGCGCGTTTTTCCGTTGAGTGTAATACGCGCCGCGGCGTTCGAGGTTTCAATCTCCTTCCAATTTTCATCAAAAAGCGAAACTTTTTCGATCACGGGCGCGATTTTATCGGAAATATTCGGCAGAACGAGCGCGTCGAGCGCGTTCATTTCCGATCCGCTTCTGCCCGCTATCAGGTGAACGTGATTCATCGCGTTCAATGTACCGAGCGCGTCGCCCGCTTTGAATTTCGCCCCGCGCGGAATCCGCACGTTTTTTAGTTTCCCGTTCGCATCTCTTGAAAAAATAAAGCGTTTGTCGTCGAAAAACTTATCGTCCCGATCGCGCCCGAGCCGCAGATGAATATAACCGAGCGTCGGCAATCGGACGAGCTCGCGGAGCGTCGCAAAATTTTCCGCCGCGACCGGGCGCAGGACTTTTTCGGTGCGAACGATCCGCGCCGTTTCGCCGTAACCGCCGACTATATCCAATCCGTTATGAAACCAAACGTCGTCACTGTCCGGCGTGATTTCGCCGCGAACTTCGCCCAGCGTTCCGGCGATCTCGCGTTTTGCTTCGGGCGGATCATAGCTCCAGCGCGGCGGGGCAAGTGAGCGGAAATCTTCGGCTTTGACTCTCAAATTTTCGATTTCTTCCGCCGAAAGCGTTTTGCCGATTTCCTCGCCCGTGAAAACCCGGAGCATCTGATTTTCGGAATCGGCGACAAACAAGTTTCCTTTTTCGTCAAACGCCAAACCGCTCGGGCGATTAAAGCGCGAATCCATTAAGTTTCCGTCCGTGAAACCGCGGCGTTGATTGGAAATTGTTTTAACGAGCGGGAAAACTTTATTTTCAATTACCCGAATCGCGTTGCCGTCCGAAAAATAAATCGCGCCCGTTTGATCAATGTTGACGGAGGTCGGCTGAATGAGAACCGCTTCGCTCAAACTGCCGTCAACCAAAGTTGCCGCGCCGTTTCCCGCAAGCGTTGATGTTGTTCCGTCCTTTTCGACAAGGCGCAAGCGGCGATTATTTAAATCAGCGACGATAATTTTGCCGTCCGCAGTGACGGCGATTCCGCAAGGCGTATCGAACTGCGCAAAATTTCCCGCGCCGTCGGAAAACCCCTGCGTGCTTCCCGCGAGTGTCGAAACTCTGCCGTTTTCGATCACGCGAATACGGTCGTTGTAAGTGTCGGCGACGAAAATTTTATCTTCTGAAACGGCAACGCCTACGGGTGCATTGAAAAGCGCGGATTTTGCCTCGCCGTCCTGAAAACCGGATTTGTTTTCCGTGCCCGCGACCAATTCAATTTCGCCCGTCGGTTTGATTTTTTTGATCGTCTGACTGCCCGAATCGGCAACGATCAGATCGCCGTTCTTGTCGAACACGATTTGCGAGGGCGTGTCGAGTTTGTCGGTAAAGACTGCTGAAACTCCGTTTTTTGAGATTTTCAGAACACGACCGTTTTCGCCGTCCGAGACAAAAACTTCATCATTTTTGACGGCAATTCCGAACGGCTCGCCGATCTTTTCGGTCGTCCCGAAAAACGTCGTTACTTTTGAAATCGGCTTCGGTTTTTCTTCCGTCTTTTGGCAGGAAAGACTGTAAAGAAGGATTAAAAATATTACCGCAAAGGCGCAAAGACGCAGAGCTGAAAAGGTTTTGAAGTTTGCAGAGAAAAGTGATTTTATAATCATTGAATTTCAAAATTACAATAGTAGATTTCAAACGACAAATCGTCGATTATTTGTTATTATCTCGAAAAGCCCCGAAATAAAAAAAAGGAGAAATAATTATGTTTTCGTTAGAAGAATTATTAGGACAGCAACAAGGCACGCAGGCAGTTGACCAGATCAGCCAGACGGTCGGCGCCGAGCCGAGTTTGGTCAACAGTGCGATTCAGCTGGCTTTGCCCGCACTGATCAACGGTTTGGCAAACAATGCCGCGACGCCGCAGGGCGCGGAAAATCTGAACAACGCGCTCGAACAGCACGACGGCGGAATTCTGGATAATCTCGGCGGTTTGGGCGGAATTGCGAATGCGATCTTAGGCGGCGGGCAAACGTCTTCGCCGCAGCTGAACGCGGGCGGGATCTTAGGGCATATTTTGGGCGGAAATCAGGGAAACGTGACCCAGCAGATCAGCAACCAGAGCGGTTTGGGAATGGGACAGGTCGCGCAGATTCTGATGCTTCTCGCGCCGATCGTGATGGGGTATCTCGGACGGCAGAAACAGCAGAACAATCTCGATGCGGACGGACTTTCTCAGGTACTGAGCCAGCAGCAGCAGCAGATTCAGCAAGCTCCGCAAGGCGGCTTTATCAACTCGATGCTCGACAGCGATCATGACGGAAGCATTACCGACGACATTGCTTCGATGGCTTATAAATATATGACCGGAAAGTAAGCAGGGAAAAAGTAATTGGTAGTTGTTAACAGGTAAAAGGGCGAAGAACAATTTTCGATTGTTCCTCGTCTTTTTTTGTGCCAACGCGAAGTTTAATAATTGAAACAAACGTAGAGTTTTACCGTAAAAAACACTTTGCAAATTGCATTCCGGTTTTTTTGTAATAATTAAAGTAATAATTTTTTGAGGAAAAGTATGATTCTGAAACAACTTGCGCGTAAAACAGCGGCATTTTCGATGCTCGTTTTGCTCGTATTTTCGAGTATCGCGTCGGCGCGTCCGCCGAAAAATCCGTTTTTGACAGAGGACGGTGAAGTGAAAAAACTTCCGCCCGTTAATTGGATTCGCTCGCGGCAGATCGATGTCAAACATATTGCGATCGATCTGAAATTCGATTGGGAGAAGGAATCGGCGCTCGGCGTCACGACCGTCACCGCCGCGCCTTTTCGAGACACCAACAAAATCTATCTCGACGCGGCTTCGATGACGATCAATTCCGTTAAATCGGCGGGCGGCGCGGATTTGAAATACAATTACGACGGCAAAAAAGACGGCGATAATCTCGAAATAATGCTCGACCGCGTTTATAAAAGCGGCGAAGATGTGACCGTCAAAATAGATTACGCCACGAATTACGTCAACAAAGCCGATGCCGACACAGCGATCGGCAGTTTCGGGCGCGGGCTTCGTTTTATCAAACCGACGAAGGAAGAGCCGAACAAACCGCATCAAATCTGGTCGCAGGGCGAATCGGAATTTAACCGCTACTGGTTTCCGTCGTATGACAGTCCGAACGATTTCCGCACGACCGAACTCCGCGCGACGGTTGCCAAGCCGTATTTTGTCGTTTCAAACGGCAAGCTGATGGAAACAAAGGAAAACGCGGACGGCACGCGGACCTTTTACTGGAAGATGGATCAGCCTTATTCGAACTATCTGACCTCGATCGTCGTCGGTGAATACACGGAGATCAAAAACGGCGAATACGACGGCAAACCGATCTACGCTTACGGCTATCCTTCGGAAGCCAAAGAAGTTGCGCTGACGACCAAAAATCTGCCCGCGACGATCAAGTTTTTCTCCGAAAAAACCGGCGTTAAATATCCGTATCCGAAATATTCGCAAGCTTTTGTCGAAGATTTCGGCGGCGGAATGGAAAATATTTCGGCGACCACGCAGATCGAGGAAATGATCCACGACGACCGTGAATTGCTCGATTCCGACAGCGAAAGTCTGCAGTCGCACGAGCTCGCGCATCAATGGTTCGGCGATTTTGTAACGTGCCGCGATTGGGGGCAGATCTGGCTCAACGAATCGTTTGCGACTTATTTTCAGGCATTGTGGGATGAAGAATTGAAAGGACACGATTATTTTCTCTACAACGATGTCCGCTCGAACCAGCAGGATTATCTGGCGACGTGGAACGACGGCAACCGCCGTCCGATCGTGACGAAATATTACGCGAATAAGGACGCGATGTTCGACAATTATGCTTACCCGCGCGGCGGCGCCGTGCTGCATATGTTGCGGAAACATCTCGGCGAAGCGAACTGGTGGAAAGCGATCAATCATTATCTCGTGACGAACGCGCATCAGCCGGTTTCGACCGAAGAATTAAGAATCGCGATCGAGGAAACGACCGGGGAATCGATGGACTGGTTTTTCGACCAATGGCTTTACCGGATGGGACACCCGATCTTTGAAGTTACGCAAAATTACGATGCCGCCTCGAAAAAACTGACTCTGAACGTCAAACAAACGCAGAAGGTTGATCTGCTCAACGAGTTTCCGCAGGTCGAATTTTTCCAGACTAAGCTCGATGTTGAAATCGACGGTCGGGTCGAACAGGTTTGGGTCGCGCCGAAAGCCGAAAATGTTTTTACGTTTGATGCACCGTCCAAGCCGAAAATCGTTAATTTCGATTACGAAGGAACGCTGATCAAAGAACTGAAGTTCGAGAAATCGGTAGACGATCTGATTTATCAGATGCTCAACGATCAGGACATTATCGGCAAACGCTGGGCAATCGAAGAGCTCGAGGACAAAGCGGAAGATTCTCCCGATAAAGCCAAAATCATCGCGGCTTTTCTGGTTTCAGCCGAAAAGGAAAAGAACGCGAACGTCCGCCGCGCCGCGCTTTCAAAAGTCAATAATCTTTCGATCCCGCAGGTTGCGCCGGGAGCTCCGATTCCGCCGATAGCTTTGGGCGATGCGATCGTACAGGTGGTTTTAAAAGCCGTAAAAGATGAAGATCCGCAGATTCGTTCCGATGCGATCGATCTGCTCGGTCTGACCAAAGATGCGAAATACGCCGACGTTTACCTGGCGGCTTTGAACGATCGAAGCTACGGCGTGATCGATTCGGCGGCGGGTGCTCTGGGCGCGTCGAAAAGCCCGAAAGCCTTTGATGCGCTGATCCGTTTGACGCAGACGCCTTCGTGGAAAGGTCGCATCGAATCAGCCGGATTCAACGGCTTGTCATCGCTTGCCGACCCGCGCAGTTTTGAAGTTAGTTACAAATTCGCCAACGATCAAAACAAAAATTATAATGCGCGAACAGCGGCTCTGGCGGTGGTCGGAGCCACGGGAAAGGGCGATGAGCGGGCATTTCCGTTGATCTTTGATCAATTTAAGGTCGCGCTCGAAGCAAATGATTTCAACGGTCTGTTTAATTCGGTTCAAGCGATTATCAAGCTTGCCGACCCGCGCGGTCAGGAAGCCTTCGATATGCTCAAAGCGAAATATAAAGATCAGGCAAATATTATGGGTTATGTAAATGCGCTGGAAGCACAATTCAAAGCCGCAACCGGCAAATAATTATGAGCAGAGAGCGGTGATTTTTCGCCGTTCTCTGACACGTTTATCAAAATAAATTTATGAAAAACAGATTTTTTGGCAATAGAGTTTTGGCGGCGGCAATGATTTTGACGTTTGCCGTTTCATCGATCGTGCAGGCGCGTCCGATGAACGAGTTTTTTCAGCAGGATGAGCAGAAAAAGATCAAAAAACTTCCGCCCGTACATTTTATCCGCAGTCGTGATTATGATATGCGGCACATTGCGCTTAATTTACAATTCGATTGGGAAAAGGAACAAACCTTCGGAACGGCAGCAATTACACTGGCGCCTTTGATGCCGAATCTGCAAACCGTCAATCTCGACGCAGGCGCGATGACCATTAATTCCGTCAAATTAAACGGCAAGGATCTAAAGTTCAGCTATGACGAGCCGAACACGAATCTGACGATCAATCTCGATAAAGTTTACGGAATCGGCGAAGCGGTCACTTTTGTCGTTGATTACCGCACCAAGGGTGTCGTGGTCGCAAACACGCTCGGTTTCGGCGCGGGCGGCGGTTTGAAATTTATCAAACCCGATGCAACGAACCCGAACCGGCGCAAACAAGTCTGGTCGCAGGGCGAATCCGATTACAACCGCTTCTGGTTT
>DATLOR010000166.1:0-3855 GCA_035536135.1 Pyrinomonadaceae bacterium | reverse complement strand
TTATCCGGGCATCGAACGCTACCAGCTTGAAGGGAGTTTTGCGACCGACAAAAAAACTTCGTGGGTCAATACTCTGAACACGCGCGGCAAAAAAGTGATTGCCGAAGCGACGATCCCGGCTGAAAAACTGAAAGAAATAATGCACGTTTCGGTCGAAAAGATTTTCGAAGCGCGTTTGACCTCGCAGCTCGGCGGATATCTGGCGGGCGTCAACAATAACGGCGCGCATTCGGCAAACGGCATCACGGCGATGTTTATCGCTTGCGGACAGGATGTCGCGAATGTCGCCGAATCTTCGGCGGCGGCGGTTTACGCGGAAATCACAAAATCAGGCGATTACTATTTTTCTGTGACGATTCCGTCTTTGATCGTCGCGACCTACGGCGGCGGAACGGGACTTCCGACACAGCGCGAATGTCTTGAATTACTGGGTTGTTACGGCGCGGGCGGCGCGAAAAAGTTCGCCGAAATCGTCGCGGCAACCGTTCTGTGCGGCGAATTGTCCTTGGGCACTGCCGTGATCGCCGACGAATGGGTTTCATCGCACGAACAGCTCGGTCGCAACCGTCCTTAAATGCTTTCAACCACTTTTAGCTGAAAAAAAACACGATGCCTTTCGTGAAAACTCTGAATTTGTCGTCAAAATTATGAAATTGTCGTAGAAACTCCATATTTGTTGTGAAAACTCCATAGCCGTTCTTAAAACGCCATAATCGCTGTGCAAAATCTATATATATATTAAAAACGCTATCCATGCGCTGTAAAGTTCAAAATCATTTTAAACTTTTAATAATTATCTTTACAAAGCAATTTTTATTTTCAAACATCAAAATATATAATCTCAAAACAAAATTTACATCTCGACGCGATAGTTGGAAAGAATTGTTTATCGCCGGCAAAACAAAAGGCACGGGAATATTCTTTCCCGTGCCTTTTAACCTCGAAAAAATGAAAGGACTATTCAGACATTTCATTTAATCTTGCAGGCTGAAGATTCAGCTTATTTTCACCGCCGATAATGCTGACGGGCGAACTCCAGATCGCGAAACCGGTGCGCGTTTTCGTAATGCCGAAAAGATAATAGCTGTCGGGTTTGACATCTCTCATTGAGGCTTTACCACCGCCGTCGGTCGTTGCGTTGTATTTGATATGTTTTTGGATCGCGTTCAGTGCTTTGGTTCTAAAATCGCCGTAACGGTCAGGATACAAAACGGCTAAACCGAAACTGTCCGACAGGCTGTTGCCTTCGACCGGCTCAAGGTCGGCATCGCTCAGAATGGTTTCCAAATCTTTGTCCAACAGGTAAAACTTTTCGTTTTTAACCGATTGCACCGTGCCTGTTTTGGTCGAAACTTTCGCGTCGATCACGACCGAACCTTTATCTGCCGGAACAGTTACCTCTGTTTGCGACGACGGAACGGATGTCGATGACGACGGATAACTCGGCGCAGTCGTTGTTGACGGCGGGTTGACCGTGGTCGAGCTCGACGGAACTTCGACCTGATTCGGCGGATTGACGGTTCGTGTCGAATCTCTGGAATCCGTTGATGCGCGCTGCGTGCCGAGATTGACGTTAACGGTTCGCGTATTGGCGGTGTCCTCATTGTTGCGCGTGATCGCGATCAGCAGAAAAACGACGACCAAAGCGAGAATCACGATCGGTACGATTACCCATTTCGGAAAACCTTCATCCGTCGGACGCTCTGCCACAACAACCTTTCGTTGGATAACCGGTGTCGGCGCAGAGAGCGGACGACCGCAATTCGGACAAGCTACTGCATCGATTGATACTTCGTGCCCACATTCGGGACAATTTGTTAAAGACATTTGGAATAACCTCCCTTGCTCGATTCAATATTTCAAAAAATAAAATTTGTATTAAAACCAGACAGTTTTATCTGTCTAAATTTATAATCAGCAAGCCTTGTGCCGGAATTGCGCAAATTCTTTAACCCTTGTAAACAACTGATTTAAAACAAAAAGACGATTTTTATGATCGTCTTTGCAAAATTAAAACTGAATAGATTTTTCTGACTTCAACTAAAAAGCGGGAAAGACCCATCCGTAAACGACATTCTGCCGAGTTTCCTGCACGGAGAGCCTTCCCGCATTATTTCCCGCGACATCTGTTTCAAACGCGGAAAAAGCTGTTTTTTTATAAACGTCTAAACGGCTGCGGCAGTTTAGACGTTTATCTTTTCGATTATTTCGTATCAATACTTTTACAATAAGCCTTTCAAACTGTCCAATCGAAAGCATTAGCTCCGCCCGGCGGAGTTAGCGATGCAGACCATTATTCTGTTTGCAGTGCAACGTCCGTTCCACTGCAAACAGCTATTTAATTTTTTTTATAAACCATTGTAAAATAATAAGGTTAGCCTTGTGTTGCCGGCTGGGGCAGGATGAATTCGGGTAGAAAAGGTATGTCAGTTTTGACACTCGTAAGATCAGTTTTGACATTACGCCAGCCTGAAAGAATTCGGCAAACGGCTTTGGGAAAGAAAAATCGATACGTTAACGTCAACTCGGGATAAGACCGAGAGCGCAGGCGGGTCGCCTGCGCTCTCGGTCCAAGAAATCCTTATCCCGCTCCTGACGTCGCCTGATCAAATTATTTCTTTGATCGCCTGATAATTAGCCTTAATTGTTTCATCTAAATCCGTTTGCGTATGGGCGATCGAAACAAAACAGGCTTCAAACTGCGACGGCGGAAGATAAATGCCGTTTTCGAGCATCGAGTTGAAATACTTTGCGAATTTCTGCGTGTCGCTCGTTTTCGCCGAATCGAAATCCGTGACTTTTTGGTCGGTGAAAAAAAGCGTCAGCATCGATCCCGTGCGGTTGATCGTGTAATGCAGGTTTGCCTCGCGTAAGACATTTTCGATCCCGTCCGCCAGATATTTGCTTTTCTCTTCGAGCCGCGCGTAAAAATCCGGCGTTTCGTCAATGATCTTCAAGGTTTCAAGCCCGGCGGTCATCGCGAGCGGATTACCCGAAAGCGTTCCCGCTTGATACACCGCGCCCGACGGGGCGATCATTTTCATAATTTCGGCGCGCCCGCCGTAAGCGCCGACCGGAAGCCCGCCGCCGATGATCTTGCCGAACGTCGTGAGATCCGGAGCAACGCCGTAAAGCTCCTGCGCACCGCCTTTCGCCAGACGAAATCCGGTCATCACTTCATCAAAAATAAGGATAATATTTTCGCTCGTGCAAACGTCGCGCAATTTTTGCAAAAATTCGGAATCCGCCGGAACACAGCCCATATTGCCGCCGACCGGTTCGATAAAAACGGCGGCGATCTCGTTTTTGTTCTGCTCGACCAGATCGTAAACCGACTGGATGTCGTTATATTTCGCGTTGAGCGTATCGCGCGCCGTCGATTTCGTGACGCCCGGCGAATCGGGAAGTCCGAGCGTCGCGACGCCCGAACCGGCTTTTGATAAAAATGAGTCGCCGTGACCGTGATAACAGCCTTCGAATTTGATGATCTTGTCTCTGCCCGTAAATCCGCGCGCCAGACGCATCGCGCTCATCGTCGCTTCCGTGCCGGAATTGACCATGCGGACGATCTCGACCGACGGCACGAATTTTTTGATCAAAACCGCAAGATCGATCTCGCGCTCGTTCGACGCGCCGAAGCTCGTTCCCGAAAGTGCGGTTTCGCGAATCGCTTCGATCACACGCTCGTTGGCATGACCGAGGATCATTGGTCCCCACGAACCGATGTAATCAATAAACTCGTTGCCGTCCGCGTCCGTCATCCGCGCGCCCTTCGCCGACGCAATATAAAGCGGATCGCGCCCGACCGATTTAAACGCCCTGACCGGCGAATTGACGCCGCCCGGAATATGAAGT
>DATLOR010000165.1:0-5567 GCA_035536135.1 Pyrinomonadaceae bacterium | reverse complement strand
AAATATCTGGAAAGCGCCAATTTTGACGATTTTACAAGCAATCATCTGGCGCAAAAACTCATTGGTCGGGCAAACGAAATCAACGAAGCGTTCGGAATTTTTCCCGATCTCGATTTTCTGACAAATCTCAGCGAAAACAAGGCGGCTTTTGCCGTTTACGACATCGGAAAAATGGAATTTGTTTTTATCGCGCCGATGAGCGAAGAGAAGATTCTCGCATCGAATTTGTTTCAAATTCAGGGGAATTTTGAAGAAATCAAGCTCGATGACGAAACGTCGGTTTATTCAAAGGAAATCGAGGTTGACCGCGCACGGCAAAAGCAGAAAATTCTCTTCACGAGCTTTCGCGGGCGTTTGATCCTGGCGACGAGCGAGAAATATTTTTTGCAGACTCTGGAAAATATCAAAGGAAAAACCCCGAAAAATCGTCTTTCCGCCGAATCTTCGTTTACACTGCTTGCCGAAAAAACAAAGCCGAATCTGGCGACGGTGTGGCTCAACCAGCAAAAGTTGAATGACGATTGGTATTTCAAGCATTACTGGCTGATGTCGGAAACGGAAAATCTTAAAAACCGGCAGGCGGGAATGCTTGATTTTGAAATTCAGGATAAAAAAATTGTCGAAAAACGCGTGTTTTTAATGGCTGAAAGTGTGGTGCCCGTCAAAATCAAAGCCGAAACCGCGAATCGCCTCAGTAATCTAATTCCGGAGAATGTTCCGTTTTACAAAATCGACACTGCCGAAAAAACCAATTTTGACGCATCTGTTTTAAATGTTCTTTTTGACGCAAAAAATGATTCTGCTACAAAAAAACCCGCGCAATCAAAGAAAAATTATTATTTTAACGATTGGGAAAAAAGCTACAGCTATTCGAATCTTGATAATGATTTTGGCGAACAGATCGACGAAACGGAAGATGAAGAAATTTTAACGGACAAGTCAGCCGGTAAAATAAGCAATGATTTGACAAAAATTATCGGCAAAGCGAATCCGAATGTTTCAGTAAAATTATTTTCGCCAATTCTTTTGCCGCCGTTATTTTTTGATAACCGCAAAGCCTTGATTTTTTCTCTGCAAAATCCGGTTAATTTGAATCGAAATGATCTGGAAACCACCCTTTCAACCACGGCGCAAAAGCTTTTTACCGTAAACAATCAAAAGAGTGAATTTGTCTGGACGGATTTTTCGATTGGTGAAATTCCGGTAAGACGGATGACAATGCCGTCGCTCGGTTGGAATGTTTTTTACGCGCTGCGGCAAAATGAATTGATTTTTTCAAACAGCGAAGAGTTGCTGAAAGAGATTTCAGCGGTCAACAAAAACCAACCGAAATTTGCCGAAACATTTGATAAGTTTACGGTTATCAATTTGGATCGGAGGCAGGAAATTTTCGATAATATTTTTGAAACTCTCGAAAAAGATGATAATTTGTCCGGCAATTCAACGGGAAGAGATTTTTTTACAACAAACATCGGAAGTTTGCTCGATGTCGTGTCCGATGTTAAAAGAATCGAGATCAAACAAACCTCCGCGCAGAATTTTCTTTTTGAAGAGATCGATTTTGTCTTAAAGGAAAAGCCCGAATAATACGAGCTTTTCCTTTAGTTTTTTTTACAAATTCGGCACCCAAAATGTGCGTCCGCTTTCGGTTACTTTTTTCAAACCGAGATTCGGCAGCTCATTTTCCGATACGCCGAGATACGTAAAATGCGGCAAATCCGAAGGAACGGTTTGAAACCAGCCGTGATTTGCAAGAACCTGGCGCACCTGCGGATTTTCAAATTGAGCGACATCGAGCGCGAGCATCGAAATATGCTGCGACGTTCCGGGCGGCGCGACGGAATAAATGATCGTTTTCTGATTGCCCTGCGCGAAAAATATTCCCTGGTCTTCGAGTTTGAAAATTTCGGGAATTTGGTCGGTCGCCGACAAGGCTTTGATCCGGCTTGCGTCGGCTTGCGTAATTTTGCCTTTGCCAACCCAAAACGTCAGTCCCGGATCAACGCGGCTTTTCCAGTTATCAACCGTTTGCTGATAGCTGCGTTTGGCGGAATCCGCGTTGCGCGGGCTGATTGAAAGATTTTTCCCTTTGGCTTCCGACACGGCTTCTTTAAGTGCATTCATCGCGGCGGCTTGTAATTCGATCGTCACACCGCCGATGTTTTCCGAAGATTTTTGAACGCCCGATTGAAACGCGGAAACTTCCCCTTCGTTTTTGAAAACGACCACGCCCGGCGGCGTCACGCCTTTGGCAACAAACATCGCGCCGTATTCCTTCAGCATTTTTTGTCCGACTGGATCGGTCGGCGTTTGAAAACCGCTCGGCAGATTGCCTTGAAACCCGCCGCTTTTCGGGGCGTCGGTCGTATTATTATTACTGCTCACCTTGTTTGTGTCTCCGTTATTGTTTGAAGTTTTACCATTGGTCGAGCTCGGTGTGGTGCTCGAACTCGTCGTCGAGCTCGGCGAACTGCCGTTGCGTGTTGTCCGGTTGCCGTCGGGCGACCAGCAAGCCGTCATCGCCGCCAAAACAATAAATGTTAGAAATTGCTTGATTTTCATTATTTTCCTTAAATTTTAATATTTGATGAGCGGCGAAAAAACCCAGCCGCGCTGTCCGCTTTCGGTTTGAATGTTCGCCCAAGTTCCTTCCAAACCGTTCCAATAATCGTAATTGTCCGAATAACCCACTACATAAATTTTCTGCCCGCGCTTCAAACCGCTGACCTTTTGTGCCGAAAGGCTCGGAGCGGATCTGACGACGACATTATTCGTTGCGGCAAAAGCGGTGCGCGAACCGACCGGCGGCGCAACGGAAGGTTTCGGGGTCGGCGTAACCTGCGTTATTTCACTATTTGTCGTCGTGTTTGAATTACTCGTGTTTGACTTGTTTGATTTATTTTTCAGCGAAACGGTCAAATCCTTGGTCAGATTTCCGTTGTCCGCGCGGTCGGAATTTTTGACCTGAAAAGCCCAGAATTTATGTTTCCCTTCGTCGAAAAATCCGTCGATCAATGCAAACGCATATTTTCCGTTGGCGAGATTTTCTGCAAACCATAAACGCTTCATTTCGGTTTTTCCATCGACGGGGGTCGCCTTAAAATCGATCTGCTTCATCGTTCCGTCCGGTTTCACGGAATCGAGCTGGATCAGCTTCAAATCACCCAGAGGAATGTCTTTGCCGTCAGAATATAAAATCAAATTCGGTTTGCTTTCGACCGTCGGCACTGATTCGTCCTTTAAGATTTTGTCTTTCCCGTCAAGCGCGTTCGTAAAATCCAGTTTCTTTATCTCTTCAATCGAAGTTTTCTCCTTATTTTGAAAAAACATTCCGAGATGATCGGGCAAAACTTCCGCCGGACCCGTTGTTTTTTTCAACAGAAAAATTGCGCCGCCGATACCGCCGCCGAGCAAAAGAAGCAGAAACACGCTCAGACCGATCCACAAACCCAGACGGCTTTTCGGCGGAGCTGGCTGCGGAATATATGGAATCGAAGGATTGAATCCCGCCATTGACGGGTTAAAGTTGGCTTGTGATTGGTTAAAATTGGCTTGCGGGGAACCGTAATAATTTGCCTGTGATTGATTCGGATTCGGCTGTTGTCCGGCAAAAACCGTCGGGCTTGAGAGATAATCGTCGTTTTGATTTTGCGGCGACTGAAAAACCTGCGTCGGCATCGATGATTGGGAAGAGTTCGGCAGCATCGTCGGCGGAATATTGGCAGTCGGAGTCAGATTTCCTCCGCAGGTGACGCAAAATACGTTGGAATTTTCATTAATCGTATTGCATTTCGGGCAAATCATACGTTTTACCTCCAAAAATCCGCATTACTCGATATTCGGTATCCAAAATTCCTGCCCGCCCGACGGAACGGATTTTAATCCCGATGATTTTAATTGGTTTCGCTCAATGCCTAAATAGGTAAAATGCGGCAAATCGCTCTTGACGGTTTGAAACCAACCGTGATTTGCCAGAACATCTCTGACCGCTTTATTTGAAAATTGCTCGACATCCAAAGCGAGCATAAAAATATGCTGCGATGCACCGGGCGCAGCAACCGAATAAAGAATCGATTTACTCAAATCCTTGCTGAACCAAAGTTTTTTGTCTTCCCATTCGAGTACCTGTTTGACCTGTCCCTGAATGTCAAGATTTTTAGCGGCATCGGCATCGCGGCGCGAAATTTTTCCCTTTCCGACCCAATAATTCAACGCCGGATAAAAGCGCGAATTCCAAAGATCCACGGTCATTTGATACGAACGTTTCGAAGCTGTTTCACCGCCGCGCGGCGTGATTCGCAAGCCCTTTTGTTTTCCTTCTTCGATCGCGGCTAAAAGCGCGTCCATCGCATCTTCGCGCAGTTCGACAAAAGTGCCGCCGATATTGGCGGATTTTGTCCGCAAGCTCGTTTGATAAGAATTAACTTCTCTTTCGTCTTTAAAGACACAATTGACGAAAAATTTTATTTGACTGCCGTCGTTGATCAATCTGAAACCTGCAAAAACATCGTCTTTCCCAACGAACATCGCGCCGTATTCTCTGAAAACACGGTTTGCGACCGGTTCATTCAAATCGCAGATCTCGCTTAAGGAAATCCCGTTTTTCAGTGTTTTTTTCCCGTCCATCAATTTAATTTTCGCGAGTTTTTGCGCCAAAACCGTTTTGATGTCATTTTGTTGAGCGAAACTTTGACCGTTGAGCGAAATTATAAAAACAAATGCGGCGTAGAAATAAAGATATCTTTTGACCATAGAGTTAATGCTTAAAGTGAACTTTGGCATTATAACTCTTTCTGCCCCTAAAACAAATAATTTAGTGAAAATTGCGCTCCTCAAGCGAAATTTCATAATCCTTATTGACCAAAACAACGCTCGATGAACGAGTTCCGTAGATCGGCGTTTCGATAAAGATCGCCGAAAGCAGTTTTTCGCGATCAAAACCGATTCCCGTGTTGGGCAAATCCGCATCATCGGCAAGCGTTTTATCGCTTAACAATCCCCAAAATTGCTCTTTTTCGAGCTCGCCGTTTTGCAAAAGCCGGGTCAATTCGGCTTTTCCTTTGCTTACTTTGCGCCACGGCGTGTCGAGCAGATAATTGCTCAAACCATAAATGCCGGGTGCGAGAATTTTTATTTTATCTTCGCGGTTCGAGTAATAGCCGAGCGTTTGAATGGTTGTGCTAAATTCACCAACCAAAAGATTAAAGCCCGAAAAATCTGCCGCATTTTCCTGAATTTTCTTCAAATAATCTTCGACCGAGTTATCATTTCTCAAAAAATCGCTGACCAGATCGCCGCGTGAAAACTTTCCTTTCGGCGCGTTCGGATCGCGGTAATTCGTAACTGCGGCGAAACGTCCCGATTTTGTAATTCCGAGCCAGGTTCCGCCGTGAACAAGATCGCGTCCGGCGTAGAGATTCGGCGCGTCCTGCCAAAAATGTGCTTCGGCGGTCGGACGTTCGTAAAATTCGTCACGATTGGCGAGCAGAATCAGCGGATATTCGGAATGTTGTTGGTAAGCGAAAAAAATTACACACATCTTGGATTTTGGATTTCGGATTTCGGAT
>DATLOR010000164.1:0-7386 GCA_035536135.1 Pyrinomonadaceae bacterium | reverse complement strand
TTGTTATCATCAAGCGCGACGATCACGTGAAAATCTTTTCTCGACAACATTTCCGCGGTATATTCTGCGGACGGCAAATCGCGGTTTTCATCGTCAAAACCAAATAACAAGATCAGCTCGTGCGCCAAGCTGATCTCGTTTGGCTCCAGTTTTTTGATTTCAAAATTTATCATTTACCTTCGACAAAATGCCAGCAAACGCCCGCGAGGTCAATCAGGTTGACCTCTCTGCCCCACGGAAAATTGGTCGGTTCCTTCAATTTTATGCCGAATTTTTCGGGCAAATTCTTTTCCGAGAGTTTTTGCCAGAATTCGTCCAGATTATCAACCTTGACATTCATCATAAAGTTTTCGGCAAACTCTTTTGAGTCATAGTTTTGCAAAATAAAACGGCAGCCGTTATTTTCAAAACCGACGTAATCTTTAGCTTCCCAAACGATGTTGAACCCGAGTTCTAAAAACAACCGCCGCGACGCTTGAAAATCGCTTCCCGAAGGAACAAAGGATTCGATAGAATTATATTTCATATTTTTTCACCGCTTATTTTTCCGGTTCGTAATGGTTCACGACTTCTCCGTTTGAAAAAGCATTGGATTTAACTAATTTAAGTTTCAGCCTGTCGTCCAAATTTCCGAATATGGTCAATCCGCGACCGAGCGCCGTCGGATTGATGCAGAGATGAAATTCGTCGATCAGATTTGCCTTGATCAGATTTGACACAAAGGTCGCCCCGCCGTAGACGATGATGTCCTTTCCGTCCTGTTGTTTGAGTTTTTCGACTTCTTCGACCAGATCGCCGTTTGCCACGGTCGTGTTTGCCCAAATCGATTCCTTGACCGTTTTGCTAAAGACGACTTTCGGCGTATTAACCATTTTCTGTGCGAACGAATATTCCGGGCTTTCCGGGTTGTCCAGAACGCTTGTCCAGTAATTTACAAATCCGTCCGTCATTTTTCTGCCAAGCAAAATCGTGTCGGAACTATCCGTTAAGGCGTTGACATATTCAGCCAGCCTGTCATCCATCCCGAAAGTCATCCAATCGAGTTCGCCGTTCGGACCGGCAACGAACCCGTCAACCGTTATTTGCACCTGTAATTTTAATTTACGCATATTATTTTGCCTCCAAAAGCGGTTTATATTTGTCTAAATTGGCGTACGCCAAAAATAAAATTCCCAGGAAAAGCGGAACAGCGATCACCAATCCCGGCGGCATATGAATAGCATTGATAAATAAAATATTAATTGCGATGGGAAATATTAAAACTACTGCTAATGCTACAAATCTACCGGATACGAAAGCGAGTCCGCATAAAAGCTCAAAGACCTTGACGACCGGCAAAATATAACCGGAAGCCGCAATGCCGTCCATAAAAGCCTTGGTATTCCCGGTAAACTCCGGCGGCGTCTGACCGACATTTAGAAAATAAGTGATCGATGCAAAAAGAAACATCAAACCAACTAAAACACGAACGATAATAACAGCTATTTTCATAATTTCTCCGATTCAATTTTTCTCCATAAAAAATAAGACAAAAACAAGATTGCCAGCATGATAACCGGCACGAATAAAAATCCGAATCCGCTTCCCGTAAAGGCGTGCGAAGCAAATGCGCCGATAAAAATAAACGTAAATCCGGCATAAGCCCATTCCTTGATCGTGCGAAAAACCGGTTGTAAAATCGCGACTGCGCCGAAGATTTTGGCAAATCCGATGATTGTTGACAAATACTCGGGATAACCGAGATACGCCAACGCTTCTTTTGCTCCCGTAACCCGTAACGCTCCGGCAAATCCGTCCAAAAGCATCAATAATGCAAAAAGAACTGTGCCGATCCAATAAATTATTTTCGGGGTTTTCGGTTTCATAATTTCTTGAAATTTAGAGTAACGGTCATAAGCCGTTACTCTAAATAAAATTTCAAACTTATCCCTTCGGCATTTTGCTGAAATCCATAAAAATCTGATTCCAACGATGCCCGTCCAAATCGGTAAAGGCAAAACCGTACATCCAGCCTTGAATTTCGCCGGGTTCGCTGAAAACCGTACCGCCCGCATCAAAGACTTTTCGCGCCGTTTCGTCGACTTCTTCGCGGCTTTCGGCATCGAACGAAATCAACATTTCCGTCCCTGTTTTCGTGTCGGAAATTTCGTTTTTCGCAAAACTTTTCAAGGTTTCTTCCGCAAAAAGCAGAACGGCAATGTTTTTTTCTCCGACTTTCACGCAGGTCATATCCGCCGTTTCGTGCGCTTCTTCAGGCGTAAAACCAATACGGGTGAAAAATTCCTTTGATTTTTTAACGTCCTTGACCGGAAGATTTATCCATAATTCTTTTGTCATAATTGCTGCAGCTCCTTTTTATAAATTTACCAACGTCTCAAACCCGCCGTAAGCCATCCGCGTGTAATCGAAGGTTTTACAGTCCGACATTATTTCACTCAAACGCGGATCTGCCATCACGAGCGCGTTAATGCGGTCGCGTTCTTCTTTGGATTCGAAAACGATAAACGCTAAAATTACCGTTTCGCCTTCCTGCGCATCAGCCGATTTTACGAACGAAACCATCTTTTCGTGTTCGAGATCATCAGCCGCCGCTTCGATATATTCGAGAGCCCCGTGCTCTTTCCAGATCTCGCCCGCCATTTGCGCGGTTTCTTTATATTTATCAATGTTTTCCGCTTTTATCGGAAGTAAAAATCCATCAAGATATTTGCCCATTCTATTTTCTCCTTTTCTAACAAATACTAAATCGGTTAATTTTTGACCGCGATCCGCTTCAATGCAGTGGCGGTCAAAATTTGTTTAATTATTGGTAATTCCTATTCCTTCGGATAATCGTAATTTATCAGCCAATGAATCCCGAATTTATCCTTCAGCATTCCGAAATAAGCGCCCCAAAAAGTGTCTGCGAGCGGCATCGTCACTTCGCCTCCTTCCGACAAACCGTTGAAAACTTTTTCGGCTTCTGCTTTGCTGTCGGCGGAGATTGAAAGCGAAATATTGTTGCCGATGACTGCGTCCTTTGCATGTTCGCCGATCGCGTCAGTCCCCATCAAAACGTGTCCGTCCGAAAGCGGCAACGCGATGTGCATAATTTTTTCCTTGTCCCCATCCGACAGATTTTCACAGCCCTCCTGTCCCTGAATATCGCCGAAACGCATCACGGTTGCGAATTCGCCGCCGAAAATCGATTTGTAAAAATTGAAAATCTCTTCCGTATTGCCTAAGAAATGCAAATATGGATTAACTTTTGCCATTGTTTTTTCTCCTTAATTTTTATTTAGTTTATTATTTCAAAAATACCAAACACGTTATTGTCCGGGTCTAAAAAATAACCTTGCCAACAGCGACCCGGAATTAAAAATTTCGGCATCGCCACTTGTCCGTCATTGGTCAAAATTGTTTTCGCCGTTTCATCGAAGTTTTCGACTTCGATCGAACAAGTATAAGCATTTGTGCCGAATTCGGTCGGCGGTGTTTTCATTGGACGTTCGAGCAAACCGCCTCTGATTCCGTTCGTTTCGATCTGCCAGTATTTGATCGGCAAACCTTTTGCTTCGACAAACTTCCAACCGAAAATTTTTGTATAAAACGCAATTACTTTTTCCGGATCGTTGGCTTGAATTTCAAAATATCCGATTGAATTCATAAAAATTTGCTCCTTTATTTTGCTCATTTATGAAACATTTTTGCTTCATAAAAACCGTCTTAATCCGTAAAACGAAATCATAATTTTGTTTCATAGATAAAACATAGTATTATCCTAACATCATTTTCCAACCTTTGTGCGGTGTATTTCCGCCAATCTTCGGGGTTGATTACGACAATTTTTTGAAGTAATTTTAAGTTATGAAACACGTTTCGATACTCGTTCCCGAATCGGCGGTTTTAGCGGCAATCGACGACCCGCGCCACGTTTTTTCGATGGTCAATTCCCTTTTCGAAAATGATGCTAAGCCCCCTGTTTTCAATATAAATTTGGTCGGATTAAAACGCGAAGTCAAACTGCACGACAGTTCATTTTCCGTTCACACGGATGCGTTTTTGGACGATGTGAAAAAGACGGATCTGATTTTTATTCCCGCGTTTGCGGGCGATCTGCGGGCGGCGCTGGAAATTAACAAAGATTTTATCCCGTGGATCATCGACCAACACGAAAATGGAGCGGAGGTCGTCAGCCTGTGCGTCGGTGCATTTATGCTCGCGAAAACCGGATTGCTCGACGGTAAAAAATGTTCGACGCATTGGCGGGCGGCGGACGAATTCCGCCAAATGTTTCCCGAAGTTGATCTTGTCACCGACAAGATCATTACCGAGGAACAAGGCATTTACACGAGCGGCGGCGCGACCTCTTACTGGTATTTGCTTTTATATCTGGTCGAAAAATTCACCGACCGCGAAACGGCGATTCTCACTTCGAAGGTCTTTGCGATCGACATCAAACGCGACAGCCAGTCGCAGTTTATAATGTTCAAAGGTCAGCGCTCGCATTCCGACGAAGACATCAAAAAAGCGCAAAAGATCATCGAGAACAGCTTTCAGGAACGCATTACGATCGACGAGCTATCGTCAAAATGCGCGCTCAGCCGCCGAAGCCTCGAACGGCGCTTCAAAAAGGCGACCAACAACACGATCAGCGAATATATCCAGCGCGTCAAGATCGAAGCCGCCAAAAAGAGCTTTGAAACAAGCCGCAAAAACATCACCGAAGTGATGTTTGATGTCGGCTATTCGGACACTAAAGCTTTTCGCGGAACTTTTAAGAAGATCACGGGAATGACGCCTTTTGATTACCGGAATAAATACAACAAGGAATTTTGATTGATTTAGGAAAAATATGTGGGAGAAAAATGTTGAATTTCGGCTTTACGAAACCGCCCAACCGATGAACCGCACCCAAGTCTCGGTCATTCCGACATAAAGTTGAAAGGGATGCGAAACGATCAGCAATAGAACGCCGAGCGCAAAAACCTTATTAAATTTGCGGTGTTTGATCGTGAATATGATCAAGCAGACGATCGCCAGCAGATCGGCGACAGCGAACCCGCCGAGAAGCCCGTAGTTTTCACCGATCGGCGGAATCCGCACGAGCGCGGGCGGCAGAAAATTGAGCGCCGTTAAAAGCATCAAGGTCTTGTGTTCGGCGGGACGTTTGCGGTAATAGATCGCGCCCGTAAAATAGATGATAAAAAGCAGCATCGAGACGATCGGAACGATCGTAAAACTATATGGATCGATTCCCGGCGGCGCGGTATGACGGACGATATGCGAATCATACGCCGTGACCATCCCGACGACAACAACGAGCACCGCAAGCGCAATGCCAGCCATTCCCATCGTCATATGCAGCTTGATATTTTTTGTCCGAACCAGCGCGATTTGCGCCGCGAAATAAACGACCCAGAGCGACATCACAACCGCGTGGATATGTACGAGCGAGTTTGCGAAGGGTCGCGCATCGCTAAAAAACGCGCTGAAATAATATGTTTTGAAATAACCGATCAAAACCAAAAGCGGAAAAAGAATTGCCGCCGCTAAAAATAAATTGCGATCCGACGGGCGCCGTAATATTTTCTCACGTATAAAATTGCTATTTAATAAATTTTGATTGATTGCCATAAAATTGTCTCCAACACCTAACGCGCAGATTGAAGACAAACAGTATCAATTTGAATTTGGAAAATTTAGGTAGCGTCTTAAAAAAAATTCAAAAAGACTCTAAGTTCAAGTATTGATTATAGTTATAGACGGTGTATGTTTTGAAGCGGATGTTTAGAGATCGTTTTCCCGAGCGAGACAGGCGATTATCACGAGAATTATCGCAAGCGTCGAAGAAACCGTGCGAACCGTGTTTAAATTATTCCAGGGCGTTTCAAAATCCTTTCTTTGTTGGGAGATTTCCTGCGCGGCAGCCGACTTCAGATCAAATTTGTCGAGCTTATTATTTAATGGAATATTGCCGAGAAAAGTTACCCCGGACACGCCGATCGTATAAACGATGGTCGCCGCGAGCAAAAGCCAGAATCGCGTCGTTTGACGATAAAAGAAAAAAACACAGACCGGCAAAAGCAGCTGTGTTCCCATAAAGGCGATGAGAAAAACGGGATTTTGAATCGCGCGGTTAGTCGCCTGAAAGACGGAAATATATTCCGTATCCGAAACCCGCGCCAACCCGAGCGTGATCGAAATTGACCACGCGAAAAAAAGTCCCGCGACCAATGCGGTTAGAGTTGCCGTAATAGTTAAAAGTACGTTTGAAAACGTCATTTACTCAATATTAAAATATTTAGCCTCAGGATGATGAATGATGATCGCCGAAGTTGATTGTTCGGGATGAAGCTGGAATTCTTCCGAGAGTTCGACATCGATTCTTTCAGGCTGGAGCAGTTCAAAAAGCTTTGTCTGGTCTTCAAGACGCGGACAAGCCGGATAACCGAAACTGTAGCGCGAGCCTTGATAGCCCTGATGGAAAAGTTTGGCGAGTTCCGGTGCGTCTTTGCCCGCAATGCCGAGTTCTTCGCGGATTCGTTTGTGCCACATTTCCGCAAGCGCTTCGGCAGATTCGACCGAAAGACCGTGAAACAGCAGATAATCGTTGTATTTGTCAGCTTTGAAAAGTTCGGCGGCGTGAAGGCTAGCACGTCTTCCCATCGTCACCAGATCAAACGCGACCGTATCGATTCTGCCCGAATCTTTCGAGGCAAAATAATCCGCCAGACAGAGATTTTTGCCTCCGCGCTGTTCGAGCGGCTGACGCGGAAACGGAAGCTCGTGCGCTACGACGAGCGTGGGTGCGGGCTCTCGGACTGGAACGTCGCCGACTTCTCGCTCGACGCCTGGGTTCGGGACCTCGAGACGGTCGTCGACGCCGCAGGGATCGAGCGCTTTCCGCTGCTCGGCATTTCGCAAGGCGGACCGATCGCTATCGCGTACGCGATCCGCCACCCCGAGCGCGTGAGTCGCCTCATCCTGTACGGCTCGTTCGCGAGAGGGTACAACAAGCGAAATCTCAGCCCGGCCCACCTCGCGGAATGGCGAATCCTGGTCGACCTCGTTCGAGTTGGCTGGGGACGTGAGACGCCGGCGTTCCGACAGGTTTTCTCCGCGCTGTTTCTCCCCGACGGTTCGCCCGAGGACCTGCGCGCCTTCGATCGGCTCCAGCGAGAGTCCGCGTCGCCCGAGAACGCCGCGAGAATGATGGCCGCGTTCGGCGACGTCGACGTCCAAGACGTTGCGCCGCTACTCCGAATACCGACGCTCGTGCTGCATCGGCACGGCGACCTCCGGATCCCATTCGAGGAAGGACGCCGCCTCGCCGGCCTGATCCCGGACGCCCGCCTCGTGACAATGGAGGGCCGGAACCATTTGCTGCTCGAGGGCGAGCCGGCG
>DATLOR010000163.1:0-12887 GCA_035536135.1 Pyrinomonadaceae bacterium | reverse complement strand
TTTTAATAATACACCCGGCATGATTCGAACATGCGACCTCTTGATTCGTAGTCAAGCACTCTATCCAGCTGAGCTACGGGTGCGCAAAAGCGAATATTTAGACTACAAATCAAACGCCTTTGTGTCAAGTTTGGCAAATCACAAATCGCAAAATTGCCTGGGCAAAATAACCATTCGCGTCTTGGAAATCAGGTCGGCGCGGATGAGCTTGATTTTTATTGAGAGCTTTTTGCTGCCGGTGTTTCTTGTTGGTTTTTAAGCCTTGTCTGTTTCCGGCGGGTTTAATTGGGCAGTGATGACCGTGTTGATGATGCTTGATTCATCCTCTTCGGTATTTTTCCAATCCTGGGCGCTGAGGGCTTTGACGATTGCGTTGTATTGCTGTTTGCTGATCTCACAGGGCAATTGATTGAATACTTTCGCAATATATTTCACGGATTTTTCCGCTCTTTCGATGCCGATATACGCCGTCCTGTCTGTATCTTTTGCCATTAAATTATTTTAGTAAAAATTTTTATTTTATGCTCTGTTTTTTTTCGAAGCGGGAAGGGCTTAAAAAAATGTCGTCTTAAAAAGAATTCTCAACCTGAACGGAGGCTTCCTGAATTAATTTGATGATGGTCGGGACCAATTTCTCGAAATCATCGGGTTTGACTAAATACGCGACGGCACATTCCGAGAGCGCTTTTTCAATTTCCGCCGGTCGCGATTCGCCGCTATAGTAAATGATCGGGACATGCGGGTCATTCTTCCTGATTTCCTGACACGCACCGACCGTTGTTGTGTGTCCGAGGCGATTGTCCAGAATAATGGCATCGAAATTTCTTTGCAGAGCTTGGTATAGACATTCCTCGACGGTACCGCAGGTTGTTACTTCAAAGCCTTCGCTTTCAAATAGATAAGTCAATAAATCGGAGTTATCTTTATCATCCTCAACACAAAGGATGGATCGTTTGTTTGGTGACATTTTACTTCTAAATAATGCGGCAATGGCGTTTACTGAAAGAAAGCTGTCTGAAAGCTTTTTTCGGCAGAAGCAATTTCTCTTTTGATCAACGCCGTCTCTCTTAAACCTTACCGCCGCAGTCCGAAAAGAATAAGGTGCGTTTGTTTGATTATCGCACACTTCTCATTCCTGTCATATGCATCGGGCTTCATCTTTCCGGCAAACAACAGAGCAAAAGAACTATAATCGGTTTATGGCTCTTTAATTGCATCGCAGCGAAAGGTTAGGCAAATTATGTTTTATTTTGTGTCAACACTATAAGGGCAGTAAATTTGTCAAAAGTATAGGGGCGGTAAATATGTCAAAAAAAATTCTCATCGTTGAAGATTACGAAGATACACGAAGTTTCATGAAATTTCTCTTGGAAGATAAAGGTTATCAGGTGAGTGAAGCACGGGACGGCATTGAAGCTTTTGATCGATTCAAGCAAATTCATCCCGATCTTATTTTAATGGACATTTCGCTTCCCGAAGTAGATGGCTTAACCGCGACCAAAGCCATTCGTGAAATCGAAGAAGAAGGCGAATATATCCCGATCATCGCGGTCACGGCATTCGGCAGGCTGTATTATAAAAAGGCGATCGAAGCCGGGTGTAACGAACTGATCGATAAACCCGTCGATTTTGAGTCGCTCGAACCGGTCATCAATCATTATCTGGAAGAATAGTTTTTGATAATTATCAAAGTTATGTCAAAAGCCAATCACGAAACTGCTCTCGTGATTGGCTTTTAAGGTTTCGAACATCACAAATCTATCTGGCAAAATAGCCCTGCCGCGTTTTGGAGATCAGGTCTTCGTTGGTGACTTGGATTTTGATCGCGCGCCATTTGCCGTCTCGTTTTTCGTTGGTTGATTGATATTCGATCGTGTAGAGCGTGCGCAGTTCGGCGGCGACCGAAGCGTAGAGTCTGCCCATTTCTTCGAGGCGGTTGATCGCATTGAGCGTTCCGCCGGTGCGGTCGGCGAGGATTTTCAGCCGCGACCGTGCGGCTTCGTACATCGCCACCTGGATCGGCGTCGGGTCGGCGAGCTTTGACGGGTCGCCGGTCGGCAGGGCGAGCGGATAGATCGTTACGCCCTGCACGTCCGCCTTGTTCAGAACGCGGTTCAGATTTTCGTTGGTTTCGGGCTTGATCGCGGTCGGCATATCTTTTTCGCCGATCTTCTGGAGAAAATCGCGGTCCGTATCGCGCAGAGCGGTATCGACGCCGTCGGTTAGAACGATGATCGCCTTGCGCCGTTTGCCTTCGCCGGCAAGCTTGCTCATCGCAAAATCGAGGGCTTTGTAAAGCTGCGTTTTGCCGCGCCCGTTGGCGACATTGATGGAATTTCCGATGGTTTTGCGGTCGGTCGTAAAATCGTTCCGCAGATTTACCTTGTCGTAAAATTCGATCACGGCAACGCGGTCTTCGGGCGCAAGCGCGTCCACGAAACGATACGCCGATTGACGGATCGTTTCTCGAAAACCGAGCGTCGAGCCGGACATATCGAGGATCATAACGACCGAAAAGGGCGTTACGACCGGTTCGAAACGCTGAATGTTTTGCTTGACCCCGTCTTCAAAAATCGTGAAATTTTCTCTGTTCAGATCGGTGATCGGGCGACCTTTGCGGTCGGCGACCCCGACGTTCAGACGCACCACGGATGAGTCGACCGTGATCGGTTCATCGTCGTTTTGAGCCGACACAGCGGAAAAACTTAAAAGCAAAAATGCAAAAATTATAAAAACGCGTGAATAACTCATAGCAGAATATTACCTAATCAGACGCTATTTTCCGAAACGCGGTTGCATCGCGCTTTGTTTCAAAAACTTCTTAACAATATTCATTTTATGGTTTATAATTCTTTCAACCTGAGAAAGCAAGCCAGATGAGCTATCGAAAATATTTGATCATTTTTCCAATCTTGCGAAGATTGAAGGGGAATCCCAATGTTATATACGCCGAATTTTTGTTGTAATTGCGGAGAGAAAATTGAACGCGCAAACAAGTCTTTCACGGACAGCCGGCGGTTTTGCGATGTTTGTAAACACGATTTTGTATTGCAGAGAGCTTTGCCCGTCGCTTTTGCCGCGCTGATGGCAGTGGTCGGAATTTTCGGAATCGGAAGCTACTGGCGGAGCGGCGAAAAGCCGTTAAATGTTTCGACCAGACAATTGACGGCAAATTCGGGCAAAAATCCGGCGAATAATGCGTCGCAAGTTAGTTCAAATTCAAGCGTTCAACAAGTAGCGCCGCCGAATACTGTTCAAAACACTGCGCAAAACGCGGCGCAAACGCGGGAATTGACAACGAAAATACCGGTTAAACCGGCAGAAACCGCGCCTGTTTCGTCTGCCGAAGCGGTTTATTTTTGCGGCGCGCCGACCAGGAAGGGAACGCCTTGTTCGCGGCGCGTAAAAGGCGGCGGACGCTGTTGGCAGCATCAGGGACAAAGCGCGATGCTGCCGCCCGAAAAATTGCTTGCGAGTCAATAAATTGTTGAAAACCGGAAAGTATTTTTTAGTAAAATCGGATATAATTTTTAGAAGTTCTTAAGAAAAAACAACAAACGAAATCGAATGAAATCTTTAGCACCGAATACTTTATTACAAAACCGCTATCTGATCGTCCATTTAATCGGCAAAGGCGGAATGGG
This sequence comes from Pyrinomonadaceae bacterium, assembly GCA_035536135.1. Taxonomy (GTDB): domain Bacteria; phylum Acidobacteriota; class Blastocatellia; order Pyrinomonadales; family Pyrinomonadaceae; genus JAFDVJ01. The sequence goes on along the minus strand of DATLOR010000163.1, from coordinate 9,243 downwards.
CGAGGTTTATCTGGCGGTTGACCAGCGACTCGGGAGTGCGATCGCGCTCAAGCGCACCTTGCACGGCGACAACGCCCAACTTGGCGACGCGTTCGAGCGCGAAGCGCGGACTCTGGCGCGTCTGCGTCATCCGGCACTGCCGAAAGTGAGCGACCATTTTATCGAAAACGACAACCAGTATCTGGTGATGGATCATATTTCGGGCGACGATCTGTCGAAGCGTCTGAACACGACGCAAAAACCTTTTCCGCTCTCGTGGGTTTTGTTCTGGGCTGACCAATTGCTCGACGCGCTGGCTTATCTTCATTCGCACGAACCGCCGATCATTCACCGCGACATCAAACCGCAGAATCTGAAATTAACCGATGACAACAATATCGTTCTGCTCGATTTCGGGCTCTCGAAAAATTCGGTCGGACAAACGATCAGCAACGCGAGCGGCGGCGGCAGCGGAAGCACCGGCAGCGTCGTCGGCTACACGCCGCATTATGCGCCGATGGAACAGATCCGCGGCACGGGAACGAATCCGAAAAGCGATATTTATTCGCTTTCCGCGACGCTTTACCAGCTTTTGACGAATATCGTTCCGCCCGATGCGCTGTCGCGTGCGGATTTTCTTTTGAGCGGCAAACAAGACCCGATCGCGCCGATCAACGAGGTCAACAACGAGATTCCGAAATCCATTTCGGATGTCATTCTGAAGGGAATGTCGATCAGCCAGGACCAGCGTTACGGGGACGCGCGCGAGATGCAGAAGATTTTGCGCGAAACTTACGCCAAAATGCAGAGCGAGGCGGCTGATAAAACCATCGCTTTCAACGTTCAGGACGAACAACCCGCGCCCGTCGCGGCGGAAACTTCATCGACCTCAAACGACAAAACCGAACAATTTTCCGCGCCGGTGCTTGAAAATCAAACTGCCTCGAAGGAAGCGATGGGAGCGCAAACCATTCCGTTCGGAATGATGCCCGAGACAGTTCTTGAAACTCCGCCGACTGCTTCGCAGAATGCCGATAAAACCGAGCAGATTCCGAATTTTGACGCGACGATTCGGATCGATGATGTGCCGAATATTGCCGCTGCATCACAGATTCCCGGACAAAAGACCGAGATTCTGCCGGTTGCCGATACCGCAGCGCAGCAATCAAATGTCAAGACCGAAGTTTTCGGCGGCGATTTCGGCGCGGCTGAATATCTAGAGAAGAACAAGACCGCCGCCGAGCAGCAAAATTTTGTCACCGACGAATTCAACGCGAAAACCGACGAAAATATCGCCGCCGCGCCGTCGAACTTTACGGGCGACAAAACCGTTCCGTTCATCAAAGCCGGTCAGCAAAACGCGGAGATCGATCTGGCGCAAACCCAGCCCGCTTCGGCGTTTAATTCGCTTCCGCAAGCGGAAAATTTTGGAGCTGTGGCGGCTGAAACTCGGCTTCCGGCTGAAGGCTTTTCGCCGACAAACCAGCAAGCGTCGGTGCCGCCTGTGCCGAATACCGATTCAAAGACGAAACAGTGGCATCCGCAACCCTCGCAAGTTCAGCCAAAGCAGAAAAAGTCGAAAGGCTTGCTTTTCGGAATTCTCGGGGCGTTGTTCGGCTTGGTCATTCTTGCCGCCGCCGGCGGCGGTATTGCGTGGTATCTGATGACTCAAAAGGGAATTTCGGGCGCGACCAATACGGCAACGCCCACGCCCGAGCCGTCGATTATGCAAACGCCCACGCCGACGCCCGAACAGGCAAATACGGGAAATACTTCAAATTCGGAGGTCGTCACAACCAATAGTCCCGATAATTCAAACGTTAATACGGCGCCGTCGCCCGAACAAACAAAGACTGTTGTGACGCAGCAAACGCCGGTGACAACCAAAACCGTGACGACGCGACCGACGCAAGTGACGACCAACACGCCGCGTACGGCAACGCCGAAACCGACGGTCAAAACGGAAACGAAACCGACGGTCAGAGGCGGCATAATCCCGCAATAATTTTGGAGTAAAGAAGATGAAAAGGACGAAATATTTAAATTGGTTTGTATATTTAATGATTTTGTTAGCGGTTTTTTCTTTGACCCCTGCCGGTGTTCAGGCGCAAAAGAAAAAAGATATTGAAAAAGCCCGCAAGCTTGCCAAGCAGGGCGACCAGTTTTTTAATAAGAAGGATTACCGCGGCGCGGCTGATAAATATGCTGAAGCGATCGCCGTGCTGCCGCAATTTCCCGCCGCGTATTTTTGGAAAGGCTATTCGCATTATTATCTGAACGAATACGACCAGTCGATCAACGATTTTAATCAGGCGGAATCGCAGGGATTCGATAAGCCTCTCGAAATTTACAAGGTTCGCTGGTATCTGAATTTTCAGGCAAAAAACTACGATGCGGCGTTAACGGATGCTCTCGGGGCAGCGAAGCTCGACCCGACCAATGTGACATACAATATGGCTCTGGGCGATATTTACCGTCTCAAGGAATCTTATTCGGACGCGGCAACCTATTACAAAAAAGCCGCCGAACAAGACCCGAATAATTCCGACGCGGAGTATTTTCTTGCCGTGAGCTACGCCAATCTCGGCGAAACCGAACAGCAGGGGCTGGCGGCGCTCGAAGCCTTGAAAAGAAAAACAAAATATGTCGGCGAAAGCTATTTTTACGTTGCCGATGCTCTCAATAAAGCCAGAAAATTTGACGAAGCGGCGGAATTTTACGAAAAAACGATCGATCTCAAACCCGATATTTACGCTTCTTACAACGCGCTTTCGGACATTTACCGCGGTCGCAACGAATTTGACAAAGCGATCAGCGTGACCCGCAAAGGTTTGCAGGTTTTTCCCAAAGACGCCAATCTTTACACGAGTCTCGCGTGGTATTACAGTCTTGCCGACCGTCCGCAGGATGCGATCATCGCGGCGAAAAGCGCGATCAATCTCGCGCCCGACCAATATATGGGCTACACGAATCTGTGCCGCGCATATAACGACGCGAAGGAGTATCAGCTTGCAATTACCACCTGCAACAGCGCTTTGCGGATAAATCCGGGCGACGGCGAAAGTTATCTTTATACGGCGCGGGCTTACGAATTTTTGAAGCAAAGCGACAAAGCCGCTGATTTTTATAAGAAAGCGATTGACGGTTTGGTTAAATTTACTAAAGATAATCCTGTTTATTCGGACGGATTTTACCTGCTCGGGAACGCCTATTTCGCGCTCAGCCGCGACGACGAGGCGATTGCCGCCTATAACAAATGCCTGCAGCTGGCGCCGCGTTTTGCCAAAGCCCGCTACAGTCTCGGTTTTACGTATTTGATCGGAAAAAAAGACAAACCGAAAGCGCGTGAGCAATATAATCTTTTGCGTCCCGTAGATTCGAATCTCGCCGAAAAATTACGGCAGGCGATCGAAAGCGCAAAATAACGAAAGGTTAAAAGTCGAAAAGTGAAAAGGTGAAAAAGTTTTGATTGTATAATCAAGTCAACTTTTTCACTTTTTCACTTTTTCACTTTTTAACCTTTTTTACCCGAAAAATGATTTCGACGGAAACTCGAACTGATTTCCCATCAGAAAATACGCGAGATTCGGCTGGTCGTGCGAACGGTCGTAGCCGACAAGTTCGACATACGCGCGACCCTTGACATCCGCTTCGCCCGCCTTGCCCGCGACTTCGCACGCGCCTTCCCAGTAAATGATCATCGTCGTGCCGCGTGTGTCGAGTTCCTGATCTTCGATCACGGGCGTCACCGTTAAATCCAGACCGAATTTTTCCGCCTTGACGCGCCAGCCGCTCGGATAAACCGCTTTGGAATTCGGCGATTTCCAGTAACCGGTCGGTTCGATCGTAAAATCTTCGTGTGATAAAGGCTCGAATTCGCCGTGTTCGTTGACGTAGGTTCCGCTCGAAAACGCGGAAACTCCGTTCGCGCTGTTGCGCAGCTGGTAGCACATCAATTCGCAATTGTTGTCGAGCTGAATCGAAAACCAATCCCAGCCCTTCTGATTTTCGGTCGGCGTCCACGTTCCGAATTCGCGATCCATCCACGCCGAACCCGTAAAATGCTCGGTTTCGCCGTTCCAGATCAAATCGCCTTCCATCTCCATCCGCGTATATGAAAAATAGCGCGACGCTTCGCCTTCGTCCTTGAACGATACGCCGTCGCGTCCTTTACCGTTCAAGACGGGCGGTTTCGTCGGCTTCAAATCGGCTTCGAAAACAACGTCGCTCGCCGTCGCGCGCAGGATATGCGCGCCGTGCGATTCGCGCAAGGACCAGTCGCCGAGGCGCAGGTGAAAATGCTTTTCGCTCGCCGACGCCGGATGATCGAAAAATCCGTTTGCCGATTTGCGGTGCGCGTAACGAAATTTTTTATCTTCGACCTCGGTAATCGCAAAATGCGCGAAAAAGAGCGGATTGCCGAAAAGTCTTAAGGGCACAAGCGAAAATTTATCGAGATCCGTGCGGCGTTTGAAAAAGACCAATTCGAACCCGAACCGCTTGCCCGAAACAGTTTCGCCGTGTCCGGTGTAATACCACCATTCGGTCTGCGCGTTTTTGTGCGCGTAAAGATCGCGCGGCAGATTCAGCGGGTCGAGCTCCGTGCCGTCGCGCAAAGTTTCCGCCTTGCCGTAAAAACTTTCCGCGACCCCCTCGAAAAAGTTCGTCGTGGTTTTTTCTAAATTCTTGACTATTTCCTGAAAGTCGAAATTGAAAGTGTTTTGTTCGCTCATTAATTGTTTTACCTCTTTATTTAGCTATAGCAATTTGAGCGGTCAGTAGCAAGAGATTAAGGGCGGAAAATTAAAAAGTCGGCGGCGAAAAGTCTTTCGAAAGCGGTTGAAGAATGATAAAAGTTTCTTTAACCGGACTCGGATAACTTGAAATAATAAAAACGATTCGTTTTTCATTAAAGCCGTGTTTTGAAAATAAATATTTTTTCATACGGGCGATTCGGGAATTTATTATCTTGCGATTTTCCTTTGCTCCGATTTGAAAACCGATATAGCCAATCATTTCAGGATTTCTTTTCAATTCAATTGCCAGATTATAAAGACGTGCCTTCTCTTCATTCCACGGAAGATTTCCAAAATAAGTATCAAAATAACTTGTGGCGAAAATCTTATTTGGGAAAGAAATTGTCAGGATTAATAGAAAAACAAAGGTCAGGAATTTATTCTTTTTCATCGCGCTTTTCTCCAACTGAATTCGTTGAAGATTTTATTACAAATTTAAAGAAAGGAGAAGCCTTATTAAAGCCAATCCAAAATCCAAAATCTAAAATCCAAAATTGAAATAAGGAGAAGGTGAGGCTTGGTTTAGCAAAACGATTGTTCTATCGGCGTTTGGCTTTCGGCAGGGAAGTTTTGATCTCGACGCGCTGGATTTTCAGGACGACGCGGACATTATCGGCGCGGCGGTCTAAGAATGCGGGAACGAACGGCGCGTCCGAAGAATTTTTCTGCATCGCTTTTTCGAGTTCATAGACGGTTTGTTGATCATCAAGCGGTTCGACGACTTCTTCGATGTTTGCCAGACCGCTGCTGAAAACATCGGCGACAACGACGACTTCATCTTCTTTCGATTTTCCGTTGACGAATGCTTTGGTCATCGCAACGAGCGCGCCTTGGGGGTTGATGCTCGGCGATTCGCTCGAAACCAGACCGCGTCCGGCGACAACATCTGCCGGAGTGATCAGATCAATATCTACGTTCGGATTTTTGGCGACAAAAACGGTCGATTTCTGAACGGAATCAAAAGTCGTAAAATCCGTCGTTTGCTGACGGTTCGTACCCGAAAGCAAAATCCAGAGCAGCGAAAAGCCGAAAACCAGAGACGCGGCGGTGCCGACCGTCAGAGGCATCACGCGCATTTTCAGAAACTCGCTGAAACCCTTTGAAAAGTAAGATATTTTCTGCGGCGCGCTCGGCGCGAGCTCCGTTCGCATCGCGGTTTTGACCGAAGCGAGCAGATCTTTCGGCATCACGGGCTGCGAAACGCGCCGCAAACTCTGCCGCAGAGCCGCAAAATCGTCTAATTTCTGACGGCACAAAGGGCATTGCGCGAGATGTTTATCGGTAATCCCGCGCTCCTCGTCAGTCAAAATATTGTCTATGTAAAGCGACAAATTAAATTGTAAATTTTCGCATTTCATATTTCTTTTCGTTCGTTGCTCGTGGTCAGTTGTTCGTTGCAAATTCAATCAGCAACGAACAACTGACCACGAACGACTTACTAATTAAAGTGAATAACTGACTGACCCCGGCTGTTTTCCTCTAACAGAAAACAACGGTAGGTTCTTTGCGTGTTTTGACCGGCAATTTTTCTTTCGGGTAAATTCGTTTGTTGCTGGTTTTTTCAAATATTACCAAAACCGAAAAATTGCTTTTCATCACTCGCGCCGAACTTTCTCGTTTACCTTTTGACCTTACGTTGGCACCGATACGTCTTAAGTTTGAAACCGGGGCGAGTCAATCATCCACTTCTTAAGTCTCAAGTCTCAGGTCTCAAGTTCCAAGTTCGTTATTTTTGACTTGGGACTTGAGACTTGAGTCCTGGGACTAGTTGTCAAATACCTTCCAATTTGCGGCGCAATTCGTCGCGTCCGCGGGCGATCCGTGATTTCACCGTGCCGATGTTGACTTCCAGCGTTTGCGCGATCTCTTCGTAGCTCAAACCCTCGATGTCGCAGAGCACGACAGCTTCACGAAAAATGTCGGGCAAATCGTTTAATGCCTCCCGCAGAAGTTTTTCGCGCTCACCGCGCAAAGTTTTTTCTTCCGGGTTCAAAGTGTCCGACGAAAAAGTTTCCGAGAGCGGCGTTTCGCTTTCGCCGATCGTCATATCGAGCGAGATCGTGACATCGCGCCGGCGGCGTTTCCACCAACGAAAGCGATTGCGCGATTCGTTGATCGCGATCCGGAAAAGCCACGTTTTCAAATCCGCTTCGCCGCGAAATTTATGAATCGCCTTGAGCGCGCTCAGAAAAGTTTCCTGCGTCAGATCGCTCGCTTCCTCGGCGTCCTGCGTCAGGCGAAACATTAAACCGTAAATATCGCTCGCATAACGATTAGCCAGAGTGTCGAACGCATTGGCGTCGCCCGCTTTTAATTTTTCAATGAATTCCGTTTCGGCTGATGAGAAGGCATCGGAAGTCCCTGCCGCCACTGCGACATTCCCTAATTCTTCATCGTCGATTGTGATTGACTTGCTGAAGAACATCACCCGCCTTTTTGCTATCTCCCCGAAAGAGAACTTCAAATTGCTCATTCGCCTCACTGAGTGCGCGAACTGTTTTATTAGACACCGGAACTTTTATTTTGTTCCCGAAAAAATAATTTTTTTTCAAATCCCAAAAAATTGTGTCAAAAAATGTGCGCTTTTAACTTTTCGATTTCGGCTTTTCCCCTAAACTTACTTGCTCTCGTCAAAGTTTTACGATAAATTAACTCTTTTGGAAAAAATCCTAAAAAAATCATTCAGACAATTATATAACGATACAGCATTCAAAAGATTGCATTTTTTTTAATCAAATGGCAAGAAAAAAGAGAACTCCAGAAGTAACGCTTCCGACCAATGAGCCGAAGGAGAGAGTTCAATATCAAGACGCTTTTCAACAAACGGTCAATAAAAGGGTTGAGGAAGTCGGAAAAACATTCGAAGGCAAAGGCAAAACCTTTCTTTACGCGGTTGCCGCCCTCGCCGTTTTACTGTTTTTAGTCGGCATTTTTTACCTGTGGAATCGCAGTTCCGACGCGAAGGCGCAAGCCGCGCTCGGCAAAGCGATCGAAACCTCGCAGGCGGTCGTGACGGATTCGCCGCTGCCCGCCGGGACGACGATCAAAACCTTCAAGACCGAAAAGGAACGCGCCGAAGCCTCGGTTGCCGAGTTTCAGTCGGTTGCCGATAAATTCGGCGGAAGCGTCGGCGAAAAAGCCAAATATTTTATCGCCGTCAATAAATTGTCGCTCGACCGCGCTGCCGCAACCACGGAACTCGAAGGTCTGTCGAAATCAAACAATGAAATCGGCAAGCTCTCGAAATTCGCACTCGCGCAGGTCAAAGCGGGCGACGGCAAAACCGACGAAGCGATCGCGCTTTACCAGGAACTCGCGGCGGCTGACAATTCCGTGATCGCGAAAGACACGATAAATTTCGAATTGGCGAAACTGCTCGAAAAACAGGGCAAAAAAGACGAGGCGGTCAATATTTATTTCAGCATCGCAAAGGCAGCGAGCGAAGCGAAAGACGCGGACGGCAAACCCGTTCCGCTTTCATCGACCGCGCGCGATGCGAAAGCCAAAGTTGAAGAGCTCGCGCCCGACAAAGCCAAAGAGATTGTCGAACCGGCACCCGAATCACCGTTCGGCGGCGCGGGCGGCGGCAATTTGCCTCTGGGAATTCAATAAAACCCTAAGAACAATTTGAAAAGGCGTTCGGTAATTCGTTTATCGAACGCTTTTTTTATTTCAAATCCCCGGTGAATTTGAAAAAATCACACCTGATTCGTAATTTGTAGTAATATAAATAAAAAGTTTAAGGGGTTTTAATTTGGGCAATATCGCAGACGCAAAAACGGCGGACATTTCACGGGCGGAAACTTCCGTTTCGAATATCTTTCCCGAAAAGACGGTGAGCATCCGCGTTTCGCCGAACAGTTATTTTACCGCGCTTTTGCTCGGCACATTTTTCGCGGGCTTTTTTATTTATCTCGAAATGGATTTCTGGGCGATTCTTTTGCTTGCCTTCAGCGTGATCTTTCTGCCCGCGCTTGCCCTGACCGACCGGATCGCGTTTGACGGCAAAAGAATCCGGCGCACCGGCGTTCTGCCGCAGGTCTGGGCATGGTTCAACGGCTTTCATTACCGCCTGAAACTTTCCGACATCGAACAGGTCGAAACGCAAGCCCTGCGCGCCCTGAAACGCGGCGGGAACGTTTTTTACCGTTACCGCACGGCGATCTCGGGCAAGGACTTAAAATTCGTTTTCGCGTCGGGCGGCGAGGAATACCGGCGGATGATCCATAATATTTTCCCGCGTCTCTCGGAAAACGTGCTCGATAACCGCTCGATCGAACTTCGCGATTATCTTTCCGAACCGAAGGAAGTTTTGATGAAGGCGGAATTTTCGCATATTCCCCCGGCGGACGTTCTCGAAGATTCCGTGAATAATCTTCAAAAGCCCGATAAGGGCGCGCGGCGCGGCGCGGAAAACGGCGCGGCGCAATTTGAAAAGGCGGATTACCTGCGCCGGCTGGCGAACGAG
>DATLOR010000162.1:0-23981 GCA_035536135.1 Pyrinomonadaceae bacterium | reverse complement strand
GATTTTATAAAATAAGATTGTTTCTTTTTTTAAGTCCCGAAAATGTTTCTTTAAAACCGCGCTTCTTTATTCTTTTCAACTATTTAGCCCTATTTCAAACACCTGGCACCGCCTTTGCGATTATGCGGATTGAATTATTCGGATAAAGTCTGCGCAGCGGAAAATATTTCCCTGCAAATACAAACTTTATCCTGCATTTCAAGACGAATTTTTTACTCAAAGAGGGAAAAACTGATGAAACGAATACGAAGTTTTTTTTATGTGCTATTTTTCATATTTTTGCTCGGGCTGTCATCGGCTTTCGGACAGAGTTCGCTCGGTGAAATCAGAGGTCGCGTTTCGGACAGCACCGGCGCGGTCGTCAGCGGGGCGAGCGTCGAGATCAAAAATCAAACGACGGGCGAAACCCGCACCGTGCAAACCAATTCGGACGGCGAATACACGGTTTCGAAACTTTCGGTCGGCACGTATACCGTGACCGCCAATTCGCAGGGATTTGCGGGGACAAGCGTGAAAGACGTGCAGATTTCCGTCGCCTTTATTACGGAACAGAATTTGACGCTCAATCCGCAGGGCACTGCCGAAAGCGTGACCGTGACGAGCGGCGATGTTTCGACGCAGGTCAACAGCACCGACCAGCAGCTTTCGACGCTGATCAATAATCAGAAAATTATGGATCTGCCGCTGCTTTCGCGCAATCCGTCGGCACTTGTTCTGCTCGCACCCGGCACGGTGCAGACCGATTCAGGACTCGGCGGCTTTTCGGTCAACGGCTCCAGAGAACGTAACAACAACTTTCTGGTTGACGGCGTGGACAACAACGACACGGACGTTCCGGGGATTCCGGGCGGCATCGCGACGCCGAACATTGACGCGACCGAAGAATTCCGCGTGATCACGGGAAATTTCAACGCCGAATACGGACGCAACACGGGCGGCATCGTGACGACTGCGACTAAACGCGGCGGCAACGAATTTCACGGCGGAACTTATCTTTATTACCGCTCCGACAAATTCGGCGCGCGTAATTTCTTTGACACGACGGGCGAAACCGACCCGCTCGACCGCAAACAATACGGCGTTTCGATCGGCGGTCCGATCGTTAAAGACAAATTATTTTTCTTTTTCAACTACGAAGGCGACCGTCAAAAATCGGGTTCGCAGCAGTTCCGGCTCGTGCCGACAGCGCTGGCGCGGACGGGAATTTTGAACACTCCGGCACCGACCGCGAGCTCGACCACCAACCGCAACAACGGAAGCTTCGGCGTTTTGGATATTCGCCAGGGCGCATTTAACAACAATCTTCCGAACGCGCTCGGTGTCAGTCTGCCGTTCAGCCCGACGACGCTTGCGCTTTTGAACAGAATTTTTCCGCTCCCGAATCTTCCGTCGGGCAGTGCGCGGACATCGCCCGTCCCGGGAGTTTTCGACTATTACACATTCGGCTACACGGCGCGCAACGATATCGATTCGATCGCGACGCGGGTCGATTATCAGATCAACGACAAAAACACTCTGTCGGGCAGTATCAACTGGTCGAAAGGCAATTTTTCGCTCGGTGCGCCGACCTTCCCGGAATTCGGCGACGAGCTGCTTTCGCCGCAAAAAGGCGCAGTTTACGCTTTAAATTTGGTTTCGACGATCACGCCGAGCATCGTTAATGAATTCAGGTTCGGGATCAACCGCGCCAAATCCGATTTTAACGGTCCGGGCGACGGCAAAGTTCCGAATTCGATCAACGAAGCGGTCAGTTCCGTGTTGACGGCAAACAACGTTCCGACCCTGAATTTCGGTTCGGCGAATGCCAACGGCATCAATTTAACCACGCCGTTCACCTCGATCGCTAATTTCAGCACGCAGTACCGCACGACCGGAACAACGACCATCGGCGATTCGCTGACGTGGGTCAAAGGCGGTCATACCTGGAAATTCGGCGGCGAAATGCGTTCGATCTTCTCAAACGGCGCGAGCAATTTCAGCCGTCAGGAAACGGTTGATTTTACGCTCGGCACGAGCTTCGCGTTCCCGATCGTGCGCTATGTCGACGGCGCGGGCGTGACCCGCAACGTCCCGACCACCGGCGCGGGCGGTGCGATCAACGATTATCTGAGTTTTCTTTCGGGCATCGTTGCTTTTCAGTCGCAAACGCAGTTTTTCGACAGCAGCGGCACCCGCGTCGATAACGATCTGCGCCGTTACCGCACGAACGAATACGGGTTTTTCGCGCAGGATACGTGGCGGATCCGTCCGAATCTGACGCTCAATCTCGGTCTTCGTTACGAATATAATCAGGTTCCGTATGAAAAAGACGGCTTGCTTTCAAATCTGGTCGATCAGGACGCGAGCGGTCCGACTCCGGCAGGCGGTTTTGCATTCAAAACGGTCGGCAAAAATTCCGATAATCCAAACATCGGTTTGTGGGACAAAGATTTGAATAATTTCGCGCCGCGCTTCGGTTTTGCGTACAGTCCGAATTTCAGCGACGGATTTTTGGGCAAGCTCTTCGGCGGTCCGGGCAAATCTTCGATTCGCGGCGGTTACGGTCTTTTCTACGACCGCGTTTTCACGAACCTGTTCGGTAATTCGAGCGGCAATCCGCCGTTTTCGACCGCGCTTTTCGAGATTCCTCTGAACGGCTCGGGCGGATTTTTGATCGATGATACGCCGCGTCTGCCAACCGGAACGGCAACGAATCTCGTGCAGGACGGCGACGAATTGGGATTAGCGGTAATTTTCCCGAACGCGCGCAACAATATCCTGCAGAAGAAATTCGTGACGCCGAACAGCGCGAGCTGGAACTTCGGTTTTCAGCGCGAGCTCGGCAACCAGTTTCTTTTGGAAGTCGATTATGTCGGCACGAAGGGTACGAATCTGCTTCGCTCGGTCGACGCTCAAATGGCGAGCGTCGCGCGTGTCAACGCGATCACGGGATCGAACAATCCGATCGATCCCGAAGACCCGCGGGCAAATTATCTGAACGGCACTTTGAATCAGGCTTTCGGACAAACCAGCGCGTTCTTGATCACGTCGCTCGGCAATTCGAGATACGACGCGATGCAGCTGCGTGTGACGAAAACCTTGTCGAACAAGCGTTTCGGGCTCGGACAGATTCAGGGTTTCTATACGTGGAGTCATTCGATCGACGACGCGGCGGATGCTCTGGTGACGGGAACGAGCGACCGCAGTTTGCCGCGCGATTCTTCGGGATTCGCGGGCGGTTTCAAAGCCGAACGCGGCGATTCGAGCTTCGATGCGCGGCATCGCGTGGTGCTCAACTTTATTTACGAACTGCCGTTCAGATCGACCAATAAAGCCGTCAATTATTTGATCGGCGACTGGACGCTTTCGGGAATCTACCAGGCGCAGACGGGTTATCCGTTCAGCGTCTTTATGGGCGGCGTTGACCGGCAGGGAACGGGTTTGAGCGCGCGCGCCAGTTTTGCCAACGGAAGCAATGCTTTTGCAACCAATCAAACTGCCGCCAATGCGCGGGTTTATACCGGACCCGACCGTTCGCTGTTTGCCTCGACCGTTCCGGGCGACGGCAATCAAGGCTCGGTCGGACGCAGTATCTTCCGCGGACCGAAATATGCGAACTTTGATTTTTCCCTGATCAAACGTATCCCGATCACCGAAAGAATGCGGTTCACGATTCGTGCGGATTTCTTCAATATGTTCAATAAAGTGAATTTGGGAATTCCGGTCAGCGATGTCACGAGCGCAAACTTCGGTCTGTCCACCACCGCCGGTGCGGCGCGGATCGTCCAGTTTGCCGGACGGTTTGATTTTTAATTCCTATCCCCGTTTTGGAAGGCTGAGGGATGAAGGATGAAGAATCAATAATTACGATTATTAACTTCATTCTTCATCCCTCATTTTTATTCTTATCTCTCATCACCTCTGATCCCTCAAATAACCGTCACAAATCGATTTTCGGCGGTGTTCTCCTTTTATAGTCCGTCCAAAATTTTGGAAAAAACTTTTTATATTGAAACATTTTCAAATTTTTGAGCGTTAATTTTAGTGTCCTGTTTTAATAATTGTCATACAAATAAAGATTTTTCTTGGTCTGACACGCAAATTGCGTTAGTTAAAAGTGTTGCTGTCTTTTGTCAGTTAGAAAAACTTAGTTAAAGGTTAATAATTCGTTGCCGTTACAGCAACTTTTTAACCGCTTGTGCCATCGTATTTTCTAATAGTTTTTCTAACTTCATTAGTAATTTAGTTATGAGCAACAAGGTTTTGCGGTACGAATTCGGGGACTACGTTCTGATGCCGTCGGAGCGTCTGCTTTTTTGTGCCGGAGAATCCGTGCCGATGAAGTCGAAAGTCTTTGAAACTTTGCTGACGCTGATTCGTCAGCAGGGCAAATTAATGACGAAAGACGAATTGATGACCCAAATCTGGGGCAATAATTTTGTCGAAGAAGCCAACCTCACGCAGAATATTTTTACCCTCCGCAAGATCTTCGGCGAAAAACCGCGTGACCATCATTTTATCGTTACAGTTCCGGGACGCGGCTACCGTTTTGTCGCGCAGGTCAGAACGATTACCGAACCGAAAAGCGAAAATCAGACGAACGGCGGAAATATTTCTCTTAACGGGCACGTCACATCGCTCGCCGTTTTGCCGCTCAAATCCCTAATGCCGAAGGAATCCGAGGAGAAAAAATATCTCGGTCTGGCGATCGCCGATTCGCTGATCACCCAGCTCAGCACCTGCCGCAAATTTTCGGTTCGTTCGACGGAAACAGTTCTGAAATACGTCGAAACCGAAAAGGACGCGATCTCGATCGGGCGCGAGATGGAGGTCGAAGTTGTTTTAAGCGGCACGCTTCAAACTTTGAATGCCAAACTCCGCGCCAATCTTCAGCTTTACGATACAAAAAGCGGCGATACGCTCTGGGCAGATAAATTCGAAGTCGTCTCCGACGATTTTTTCGAAATGCAGGACAAAATTTCGAGCCAAGCCGCCGATGCGCTGGCAAGGCAGGGACACGAAAATCCGGCTGCGAGAAAAGCGGCTCCGCGTGCCGAAATCTATCAAAAATACATAAAATACCGCTTTTTCTGGGAAAGCCGCACCGAAGAAGGTTTGCTCGCGAGCCTGCAGGGCGGGAAAGAGATCACCGCCGCCGCGCCCGATTTTCCGCTCGGGCATATTTGTCTTGCCGATTCTTATCTTCTGCTCGGGCATCATCTCTATTTTCCGCCCGAAAAAGTTTACAAAAATGTCGAAACGGCGGTTGAAAAAGCTCTCGAACTCGACCCGAACCTGGCGGAGGCTTATGCGACCAAAGCCGATCTCTGTTTTATCAGGAAAGATTGGGAATCAAGCGAGGAGTTTCATCGAAAATCGATCGCACTCAAGCCCGATTACGCTTCGGCGCGGCATTGGTACAGCTGGTTTTTGATGGCGATGGGCAGATTTGACGAATCTTTGGAACAGATCGAAGAAGCGCAGCGTCTCGATTCGAATTCGCTTTATCTGATTACGATCCGCGGCGTGCCGTTTTGTTACAAAGGAGAGTTCGAACAGGCAATCCGGCAGTTTCGGCTTGTTCTGGAAATTGATCCGAATTTCAAACGCGCTCATTATTATCTGGCGTGGGCATTGTTTCATTCAGGACGCCGCGCGGAAGGGATCGCCGAATTTGAAAAGGTCGTCGCCGCCGAACCGATTCAGCAAACATTCGCGTTTTTGGGCTACTGCTACGGAAGAGCGGGAATGGTCGAAAAAGCCTACGAAATGCTGCGGCGGATCGACCGTACGGCGCGCGCGGGAAAATATGTTTCGCCCTATCACCGCGGCATAATTTACGCGGGTTTGGGCGATACAAATCAAGCCCTGACCGAGCTCGAAAAAGCTTTCGATGAAGATTCGATCTGGCTGATCTGGCTGAACGAAGATTTACAGTTTAAGGAACTGCACGGCGAACCGCGTTTTAAAGATTTGCTTACAAAGCTGAATTTTCCAAAAAAAGTTTAATTGGAGTGCGGGCATCTCTCTGCCCGCGCTCCAATTATAATCTACAAAACATCAAATAATTTAAGATTTAATCTTGTTGATATTTTTGTCGGCAAGATTTTTTTGTGAAATTTTTTACCGCGTAAATCACTTTAAACCTTCTAAATAAACAATTTAGCCAAGTCTTAAAGTGTTTTCCGCAATTTCGGTTTTCAAGTTGCTTCGATAACAAGGCAGTCGTTTCGGCACGCACACTTTCCCGCTTTAATTCAAAAATGCGCGTGTTCGGACAATTTCAAAAAAATCCATTGTAAAGGAGCAATAAGATGATAAAAAATTTCAGATTTCTATTTTCGATTGCCGTTCTGCTAATTGGGCTGGCGAGCTTCAGCTTTGCGCAGGAAAGATTCGGTTCGATCGAAGGCACTATTAAAGACTCGTCCGGCGCGGTCATTCCGGGCGCGTCGGTCAAGGTCGAAGGCAACGCCTTCAGCCGGACGGCAACGGCGAACGAAGAAGGCTTTTTCCGCATTTTGGCGGTTCCGCCGGGCGATTACACCGTCACGGCAAGTTCGAATAATTTTTCGACCAGCACTCCGACGAGCGCGACGATCGCGCTTGGTCAGGCAACGGTCGTCGATTTTGCGCTGCAGCCTTCGAGCGTCAACGCAACCGTGACGGTCAGCGGCGATGTCGGGACGATCGATTCGACATCGAGCCGCGTGCAGACAAATATCACGAACGAACGCTTTGACCAAATTCCGAAAGGAACGTCGTTTTCGAGCGTTTTGCAAACCGCCTCGGGCGTTCAGAAAGAAGCCAAAGGCGCAGGTTATCAAATTGACGGTTCAAGCGGTGCGGAAAATACCTTTATCGTTGACGGTCAGGAAGTAACAAATTTCAATACCGGACAATTGAACAGCAATAACGATCTGCCGTTCGGTTTGATCCAGGAAGTTCAAATTAAAACCGGCGGTTTCGAAGCCGAACACGGCGGCGCGACCGGCGGTGTGATCACGCTCGTGACCAAACGCGGCGGCAACGATTTCAGAGGCGATATCGGAATGTCTTTCCAGTCCAGCAAGTTGGACGGAAGAAGCGTTCTCGTCGATCCGGTGACCGATCCGCTCGCATTGAGTATTCTCGAAAATCAAAATCTTCCGCAGTCCGTGATTTTAAAACCCGATCCGAACAGTCTGGTTTACGTGAAACCTCCGGGCGATAATTACACGAATTTCTTCCCGAACTTTTCGCTCGGCGGACCGATTCTCAAAAACCGTCTCTGGTTTTTCAGCAGTTACAATATCCAGAGTTTTGAAACTTCGCGCGATGTCAGTTACACGAGCGGAGCGCGTTTGACGGATTCATACCGGCGCAACGAAAGACGCGATTACGGCTTTATCCGGCTTGACGCGCAGCTCAGCAATAAATTGAATCTGACGGGCAGCTACACCTACAATCCGATTCGTGTTCACGGCGATTTGGGCGCGGTGACAGGGCTTGCGACGACCGTTCCGAACGGCGGAATTCTGGGAATCGGAAGCGATTTTTACAAAAATCTCGGCGGTCGCCGTGCTTCTTCCGTCTATAATTTCGGCGGAACCTGGACACCGACCAATAATTTGATCATTTCCGCCCGCGGCGGTCAGAGCTATTTGAACGAAAAGCTCGGCAGTTACGGCGTTCCTGATTTTCCGCGGATTCGTTGTTTATTAGGCAATACCAACGCAGACGGTTCGCCGCGTTATCCCGGACAAACCGCGAGCGGAACTTGCGGAAGCGGTTTTGCAAACGTTCCGACCGTGTTCAAAACCAATAAGGACATCTCCAAACGCTCGACCTTTGATACGGATGCGACCTTTATTTTCAACGGTCTCGGTCGTCATAATCTGAAGTTCGGCTATCAGCTGAACAAGATCAGCAATGATGTTGATCAGGGCTATTTCGGTGTCGGCGAAGTCCGTATTTCCTACGGCTCAACATCGCGCGGCGTCGGCGGCGGACCGGGTGAGATCGGTTTCGCGCTCGTGCAGGATTTCGGAACGGTCGGAAAGGCGGGAAGCTCGAGCAACGCGCTGTATGTTCAGGACAGCTGGACGATCGGACGTTTGACGATCAATCCGGGTTTCCGGATCGAGAAAGAAGACGTTCCGTCGTTTTCCTCGACAGGAGTTCCGATCGTCTTTGGTTGGGGTTCAAAACCCGCCCCGCGCATCGGTGCCGCATTTGATGTTTTAGGCAACGGTAAATGGAAAATTTCCGGCGGTTACGGATGGTTTTACGACCGCTTCAAATATCAACTGCCGCGCGGAAGTTTCGGCGGCGACAAACTGCTTCAATATTATGTGCCGATCCTGGCGGCTCACCCGGATTACACATTCTACACAAGACAATATATCCTGCAGAATCAGGTCTTAACGGTTGATTTGCGGGTTCCTTCGAATTTGCCGAGCGATAATCGGGTTGATCCTGATCTGAAGGCGGCGCGTGAAAGCTCGATCGATCTCGGAACCGAATTTGAATTTCGTCCGAATTTCGTTTTCGGCGCACGCTATGTTCACAAACAGCTTGACCGGACGATCGAAGATGTCGGCACGTTCGACGCAAATCAGAACGAGCTTTTCTTTATCGCCAATCCGGGCGAGGGCGTGGTTGCGAATCCGTTTTTCCCCGGCGTTCCGGCAACTCCGAAAGCCGAGCGTAAATACGATGCGATCGAATTTCGCCTGAACAAGCGTTTTGCCGATAATTATTTCTTTAATGCGTCTTATACCTACAGCCGCCTTTTCGGAAATTATTCGGGACTCGCGAGCTCGGATGAAAACGGTCGTTCGAGTCCGAACGTCAACCGCTTTTTCGACATACCTTTCTTAGCCTTTACGGCTGACGGTAAGCCGGATAACGGCAGATTGGCAACGGATCGTCCGCACATTCTCAAAATCAATGCGGGATACAATTTCGATTGGTTCGGCAGCAAGACGAATACGACCGAATTTAAAGGTTTCTTCTTAGCCCAAAGCGGAACTCCGGTTTCGAGCAGAGTCAGCTTTTACGGCGCGTTCACGTTCCTGAACGATCGCGGCGATCTGGGTCGCACGGAAACCTACAAGCAGACCGATTTTGCGGTCAGCCATAAGTATAAATTCGGACGCGATGCGCGCTACACGATGGCACTTGATGTGGATATTATCAATTTATTCAATGAAAACGCTGTCACGAGCCGCTTCCAGAATATTTTCGCCGCAAGTCTTTCCGCCGCGAATATCGCTCAATTCTTCCCCGCCATTACGACCGAAACAGCGTTCATTCAACGAATATTCAACGGCGGCTTATCTTCGACGATTCAGGAACTGAACCGCCGCGGAAATGCCGGTTTATCAACCTGCGGCGCAAACGGCACAACCAGCTGCGCGGCTTTCAAAACAGATGCCAGATATAATCAGCCGAGTCAGTTCCAACTGCCGCGCTCCGTGCGTTTCGGCTTCCGCTTTATGTTTTGATCATTGATTATGTTTGAAGTCTTGAAACCTGCTCTTTTAAAGAGCAGGTTTTCTTTGTTATCTTGGAATGTGGAGGACTCGCCGTTATGAAATTATCTGCCCGAAAGATCGCTTTAATTTTAACTGCCGGAATTGTCCTTTGCTTTTCGGCAAACCACACTCGGGCACAAAACTCGATCAGCGGGGTAATTTTTAACGCGAGTCGGCAGCCGGTTCCGAAAATCGACGTCGAGCTGCTCGATGAATTTGAACGGCTGCTCAAATCTACCAAAACGACCACTTCGGGACTTTATATTTTTCAGGGACTGCGCGCCGGAGTTTATTACATACAGGTCAGAACGGGCGCGACAAATTACCGCGAAGCAAAAGAAAGAATTCAGGTCGGGCAGGTTAATCGTATTTCGGCGGGCGGCATTTCTTCGGGCAGTGAATCTTTGCAGGTGGATCTTGTTCTGCAAGTTGAAAAACGTGGAAACAATCCCGACACGCCGCTCAACAACGAAGTGGTTTTTGCCCAGAATGTTCCCAAAGAAGCCGAAAAACTTTACGAATCCGCGCTTAAAAAATTAGCCGATAAAAAACAGGACGAAGCGGTTGCCGAACTCGAAAATGCGCTCAAGATCTTTCCCGAATATCTGCTCGCACTCGAAAAGATCGGCTACGAATATCTGGCGCAAAACAAATTCGCAGAATCCGAAACGGTTTTTACAAAGGCTTTGCAGATTTATCCGAAAAGTTTTTCCGCCAACTCGGGTCTGGGCATCGTGCAATACAAGCTCGGCAAAAAAACGGAAGCCGCCAAAACGCTCGAAGATTCGGTCGCGCTGAATCAATCGTCGCCGAACTCGTTTCTTTTTCTCGGCAGAATCTACCGTGAGCTCAAAGAATACGCGAAAGCCGAAAAGAATTTAAAGAAAGCCAAAGAATTAAGCGAAAACAAGATCGCCGATGTTCATTGGGAACTCGCTCTGCTTTATTTTTACAACCTGAACCGTCCGGCGGACGCGGCGGACGAGCTCGAACTTTATCTCAAGGCAAAGCCGAACGCCGACAACAAACCGCAAATCGAAAAGCTTATTAAAACGATGCGCGAAAAAGCCAAAGAAAAAAAATAAAACGCTGATACGGATTCTGACGAAACTGCGCCTTAAGTAATGGATGCCTTCATCCTTTACAAATAATCGGCAATCATCAGGAGAAAAAATTTAATGAGCGTTAATAATGTCAATCGCTACCGGATCATACCGCCCACGGCAAGCAAAAATCCGAATAACCAGTTTTACCGGAAAGAGCAGGAGCAGCAGGAGGAACAATCCGGCGGCACAACCGGAAACTTCGACCAATCTTCATTTCAAGCCCCGCAAACGCAGGTTCCCGTGCGCGGTGTCGGCGTGGACATTTTCGGCGACGCGCCCGTCAGCGCAAACGCTTATCTCATTGCCGATTGGGAAAAAACTTCCGCCGGCGTCGGCGAAGGCGTGCGCATCCGCGCCGTTTTGAACAGAGGGATCGACGGTGTCGTCCGCGTGCAGGTCATCCACGATTACAACGGTCAGCAGGTCTGGGTCGAATCGGTCAACGGTTTTCTCAACAAAGGCGTTGTCACGGCAAGCTGGGTCACGAAAAACAACGTTAAGGATTGGGACAAAGGCACATACTTTTTCACGATCATCGGCGGCAAAGCCAACGCGACTTCGGGCAATCGTCTGAAACTTTCGGCTAAATAATTAAATTGAGGGCAGCAATGTCCGCGCTCCGGCTTAACGGCTCTTTGACGAAAAAAAGGAGTTCTTAGACTAAATTATTGTGTTACCAAACGAGCCATGTGCCTTCCCAAACGAAAAAATTACGTTCACAGACAAGCCATGTGAGTTCACAGACAAGCCATGTGAGTTCCCAAATTCAATTTGGGAACTCATATGGCTCGACAAGGAAGGCAATTTTTTCGTTCGGGAGTGCGAAAACTACAGTATTTTACATATCAAAACATTTAATTAACCCAATAAATACGGTTATTTCCTTATTTATTCATCAAACGCGCTTTACTTTTTACCTTTTACTTTCTACTTTCTACTTAATGCAGATTTCCGTAATCATCCCGACATTTAATGAAGAAGCGACGATCGAAAAAACGCTCGACGCGATCTCGCGGCTCGTCAATGTTGACGAAGTCATCATCGTCGACGGCGGAAGCGCGGACAAAACGATCGAGATCGTCGAGCGTTACGGGCTGAAAAAACCTTTCAAAATGATCAATCTCGGCGAAGCAAATCGCGGAAAACAGCTTCACGAAGGAACCTTGCACGCCGCGCACGAGATTTTCTGGTTTCTCCACGCCGACACGCGCCCCAGCCAGGGCTGCGCGCGGGAAATCAAAAAATATATGAACTACGACTCGATTGTCGGCGGAAATTTTCAGGTGCTTTTCGACGGCGGCAGCCGCTGGGCGCGGTTTATGATGTGGCTGCACCCGCAGCTTCAATCAACCGGACTGATCTACGGCGATTCGGCGATCTTTGCGCGGCGCACGACTTACGAAAAGATCGGCGGCTACAAACCTCTGCCGATCTTGGAGGACGTCGATTTTGTCAAACGCCTCAGAAAAAAAGGCGATTTCCGATTTATGACGCAAGCCGTGACGACTTCGTCGCGCCGTTTTCAAAATCGCGCCTTCTTCTGGGCTTTTGCAAAATGGTCGATTTTTCAAAGCCTTTACTGGCTCGGCGTTCCGGCAAAAACTTTGGCGAAAAGATACAAAGAAATTCGATAGAGTTTTCTGTCATAAAAAAGCCCCGGGCGGTGTTTTTTTTCTGAGAACCAATTTTCAAGGGAGAAAAATTTATGTCGAAATTCATACTTTTAGTTTTATTCGTTTTTTGTTTCGCTCTGACAAACGCCGTTCACGCTCAGGATGCGCAAGCGAAAACCTCGGAATTGATCGCCGCGCTCGGTAAAACGAAATACAAGAAGAAAGAAAAAAAGAATATTTCCATCGAGATATACGTTGACATCAAAAGCGAAGCGGTCGTCAAAAGCGATGTTCGCGAATATGCGGGCGTTTACGAAGCCGAATCTGATTACCGGCTCGAACTGCGCGTTTCTGACAGCGGCAAGGTTGAAGGAAACGGTTACGACCGCACTAATAATTCCAATAAACAAAATTTCACGCTCAAAGATGCGCGTATCGAAGGCGCGCTTTTAACGGCGACAAAAGTTTATGAAAACGGCGAAACGCTTAAATTTGAAGCCGTTTTTAACAACCGCACCGTGCAAACCGGAAAGAACCCGAACCAGATCGAAAACCGCGAAACAAAATACGGCTTGGGCTTTATTCAGTCCGACGCGGAGTGGACGAACCGCGTTTTTCTCGAATTAAAGTAAACCTGAAAATCAGCACTGAAAAACCGGAATAGACAGGATCGGATGAATTAACTTATCCTGTCTATTCCGGTTTGTATGGAAACTTTGACGAGAATTTTAGCAATCGCCTTTGGCGGCGCATTCGGCGCGGTCGCGAGATATTTAGTTAATATTTCGCCTCTTCAGAACTACCTCAAACCGTTTCCTTTCCCGACATTTTTTATCAATATCACCGGCTCTTTTCTGATCGGTTTTCTGCTCATTCTGTTCGCCGACAAACTTCAAATTAACGAAAATCTGCGCTTCGCCGTAATGGTCGGATTTTTGGGCGCGTACACGACCTTTTCGACCTTCGAACTCGAAATCTGGGAATTGATCCGCGAAGGACAATTTTTGACGGCGTTTCTCTATCTATTTCTGAGCGTGGCGGTCGGATTCATCGGCGTTGCGCTCGGCGTGACGCTTGCCCGAAAGATCTAAACGGTCAAACTTTTTTTTGCTTTCTTCACAATTTCGACGGCTTTTTCGGCGGTTTCCGCGATTGCCGTGAGATGTCCCATTTTGCGCCCGATGCGCGGTTCGGCTTTGCCGTAAAGATGAAGTTTAACGAGCGGAAACTCCAGAGCCTTTTGCCAAACAGGCTCGCCGCCAGCCCAAACATCGCCCAAAAGATTTGCCATCGCGCAGGGTTTATAAAATTCGGTCGAACCGAGCGGTAAACCGCAGACGGCGCGAAGCTGCTGCTCGAATTGCGACGTCACGCACGCGTCGAACGTCAGATGTCCCGAATTATGCGGGCGCGGCGCGATTTCGTTGATCAGAAGTTTTTTGTCCTTGGTTAAGAAAAATTCGACGCAGAGAGTTCCGACATAATCCAGCGTTTCGGCAACGCTTCGGGTGATTTCGACCGCTTCCGCAAAGACTTTTTTCGACAAAAGCGCGGGTGCAAAACTGACGTCGAGAATGTGATTTTCGTGCGCGTTTTCGATCACGCCGTAATGCGCGAAACTTCCTTTTTGGTCGCGCGCCGCGACGACCGAAACTTCCTTTTCGAATTCGATAAAAGCTTCGAGCACGGCATCGCTGCCGTTCAATTTTTCAAAAGCTGTTTCAACTTCGCCGAGGGCTTTGATCTTTTGCTGCCCCTTACCGTCGTAGCCGAACCCGGCGGTTTTTAAAACTGCCGGAACGCCGATTTCCTGCGCGGCGCGATACAGATCATCAAGGAGTTTGATATGCCGGAACGGCGCGACGGGAAAGCCGTTGTTCGCCAGAAAAGTCTTTTCGCGCAGACGGTTTTGCGTCGTATGCAGAATCTCGCCTTTCGGGTGAACCGGCGCAAACCCGGCGGCAATTTCGACGGTTTTCGACGGCACATTTTCGAATTCAAACGTCACGACATCAACACTGCGGGCAAACTTTTCGACCAATTCCAGATCATTGTAATCGGCGGAAGTTTCAAAATCCGCGACCTGTCCGGTCGGCGTGTCGGTATCGGGCGAAAAAGTGTGCACGCGGTAACCCATCTTTCGCGCTTCGATGGCAAACATCCGCCCGAGCTGTCCGCTTCCGAAAACGCCGATCGTCGCATTTGGAAGGATTTGTTTCATAAAATTTGACCTTTTGTGCCGAAGAATTCTGCGTTTATGATTAGAAAAATATTTTGAACTTTGAAAATAACAAATATGAAAAAAATATTCATCATCGCATTTCTGATTTTCTGCGTTTCAAGCGGCGGCACGTTTGCGCAAAAGCAGCAAAAAACGCGCAAGATCAGCGAAATGATAAATGATTCGCAAAGAACGAACGGACTTTTAGCGGGCTTGCTCGGCGGCGATTCAACAGTTTCGGACAATGCGGAAATGACGATTCTAAGCGCGATAACTTATCCGAACAAAGTCAAAGTAAAATATCTGGACGAAACGCAAAAATTGAGCAAACCGCGCAAAAAAGCCGTCGATAAATGGCTCAAAGACTACAACAAAACGCCCGACGCGAAAAAGTTTTACACGAACGAAACGGCGGTCGAAGAAGACGGCGTCAGGTATTGGATCATCGCGCACGAAACGGCGGTGATCGAAAAACTCAAGAGTTCGGCGAAAAAAGATGAGGAAATTATTCTGAATTTACGGATTCTGGGTTATTTCAGAAAAGGCAAAACGACCGAGTATTTTCTGCTCGCGGAAAGCGTCAATTAGGATTTTTTGAATCGCTCTTGAATCTTTGCGCCCGTCAATTCGCGCAAGGCGTCGGCGGCGATCCAGCGCGCCGCTCTGGTGTTTTGCGCTTTGATGCGCGTTGCGCTTTCGATGGCGAGCTTGTTCAAATTGGCGCTGCGCTTACCGATCTGACGAAGCGACCAATTGACGGCTTTTTTGACAAAATTTCGCTCGTCCGACGCTTTGCTTTCGAGAACCGGTAAAAACTGCGCAATCGTCGCGTCCGGCGCTTTTTTATCGTGAACCGCGAGCCACGCCATCAGGACGATTCCGGCGCGTTTAACGAATTCCTCATCGCGCTCCGACCATTCAAACGCCTTTTCATAAGCAAGCTGTGTTTTGCAGAAAAGATGCCCGCACGCGCCGTCGCAAATCGCCCAATTATCGAAATCCGCCGCCCAATCGTCCATCTGCGCGGGCGAAACCTGCTTCGGATCATCGATCAAATAAGCAATCATCCGCGCTTCGTGAATGCCGCTTTCCCAAAGCTCCAAAGCCAGTTGATGGCGGTCATCGGTTTGCTTTTTAACGTCTTTCGCAATCTCTTTCAAAACCGGCGCGGAAACGCCGAAAGCCTTTTTCGCGACGATCCCGAACCGCGCCATTCCCGCGATGTTTACGGGATTTTCGAGCGATTGGAGTTTTTTTATGATTTCGTAAGCGGTCATTTTAATTTTAGAAGATAGCCCCATAGGAACGAAATGTTTGTAGCCTTATTCGGGGAAATTTGTGTGAGTTCCGTAGGAACGGCATAAATTCTAACAAGCACAGAATGTATACCGTTCCGATGGAACTTGAAATCATAATCTATTTCCATTCTACAAACATTTCGCTCCTACGGAGCTATTTCTCTTGTTATTCTAATATTGCATCTAAAACCGTTTGCGTTTGCTTTCCTCTGAATTCGTGAAGTTTTTCCCGCAATTCGGGACGAGAATTAGCGAGAATCGAGATCGCCAGCAGCGCGGCGTTTTTGGCGCCTGCCGTGCCGATCGCGAGCGTTCCGACGGGAATTCCCGCAGGCATCTGAACGATCGAGAGCAGCGAATCCATACCCGACAGGGCTTTGCTTTGAACGGGCACGCCGAGGACGGGCAGAACCGTCTGCGCGGCGCACATTCCGGGCAAATGTGCCGCGCCGCCCGCGCCCGCGATGACGACCTCGATCCCGCGCGATTCCGCCGATTTGGCAAACTCGAACAACAGATCGGGCGTGCGGTGCGCGGAAACGACGCGCGACTCGTGCGCGACATTGAACTCGGTCAGAATGTCCGCGGCATTTTTCATCGTTTCCCAATCGGACGTCGAGCCCATAATGATCGAAACGAGCGGTTTTTGGATTTTGGTTTTTGGACTTTGATCTTTGGTTTTTGGCATAACTAATTTTTGACGACTTCGACGACGATTCCGCCGAAATGGTGTTCACCCGCGAAACATTTTCTGCCGTCGATATAGCAAAGCTGGCGCGTGTATTCTTCGCCGCTGTCGAGATATGAGGCGCGCAAACCGCCCGCTAAACCGGCATTGGTAAATTTTATCCGGCGACCGTAGGCATCGGCGGTCTTGCTTTGGCATCTTTCGCAAACCTGATTCGGATAGCGCTCCCAATGTTTCACCTGAGCCGAACAAATCGGGCAATCGTGCGTTTCGTTCATCAAACTATTTTGCGGATGCTTTATTCAAATTTTATTTCATCGGCGACGTAGATCCACGCCTTTTTTCCCGACAGAAGCGTGACCTTTACTCTTTTATAATTTTCCGGCTCGTATTTATCGGCTAAAAGCAATTCTTCCCCGGAAATCTCAAAAGCCGTTCCTTCGACAAGGTCGGCATTATCATTTGACCTAATCAATGTCCGCTGAAGTTTTTCCTCGCCTTTTGCCAGAAATGCTTCGTCCGTAATTTCGATCGAAGCGAGTTTGTAACCTTCGAGAACGTCTTTTGCGCCCGTCAGAAGGCGTCCGAATAATTCGAGCTGAACCGTTTCCTTTTGAAGCGTTCCGTATGAAAAAAGATTTTCGCTCATTTACAGGTTTTCCAAAAGCGATTCGGCGTCACGCTTGTAGCCCGCGTCCTCGCGCTCGTGATTCTTATTGAGCGGCGCGCTGCGAATCCATTCGAGCTGTTCTTTCGCCTTCGCCTTTTCGCGGTTTGAAATAAGGGCTTCGGCGAGAAACAGCCGGTTCAGATAAAACTTTGGACCCAAACTGACCGCCTTTTCCAGACATTCAATCGCTTTTTTCGTACTCCCGACCGAAAACGGGAAACCCGGCGCTTTGTGATAAAGTCTGCCTAAAACGCGCCACGGTCCGCCGTAAAAATAGCTTTCATCGATTTCCGCCGCTTTTTCCGCCCGTTCTTTGATCGGCGTAACCATCGCGAGACTCTGCATAATTCCTTTTTCCTGCCCGAAAGACCCGTAGTTCACGGCGAGCCAGAAATTTGCTTCGAGACAGTCTTCGTTGATCCCGACCCCCGATTCTCCGCAGCTGACGCCTTCTTCAAAAAAGGCAAGCTTGTCGTCCGCGTCCCCGGCATACTCGCCGAGCCAGTAATTGATCTCGGACAATAACCCGTAACCCCAATCGCATTCGGAATCTTTTTCGACCAGCGCGAAAAGCTCGTCCCGTGCCGTTTCCAGATTCCACTCATCAAGCTCGCGCTCGTCGATCAGTTTCCGCACCTTTTGAAAGATTTTTTCGTGTTTCATAAAAACTGTAGTTTCCCGCGATTATTTGAACCGTTTATAAAATTTACTATCGAATCAGGAATTCGGCAATATTTCTCCCGGCGTTTCAGCTTCAAATTGTCATCAATTCCAGCGTGCGCCGATCTTTTGCGCCGCCGAAATACTTGTCCAAAACTTTCTGAAAAACCGGATTCGTCTCCCGGAGCGCGCCGAACAGCGTCATCGAAGATCTGAGCTTCGCGTCGTCCGGACTGCCGAAGATCTGATTCGCCGTTTTTCCTTCGATCTCCAGCAGAGCGTTTGAAATTTCGATCAAACGCGCGCCGAGGACGTTGTGCACCAGATAACTTTCCGCTTCGCCGATGTCTTTAATTGCATAAAACTTCGACGTTGAACTAAATCCCAAACCCGCGATCTGCGGGAAAACATACCACATCCAATGCGAGCGTTTTCTGCCGTTTTTGATTTCCGCCAACGCCGTCTGATAGCTGTCCTTCTGCGCATTTAAAAATCTTTCGAGGTCGTATTCTTTCATCATAATATTAAATTCTACTCATTTTGCGACGGCTAATTAAAGATTTTTTCCGCAAATTTAAAGTTTTTCGAGGTCAAATCTATGCTTCTAAAAAATCTGACAATCATTTAGTCAAATAAATCGTTCCCGGATTTTACAGAACAACGCAGAAAAATTAAAAACTAGTCAGGAGAGTAAAAAAATGAAGAACATCATTCAATCTCAGCTTTCCGAAGCTGACCGTACAAAAATAAACGGTTTTATTGCCGATCTGGAAACCATTCTGGCAGGCAAGATCCGCAGGCTCGATGCCGCCGAAAGGTCAAGATACGGCTCGATCAACCAGCAAAACAAACTGGTCGTTGACATCGCGCGGAACTATCATCAGAACCAGCCCGCGATGAGTTCGCCCGATGTTGACTGGACGGAATTCGAGTCCGATTATGAAAACAGAATGTTTCTGACAAATTGTATCAGCCGTCTGAGCGCCATCGTCCGCGATCTCGAAAGCACGAAAATTATGCACGACTACGATAATTTTCAGGACGCTTTAGACGACTACGGCTATTCGCGCTACCGCGACGGCGCGGGCGAAACAGGCTATTCCGCAAAGGTCGCCGAGTTCAAACAATACTTCACTAAATCAAACAAAAACAACCCGCCCGACGAGGACGGCGATAAACCGCCCGAAGGCGGTGGCGAAAATACCACGTAAAAACTATTCACTACCGCTGACAAAAGCGATCAATTCACTCGTCGGATACGTCGCAAGGCGTATCCGACACGTCGCGCCCGCCCAATTTATACGTCATAACCGTGCAAATTATACGTCCCCTGACGTATCCGATACGTCTCGACCGTGCAAATTATACGTCCCCGAACGTATAAATATACGTCACCGGACGTATCCTACCCGTCCCGCCACGTATATTTATACGTGGCAAGACGTATCCGACGACCGATTCAACGTATCCGCCAACCGCCGCGACGTATCCAACGCCCGGTTTCAACCGACGCACGACCGAATCACAGACGATTTTTACCAAAAACACCGTAATTTGAGCCGAACAGACAACAAAAAAAGACGAAGCCGAAACTTCGTCCTTTAAATTTTTGTTACGAATAGATACGTCTAAACCGATAATTTAAGCAGTTACCGGATTTTGACGGAAAGATCTAACGTCTTTGAGCGGCGGCAAGCCGAAGAGGCGGCGGTATTCGCGGTTGAATTGAGACGCGCTGTCATAGCCGACTTCGAGGGCGGCGGTGGTTGCGTCCATCTGTCCGCTGACCAATAAACGGCGGGCTTCCTGAAGGCGCAGTTGTTTTTGGTATTGAAGCGGACTCATCGTCGTGATCGCTTTGAATTTGTGATGCAGCGCGGAAACGCTCATCCCGTATGAACGCGCGAGCTGGTCGACGCTGAAGCCTTCCGTGTAATTTCGCCGAATCCATTCGATGACGCGCCCGACACCGTTTGCCGTTTGATCGAACAGCGATTTCTGAAAAAACAGGTGACGATATTCGCCCGTTAAAAGACGAAAGATCATTTCTTTTTTGAGCAGCTCGGCGAGATAAACTTCCTCCGGTTTGCCGAGCAGCCGAATCATTTTGAGGAAAATTTTCAAGGTGTCGCCGCTCGCTCTGCCGACAAATGCGCCGACGCGCGGCGCATTATCCGTCCGGTCGAATTTGATTCCGGCTTCGGTGATGACCGAAGCGATCTCGTGCAGATTCAAATCAATTTTCAGACCGATATACGGATTCTCATTGGTCGCGCCGACGACCATTCCCGTTGCCGGAATCGCGATCAAAGAACTTAAAGAATCGCCTGCGGAATATTCAAAAATTTCTTCGCCGAGATAAACGCGCTTTTGCCCGCGAACGATAACGCAAAACGAAGGCGTGATAACTCCCGGCTCGAAAGATGTCTGACGATTGCAGCGCATAATCGAAAGATATGGAATTACGGTTTGCGAAACGCCTTCGGGAAAGTTCTCGATGAGTTTTGCAATATCTTCAAGCGGCGATTTGTTTTTTTCTTCGGATGCTTTCATAAGAAAATTATAATCTATTCGACAAAAAGCAATTGTAAGATAATGCAAAACTTTTGCCTATTTCTGCAATTATAATTTAACAAAATCTGAATAAAATCAAGACGATTATGAATTTCGTGCGAATTTTGCTTTTTATGGTTTGCAGTTTTGTGCAACTTTCGGGCAGAAATGGTCTATCTTCCGATTCGGCGAAACGACATAATGAAATTGTTTCGAAGAACAAAAATTTTATGGAGAACGAAATCATTATGAATACATTACAAAAACCAATCGGCTCAGGATTTGAAGCCGCTTCGACTTCTAAAGACGTTATCAAAGGAATTGACCTTTCGGGAAAAAATGTTGTTGTCACGGGCGGTTATGTCGGACTCGGATTGGAGACGACGAAAACGCTCGTCGCAGCTGGCGCGCGCGTTATCGTTCCGGCTCGAAGCCGTGAAAAAGCGGTAAATTATCTCGAAGGCGTGGAAAATGTCGAGATCGAAACGATGGATTTGATGGACCCGGATTCGATTGATGCTTTTGCCGAAAGATTTTTGGCGAAAAACGAACCGCTCCATCTTTTAATAAACAATGCCGGAATTATGGCAACTCCGCTTAATCGGGATTCGCGCGGTAATGAATCCCAGTTTGCGACCAACCATCTCGGACATTTTCAACTGACAAACCGTCTCTGGTCGGCACTTCAGAAAGCAGGCGGCGCGCGCATTGTCAACCTTTCTTCGCGGGGACACCATTTTTCACCCTTCATTTTCGATGATCCGAATTTTGAACAAAATGAATATAATCCATGGATTGCTTACGGGCAATCAAAAACTGCTAATATCCTATTCACGGTTTCTCTCGACGAACGAGGAAAAGATGAGAATATCAGGGCATTTGCCGTTCATCCGGGAGGCATTCTTGATACTGAACTGTCGCGTCATCTGGATTTAGAGGATCCTATTTTCAAAGGATTTTTCGATGAAAACGGGAAACCGATACTCGATCCTGTCAACGGGCTGAAAACCATCGAACAAGGTGCAGCAACGCAAATTTGGGCGGCGACAAATCCGAAACTCGAAAATCTCGGCGGGGTTTATGCCGAAGACTGTGAAATCGCCAATGTCACGCCGGAAAATAACGAAACCGATTCAAACATAGCTGAAGTCGTGAGAAAAAAAGGCGTTATGCCTTACGCGATTGATAAAGAAAATGCAGATAAACTTTGGACTTTAAGCGAAAAACTCGTCGGTTAATTTTACGGTTATCTTCAAAAAAAAGGAGGAAGTTTATAAACTTCCTCCTTTTTTTTCTACTCAATTTTACACCGAATCGCATTTTGCGTCCTCGTGCGTTATCGAGGTTTCCGGTTTCGATCGCGTCTAAATCGGCATCGTTGAACTTTTGGAGAAGTTGAACGACAATGAATATAATACTTTGAAATAAAAACAATCAATAAAATGTCAAAAATTTACTACACTTTAACCGATGAAGCACCGCTCCTGGCGACGCATTCTTTTTTACCGATCATCAAGGCTTTTACAAAATCCGCCGGTATCGAAATCGAAGTTCCGGATATTTCGCTCGCCGGACGAATTTTAGCCAACTTTCCCGAGCACTTAACTGACGACCAGAAAACTCCAGATGCGCTCTCCGCATTGGGGGAACTGGCGACGAAACCCGAAGCCAACATTATCAAGCTGCCGAATATTTCCGCTTCCGTCCCACAGCTCGAAGAAGCAATCGCCGAATTGCAGAAGCAGGGTTACGCATTGCCGAATTACCCGAGCGAGCCGAAAACGGACGAGGAAAAAGCGATCAACAAAAAATATGCGCGCACTTTGGGAAGCGCGGTCAATCCTGTGCTGAGAGAAGGAAACTCAGATCGCCGCGCCCCGAAAGCCGTCAAAAATTATGTCAAAGCAAATCCTCACAGAATGGGAGCCTGGAGCGCGGATTCGAAAACGTCCGTCGCGCATATGAACGGCGGCGATTTTTTCGGCACGGAAAATTCGACGACCGTCGAAACGGAAGGCAAATTCCGCATCGTTTTTTACGGAAATGACGGAGCGGAAAAAGTTTTGAAAGATTTTGCGCCGCTCAAAGCCGGGGAAATAATTGATAGTTCGGTGATGAATCTTGCTGCTTTGAAATCTTTCGTGCAGGACGCGATCGCGGAAGCCAAAGAAAAAAACGTTCTGCTTTCCGCGCATTTGAAAGCGACGATGATGAAGGTTTCTGACCCGATCATTTTCGGGGCGATCGTCGAAACTTATTTCAAAGATGTTTTTGAAAAATATAAAGATACTTTCGCTGAATTAGACATCAATCCAAACTTCGGACTGGCAACGCTCAACGAAAAAATTGCCGGACACCCGCAGGAAGCGGAAATCAAGGCGGACATCGCCAAGACCATCGAAACGAGCGCGAAAATTGCGATGGTCAATTCCGACAAAGGGATCACCAATTTCCACGTGTCTTCGGACGTGATCGTCGATGCTTCGATGGCGGCGCTTGTCAGAGGCGGCGGCAAAATGTGGAACGCAGACGGCAAAGAAGAAGACACCGTCTGCATTATTCCCGACCGAACTTACGCCGGTTTCTACGATGCGATCATTCAGGATATGAAGCAGAATGGCGCGATCGAGCCGAAAACTTTCGGCTCGGTTCCGAATGTCGGTCTGATGGCGCAAAAGGCGGAAGAGTACGGCTCGCACGACAAAACTTTCCAAGTTTCGGGCGCGGGAACCGTGAAGGTCGAAGACGAAAACGGCAATGTTTTATTGGAACAAAAAGTAGAAAACGGCGATATTTTCAGAATGTGCCAGACCAAAGACGCTCCCGTTCAGGATTGGGTGAAATTGGCGGTCAATCGCGCAAAACTTTCCGACACGCCGGCGATTTTCTGGCTCGATAAAGACCGCGCGCACGACGCGCAGATCATCAAAAAGGTCGAAAAATATCTGCAAAATTACGATTTAAGCGGTCTCGACATCAGGATTATGGATGTCAAAGACGCGATGCTCGAAACGCTGAAACGCGCCCGCGAAGGCAAAGACACGATCTCGGTTTCGGGCAATGTTTTGCGGGATTACCTGACGGATATGTTCCCGATCCTGGAGCTCGGCACTTCGGCGAAAATGCTTTCGATCGTGCCATTAATGAACGGCGGCGGCTTGTTTGAAACCGGAGCCGGAGGAAGTGCGCCGAAACACGTCGAACAATTTTTGCACGAAGGCTATCTGCGCTGGGATTCGCTCGGCGAATTTCTTGCGCTGCAGGCAAGTTTCGAGCATCTGGCGCAAACTCAGGGCAATAAAAAAGCGCAGGTTTTGGCGGACGCTCTGGACGAAGCGAATGCGAAATTTTTAGCGACCGACAAATCTCCGGCAAGAAAGGTCGGGCAGATCGATAATCGCGGCTCGCATTTTTATCTGGCGATGTATTGGGCGGAAGCGCTCGCAAACCAGACTGCCGATGCGGAAATCGCTGCAGAATTCGCGCCCGTAGCCCTTGCCTTGCAGGAAAACGAAGCAAAGATCAACGAAGAATTAATCGGCGCGCAGGGAAAACCGCAGGATGTCGGCGGCTATTATCATCCCGATTCCGAAAAGACCTACGCCGCGATGCGACCTTCGGCGACGCTGAATGCAATCGTCGACGGAATTTAAAATTTTAAGTTTAAAATTTATA
>DATLOR010000161.1:0-3185 GCA_035536135.1 Pyrinomonadaceae bacterium | reverse complement strand
TTTTTTCCGCTAAATTTTTAACAAATTCGGCGTCTTTGATGCTTTCTTCGCCGCGAATTTGGTGATCAAAATGCGCGACGACAAAACGCAGGTTCAATTTTTTCCGCGTTTTCAAATCATTTAAGGCGATTGCCAGACTGACCGAATCGGCACCGCCCGAAACTGCGACGACAAAGGTTTTATCATCAAACGGCAAATTCAGTTTTCGCCATTCGGTCAGCAAGTTTCGGACGAATTTGTGCATTTTTACGAATCTTTTTTTGGAAATGCCGCGCCTTTTTTCAGACTCAGCGTGCAGCGCGAAACACAAACCAATTTTCCGCGCTCGTTTGTAATTTCAACCTGCCAAACGCTCAAAGTCCGCCCGTGGTAAACGTTTTTTGCTTCGACCCGCAAGGTTCCCTTGCTGACCGCCCGCAGATGATTGGCGTTGATTTCGATTCCGACGGGTGTCACCTCAGACAAATCACTGCTCACGACCGCTCCGAGCGAAGCGGCGGTTTCCGCCAAAAGTAGCGAAACGCCGCCGTGCATTATGCCGATATATTGATGAATCTTCGGCGTCACGGGCATTGTCAAAACAACCAGACCATATTCTGCCGTTTCGATTTCGATGTCGAAAAGCCGCATCAATTCGCTTTGCCGCGTTTTTTCGAGAAGCTGTGTTTTATCCATTAGTTTGCTTCGATTTCCAGATCTCTTTTTGCTGTTTCCAACGCTTCAAAAACCCGCTCCGGCGAAGTGCCGCCGATCTGATTTTTGCTCGCGAGCGTTTTTTCCAAGCTCAAAACATCGAACACGTCTTTTTCAATTTTCGGAGAAAACTCTTTCATTTCATCCAAACTCAGCTCGTTTAACTCCTTCCCCTTGGAAATCGCAAACAAAACCGCTCCGCCGACCGTGTCGTGCGCAATCCGAAACGGCACGTCTTTCTGCACCAGATAATCCGCCAGCTCGGTCGCGTTCAGATAACCTTTTACCGCCGCCAGCCGCGATTTTTCGGCGTTTATTTTGATATTTCGCAAAACAATGTCGGTGACGCGCAAGGTAAGCGAAACCGTGTCGACCGTATCGAAAACCGCTTCCTTGTCTTCCTGCATATCCTTATTATAAGCAAGCGGAAGCCCTTTCATCATCGTCAAAAGCGCGGTATGATGCCCGAAAACACGCGCCGATTTTCCGCGAATGAGCTCCAAAGCGTCAGGATTTTTCTTCTGCGGCATCAGGCTCGAACCGGTCGAGATCGCGTCGCCGAGTTCGATAAAACCGAATTCGTTGGTCGCATAAATTATCAGATCCTCGGAAAGACGCGACAAATGCATCATCAAAAGCGAGCACGCACCGGTAAATTCGATCGCAAAATCGCGGTCGCTTACGGCATCGAGACTGTTCGTCGTGACGCCTTCAAAACCCAGATCCCGCGCGACGGCTTCGCGATCAATTTCATAACTCGTCCCGGCGAGCGCCGCCGAACCGAGCGGCAAAACATTGACGCGCCGCCAAACTTCGTCCAATCTTTCGCGGTCGCGGGCAAGCATTTCAAAATATGCCAGACACCAATGCGCCCACAGAACCGGCTGGGCGCGCTGGAGATGCGTGTATCCCGGCAAAACCGCGTTTCGATCTTTTTCGGCGAGATCAACGAGAGATTTTTGCAAATTTCGGGCAAGTTTTGAAATTTCCGTGATTTCTTCGCGGAGCCAGAGCCGAAAAGCAGTCGCGACCTGATCGTTGCGGCTTCTGCCCGTGTGAAGTTTTCTGCCCGTGTCGCCGACGAGCTGAACGAGCCTCGATTCGATAAACGAATGAACGTCTTCGGCAGAAATTTCGTCGAAATATTGTTTGTCGAAATCGGCGCGTTTGAGGAGCGTGATCAAGCCGTTTTTGATGCGCTCCGCTTCGAGCCGCGTCAAAACTCCGGCGTGAAAAAGCCCGTCGCAATGCGCGATCGAAGCCCGAATATCCGCACCGAAAAGACGTCGGTCAAATTTGAAAGAATTATTAAATTCGGCAAAAGTTTCGTCCGCACCTTCGGTAAATCTTCCGCCCCAGAGATTTTTTGTCTGTGTCATTTTATGTCTAAATCCAACGCTTATATTTTGCTAAAATCGTTAACCCGACGGCAAGTAGAATCATTCCGACAATCGTTACCCAAAAACCGAATTCACGCTCAAAAAAATCAACCTTGTAATTCATTCCCAAAATTCCGGCAATGACGCTCAATGAACCGACAATCAGCGTCAGAAATGTCAGCCGCTGAATAAAAATATTCATTAGCTGGGCGGATTTTGTCGCGTATAAATCGAAAAGACTCAAAACCGTGTCGCGCGAGCTTTCGATGGCATCGACCGCGCTTTCAAAATGCTGGTTGAGCATTCTGAAAGTTTCCGCCGAATCAGATTCGGAAATGCGCTGAAAATCGGGACGCGAAAGCGTGTAGAAAACATCGCGGTGCGGCAAAAACCAGCGGCGTAATTTTGTCACCGTTTTGCGAAGCTCAACCACCTCGCCTAAAAATTCGTTGGTTTCCAATTCGGTTTGTAATACTTTTTCGTCAAGTTTATCAACCTTTTCCTCTATTTCTTCCAGAGCGCAAAAATACGAAACGATATGCAAGTCCAGAAGTGCGGCAATAAAACTTTCCGCATCGAGTTCGCCGATATGAGTTTCACCCTTTTCAAGCTCGGAAAACGCTTTGAAATACCCGACATCACCTTCATGGATCGTGATCACATAATTTTTCCCGACCAGAAAATCAATCGGAATTTTTTCGATCTTTTTATTTTTATCCGTTTTGACGGAAAGGATGAAAAACCGGTAAAAATCCGGAAAAATATCGATTTTAGGACGCTCAGCCTCATTCAAAATACTTTTTAACGGCGCCTGTTTTAATCCCAAAGCGGATAAGGCTTCTACAATTACCTCTCTATCGCGCCGCAGAACTTTTATCCATAACAATTGATTTTCCTTGATCTTTTCAAGCGAAACGTCTGCCAAGTCAAGTTGTTTGTCGCTGCCTTTTGAGTCAAAAAGATAAACTTTTATTTCCAATTCATACCCCCCAAAGTGTCCGGCTTTTGAAATTATAACTCAAAACGACAATTAACAAATTCGATTTTGACAACCGACAACTTTTTCGATATTTTATGCATCTATGTAGTTATTATGCAAATTGATTGCATATT
>DATLOR010000160.1:0-6086 GCA_035536135.1 Pyrinomonadaceae bacterium | reverse complement strand
CGCAATCGGCGATTCTTCGACCAAAACATCTTTTTGATTGATTGCCGGAACCACGAAAAATTCACGCCGATTTTCCGCGTCGTCAAATTCGGGCGGTTCATTTTCGGCTTCCTCTTCATTTGACCACGGCGCAACGGTTGTCAAAGCATTGAAAAATGCGTCGCCGAAATCACGCGCTTTCGGATAGCGTTCCGAAGCGTTGTAAGCCAGAGCTTTTTCGAGAATCTTGTCGGCAAGCGGCTGAATATCGAGCCGTAAGCTCGTCGGCAGAAGCGTCAGACCTTTTTTCTGCGCTTTGAGCAAAGCGTTTTCAGTGTCGGTATAAAACGGAAAACGTCCCGTCAGCATTTGATAGGCAATGACCGCCAAAGAATAGATGTCGCTCGCAAAAGTCGAAATTCCCCGTTCGATCTCTTCAGGTGCTTTGTAGGCGAGATTCGCTTTTGTGATCTCACTGTGCGCCATCCCGAAATTCATCAATTTGACCTGTTCGATGCCGGCTTCGGAAACGATCAGAACGATATTTTCGGGTTTTAAGTTGCGGTGCAGGATTCCGTTTTGATGCGCTTCGCTCAGAGCGTAGGAAATTTGACGAATGATCCGCGCCGTCCGCAAAGAATTGAATTGTCCCGTGTGCTGAAGCATATCGGCGAGCGATTTGCCTTCGACAAATTCGCTGATGATAAAGTCGTTGCCTTCGGGCAATTCGCCCGAATCGAAAACGCCCGCGATGTTCGGGTGATTGAGGTGCGAAAGCGAAACGCGTTCCTCGGCGAAGATCTTTTCTTCCAGATCGTCCGCGCCGAAATCCTCGTTCATAAAAACGCGCACGACAACTTTTTTGCTGTCAAAAATTTGGTCTTCCGCCAGATAGATCAAACTGTCTTCGTCGTCGGCTTCGAGTTCTTCGAGAACCAGATAGCGACCTTTGACGGTTTGACCGAGCAGCGCGTCCGTGTTGTCCCAGCTCAAAGCCTCTCTGCCGAGCGGATTTGTTTGGCGGTTGCCGACCGAACCTGTGCCGGAAGCGATCTCGTACGGATTGATCAGACGCGGCGCCGGTTTTGGCGATTCTTCCGAAGCTTCAACCGAAGACGTTTCTTCTTCGTTCGGCGGAAACGGCTCAAATTCGAGGATCGATTCTTTCTCCTCTTTCTTGACCGGCAAAGGGTCGAGTTCGAGAATCGAATCTTCCGCCTCGGATGGTTCCTCGGTTTTCGGCTTTAGGAATTGTTCGGACTGGAAAATTCTGCCGACCGACGGAAAAGATGTCAGTTTTTTATCGGATTCTTCGGTTTTATTAAGCGGAATAAAACGCGGCGCGGGATTGTTTTTTTTATCCGGGTCGCTTGCCGGCGGGTTTTTCCCTAAAACGTTCGAGAAAACGCCGCCTGCTGTGGAGGAATCGCTCTTTTGCGCCGCAGGCGCAGGCAGCAGTCTCCCGCCATCGTTGTCGCAAAATCGTTGTGTTCCATCTTCATAAGTGCGGCGGCACTTCGGACAATAAAGCATCGTTGTATTACCAGTTGTTAAAGCAATCATTAGCCGAAACCTCGTTCGTGTGAAAATTCAGCGTTTCTAAAACGCTTGTGTTTGAAAATAGGTTTAATCGCGGCTGAATTTCAATAAATTTCCCGATTGCTTTCGTAAGAAATTTAAATTAGCGAACTTTCGCCAATTTTTCCGTTAAAATCGTTTTTGAACTGTCGAGCGCCATTGCCTGACGATAAAGTCGCACGGCATCTTTCGGCTTGCCGATTTTCGTAAACGCATCGCCGACGGTTTCAAATTCCTGCGCGAGCCGTTTTCTCTCGTTCGATGAAACCACCGTCAGGGCTTTGTTGAGAACTCTTTCGGCATCGTCGAGCCGTGCGCGGCGCAGATAAAGCGAACCTAAAAGCGTGTATGAAACAAAACTGTTCGGGCTCACCTCGACCGACTTTTTCAAAACCTTTTCGGCTTCGTCGAACTCGTTGCGGATCGTCAGGGCGCGTCCGAGCATATAGAGCGCGGTCGGATGTTTTGCATCCAGCGTTAAAGCGCGGCGCAGAAGCTGTTCCGATTCGAGAAATTTTTGCTGTGACTGCATGACATCCGCGACGAGAATCATGGTCGGAACATCGGTCGAAAATTTGATCGCTTTGGCGTAGGCTTCGGTTGATTCGACGGCTTTCCCGTTGCGGCGCAGCAATCTGCCGAGATGCGCATAAGCGAGCGCAAATTCGGGCTCGATCTGAATCGCCCGTTTGTATGCGTTCTGCGTCTCCAAGGAAATGATTCCGCGAAGCTCGAGCGCGACGCCGAGTTGGTCGTAGGCAAAAGCGTTTTCCGCATCGATCTGAATCGCTTTGCGCGCCGTTTTTTCGGCTTCCGTGTATCGTTCGGAAAGATTACTGCTGACGATCGGCTGGGTTAAAACGTAGCTCAGAGCAACATACGCGCCCGAGCTGTCGGGTTCAAGCAGGATCGCCTGCCGATACGCGCGTTCGGATTCTTCCCAACGCTGTTGGTCGGCGTAAATATTGCCGAGTCCGTAAACGGCGCGTGAATCCTTCGATTTCAGATTTTGAGCGCGGCGGTAAGCGGCTTCCGCTTTTAAATAATTTCTTTCATCGCGCGCCGTGTTGCCTTCTTCGACCGCCTGCTCGAAAAGCTCGTCAAAATTTCCGCTCGTCGGGTTGCCGACCGTGATCACGAGATTGCTTTGCGGCTGCGGATTATAAACCGTAGTTTGTTTGAGCGTATTTTTTGAAACGGTTTCGCGCGGCTTGGTCGTTTTTGCGCTTCGCGTCTGTTTCGCGGTTGTTTTCGCAACCGGTTTCGGCGTGTTCTTCCTGACTGCCGCTGAAGAAGTTTTCGGCTTGGTCGTTTTCGGCGAAGTTGAAGTATTTTTTGAGCTCGGATTGGGTGCCCGGAAAATTCCGCTGCTGCTTCCCAAATCCTGACCGTAAACGTAAATTGGTGAAAAAACTAAACAAGCAAAAAGCAATAAAAATCCGTATCTTCCGAAAACTTTTGTCATAAAAAAAACCCCAACATTTTTTTAATCGGAACGCGCCAGCCGGAAACCGATAATTTTATCGCGCTTGGAAACCTGATTGAAACTCCGAATAGTCGAAGTTGCGGTCGAAGCATCTTTAGTCAAACTAAATGTGCCGCGCACAACAACGTTGTCTTTTCCCAGACTGTCTTCAAGTTTCTTGGCAAATTCGGGATTTGCTCCTTTATAAGCCGAAGCCTTTGTTTCAGTCCATTCCCAAACATTTCCGACCAAATCTAAAACGCCCCATTTATTTGCGCCGCCCGGAATCGAACCGACGGGCGAAAGAATAAGGTCGCGCCTGACTACTGCCTTATCTTCTTCCCACTTGTCGCCCCACGGATAGAGATTGTCGTCACTACCGTTGCGGGCGGCATATTCCCATTCTTCTTCGGTCGGAAGCCGATAAGTAACCTTGTCGCGTTCCGAGCGCCAACTGGCAAATGCCTTGATGTCTTCGATATTCACATATCGAACCGGCATATTCATTTCATTTGTTAAAGGCTTGCCGTTTTCCCAGTGCGAGGGAATCGGGTTGTAGTTTTTCGCCTTTACAAACTCATAATATTCGGCGTTCGTCACTTCGTTCTTGTCAATCGAGAAGTCTTTTACTTCGACTTCATGCTCAGGGCTTTCAAATAAATCGCCGTTGCGTCCCATCGTAAATTTTCCGCCCGGAATTTTGACCATTTCGGCTTTGACCGGAGGCGGCGTCTGGCTGTTCGAATTTGCGCTTGAATTGTTCGGCGGATTATTGTTGGTGTTGCCGCCGCCTGTATTTCCGCTGAACATTCCGAGCTTGTACGCTCCGAACAACCCACCTGAAATAAGTATGAATAAACCCGCAATTCCAATAACTGCCAAAATTAACGGTGAAACCGCGCTTTTTTTCACCTCTTGCGACTGTACATAGCCGCCTTGCCCGCCCGTCTGCCAGTTTTGCTGCTGCCCGGTATTCTGCATTTGCGGCTGCGAGTTGAGCGGCGTAACCGAATAACTCTGCTGCATTTGCGGCTGTGAAACCTGCGAGATATGCTGCTGCGAATCCTGCATCACAGGCATCGTTTCCATCGGTCGCGGAATTCCGCCCGTGCCTTCAGTCAGCTTGATCGCCACCTGCTGCGGCTTGCCGTCGCAAATAACGTCGCTTTCCCAATCCTGATAACCGTTGTGGGTGATGCGGATCCGGTGATTGCCGCTCTGTACGCCTTCGAGCAGAAGCCACCCGTCAGGCTGGGTTTGCCCGACCGAGATATTATCGACAAAAACGTGCGATTGCGGCGGATTTGTCAAAATTCTAAGGAGCGAAACCGGCAGGGACGAATTTGTCGAATAGCCGATCGAAGAGATATTCTGCGAAGCCGATTGAACGGCTTTGGTCAGCTCTTCGACGAGTTGTTCGACACTTTGCGTGCGCGTTTCACGCGACTTTTCGAGCGTGTGGCGCACGGCATATTCGATCTGCGGCGCGATCTTGGTGTTCGATTCGGCAAACGACGGCGGCGCGTCCGAGAGATGTTTTTTCATGATCGCCGGAATCGAGGAGCCTTTGAACGGCACATCGCCCGTCAGCATCTGAAAAAGTATCACGCCAAGCGAGTAAATATCCGCCCGCACGTCGGGTTCTTCGTCCGCCCATTGTTCGGGAGCCATATAATACGGCGAACCCATCAGACCGGTCGTCTGCGCCTGAATAAAAGAGCCGAGCAGTTCGCCCGATTTGATTTTTGCGAGCCCGAAATCAAGAATCTTAACGGCTTCGGACATTGATTTCTTGCCCGTGCAGATCATCACGTTGAGCGGTTTCAGATCGCGGTGAACGATGCCCTGATGATGCGCCGCGCCGACCCCGGCACAAATCGCCGCCATCAGATCGAGGGCTTTTTCGGGCGAAAGTTTCCCTTCGCGCGTCAGCAGGTCATGGAGCGATTCGCCCTCGACATATTCCATCACGAGAAACGGCATTTTGCCCGCGACCACGCCGTAGTCGGAAACGCCGACGACGTTATTATGACGAATGGCGGCGGCGGCAAGCGCTTCCTGCCGGAATCTGGTGACAAGCTGCGGGTCGTTTCCGACCAAATCCGGCAGAATGACCTTGATCGCGTGCGCAGTTTTCAGATAGGTGTGCCGCGCTTTATAAACCACGCCCATACCGCCCTGTCCGAGCCTTTTTTCCAGCTGATATTTTCCTTCCAAAAGCGGTTCGCCGCTGAGAGTTTGGGCAGTCGGCATTCCATCGTCGGGGCAAGTATTGACCTCATCGGGGTAACATCTTTTACAAATTTGACATTCTTTCATCTTGATTTTCGGATACGGACGAAAAACTATTTTTGTTCTTTTTTCCTGCTATAAAAACTCGGGCGGCATTTTACTACAAATCTTCTTCCTTCTGATTTTAGATTGTTTATGAATCTCAATCAAGGTAAAAACGATAAACGCGCGCGAACAGTTTCGCCCTTTTTAATTTAGGAAAATTTTTAAGGCTCGCGCAGACGCGATAAAAAAAACCGCCGTCGATTGAACAGCGGTTTTTGAAGGAAAATCGGTCGCAGAAACGCTCCGAACTATTTCACGACGATATTGACCAGACGTTTCGGCACGACGACGATCTTGACGATCTGTTTGCCGTTTGTAAATTCGCCGACTTTCGCGTCCGCGAGCGCCATTTTTTCCAGATCCTCGTTCGACGCTTCGGGCGAAGCCAGCACGCGCGAGCGCAGTTTGCCGTTGACCTGCACCGGAATCTCGATCTCGTCCGCCTTTGCCAGTTCCTCGCGATACACGGGAAACCGCGCGTCGTTTGCCAAGATTCCGTCGTCGTTGCCGACGATCTGCGCGTACAACTCTTCTGCCGTATGCGGCGCAAACGGCGCGAGCATCAAAACCAGCGCTTCCGCCGCTTCGCGAATCGCAAACACGTCTGCGTCGGTCGCGGTTTCTGGCTCGACCTTGAAATCATACAAGGCGTTCGACAGTTCCATGAGCGCCGCGACCGGCGTGTTGAACTGCAAAGTTTCGAAATTCTCCTCGATGCGCTTGATCG
>DATLOR010000159.1:0-4207 GCA_035536135.1 Pyrinomonadaceae bacterium | reverse complement strand
TTACGGCATTCGCGACCGATTATAATTCCGAGCTCGCCTTCGTGTTCGACTTGATTCGATTGGGCGGGAATCCTGATCGCCTCGTTTTCGGTAATTAAAGCCGATGGAGCTTTAAGAAAAAGCAATGGAAATTTAGGAATTTCATTACCAAGTTCGGCAGCGTGTTCGGCGTAATTTCTGCCGACACAAACTATTTTTGAAGGCGCGACGGGAGCGAGCAATTTTACCGATTCAATCTCAAAACTTTTGGATGAATTGGTAAATTCGAAGACCTTCGGAATTTCAAGAGTGGGAAAAGGATAGACGCGACCATTGCTGAAAGCTCCCCAATATTGTTCATTATTATGTAAAAAATGACAGATTTTCATAAAATTTATGGAACAGTTTCGCTCACTACATCCGACATATCACTGGCGTTACCGAATTTGTCAATTGCAATTAAATAATAAAAATATGTTTTTCCAGACTCGACCGTCGTATCCTGAA
The DNA here is from genome assembly GCA_035536135.1 of Pyrinomonadaceae bacterium. Classification (GTDB taxonomy): domain Bacteria; phylum Acidobacteriota; class Blastocatellia; order Pyrinomonadales; family Pyrinomonadaceae; genus JAFDVJ01. Next base: position 3,721 of record DATLOR010000159.1, on the reverse strand, counting down.
ATGTATTTGTGGTCAACAATTGCGGGGTCATTAAACTCCAATCGGGCTTTGGTAAATTGCGGTCGGTCGAACGATAAACTTTATAACCTGCGATATCATTTTCGATGTTCGACGCAAAGAAAATTGAAATCGTATTCGGCGAAGCGGCAATCGTGACAGCGCCTGGCGCACCCGGCGGGAAATTGTCTTTCGGGGAAACCTTGATGATTTCCGAATCAGCACTTTCCAGCGGTTCGCCGTTTGAGCCGAGTGAAACCGTGCGGACAAAATAAGTGTAGTTTCTTTCAAATTCAAAAGACTTATCGGAAAATTCATTGGTCGTCACCGGTGAATTGTTCAAAACTTTTTGAATATTCTTCTCATCATCCATTCTATAAATGTTGAATCCCAGAATATTTGCAGGGGTCGAGCCGTCAATATTTTGGATTGGCGAATTCCATTTGATGGCGATCGAGTTTTGTGTCACTTCAGATTTCAAATCCTTCGGAACATCGGCAACTTTGGCAGTTGGTTCAATCACCAAAAAATTCGAAAAACCTGCTTTTTGTCCGGTTGCGTTTGCAAATCTGATGGCATATCGAATCCGTGCCGATTGTCCGGCAAAATTGAGTGTGTCGGTAAACGTCATCTGTTTACGGGCAAAATCAGAATCGCTGATCGGAATAGTGGCAATCAAGGTACTGCGCGATGCAAAATCCTCCTCGGAAAGATTTGATGAAGAATTCGCCGGTTCGGTCAGACGGTAGACATCAGCCCGACTGATATTTAAGACACTTCCGTCCGATGCGTTCCGTGCCGCCATTGTCCAGGAGAGCTGTATTTTATTACCGCGCTGAAAACCTGATATTTCAACCCTCTGGGCAACTTTCTCAACCGGCGGAAGCGGCGGTTTACGTTTTCCGCAACCTGCTGAAATAAGCAATGCGATAAAAATAAACGCTAATACTGCTTTTTTGTGTTTATGTTTAAAATGTTTAAGCGTGTGTAAAAGCATCTGTATAACTAAAGAATATATTGGCGTAAGTTTTGATCTTGAACCAGTTCGTCGAGTTTATTGCTGACGTATTGTTCGTCAATGATCTGATGTTTATTTTCAATCTCTTCTCCTAAAAAGCTAATCTCTTCGAGCAGTTTTTCGAGAAGCGTATGAAGTCTCCGAGCCCCGATATCTTCGGTGTTTTGATTAATCTTGACTGCCATTTCCGCGAGGGAAACAATCGCGCTGTCAGTAAATTCGAGTTTAATTTCTTCAGTGCTTAAGAGTGCTTGATATTGCTTAATAAGCGAATTCTTAGGCTGTACAAGGATGCGCTTAAAGTCTTCAAATTTCAGCGACTCCAACTCAACTCTGATCGGAAAACGACCCTGCAGTTCGGGAATCAGATCGGACGGCTTTGAAACATGAAACGCGCCCGCCGCGATAAAAAGGATATGTTCGGTATTGACCATTCCGTAGCGGGTGTTAACGTTTGTGCCTTCGATGATCGGAAGCAAATCACGCTGAACGCCTTCGCGCGAAACATCCGGATTACCGCTTCCTGATTCGCGTCCGGCAATTTTGTCGATTTCGTCGAGAAAAATTATTCCCGACGATTGCGTTTTTTCGATTGCCGAGCGCGTGATCTGCTCCATATCGACAAGATTTTCCAGTTCATCGCGGAGCAGGAAATTCTGGGCTTCGGAAATCTTTATTTTGCGGCGGACGGTTTTGGACGGAAACATATTCCCGAACATATCGCGCAGGTTAACGCCCATTTCTTCCATGCCTTGCCCGCCGACGAAATCGATCATCGCGTTTGAACGGTCTTGGGTTTCGATTTCAATCAGACGCTCGTCAAATTCACCGTTTCTCAATTGTTCGCGTAATTTCTCACGGGTTCGATTCGGTTGTTTTTCTTCAAAATCATCGGATTTATTATCAAAAGACTGCGGATAATATGAACTTGAGGACGGCAATAAAATATCCAGAATCTTTTCCTCGACATTTTCTTCGGCACGCCCGCGAACTTCTTCAAAAGCCGCTTGTTTGGTCATATCCACGGCAACATCCGTGAGTTCCCGAACCATACTTTCGACATCGCGCCCGACATACCCGACTTCGGTAAATTTCGATGCTTCGATTTTGATAAAAGGTGAATTGGCCAGTCTGGCAAGCCGTCGGGCAATCTCGGTTTTACCGACGCCGGTTGAACCGATCATCAAAATATTTTTTGGCAGAACATCCTGAGCAATTTCAGGGGGGAGTTTCTGACGGCGGATTCGATTGCGAAGCGCGACCGCGACCGCCCGTTTTGCGCTGTCTTGTCCGATAATATATTTATCCAGTTCGGCAACGATCAGACGAGGCGTTAAATCATCAAGTTTGGGACTTGAAACCGTATCTTTTACTTCTCCGCTTAAAAAAATAGCCATTTTTATTATTGAATCTCTTCTACCAAAATTTCGGAATTGGTATAAATGCAAATTTCTCCGGCGATTTTTAATGACTCCAACGCGATCTCTTTTGCCGAAAGCTCGGTATGTTTGACAAGGGCGCGCGCCGCCGAAAGCGCGTACATACTGCCCGAGCCGACCGATAATAAGCCATCGTCCGAGGCAATCACATCGCCTTTGCCGGAAATCAAAAAAGCATCCTTTTTATCGGCGACGATCAAAAGCGCCTCGAGATGCCGTAAATATTTATCGGTTCGCCAATCTTTACTCAACTCGATCGCCGCCCGTTCGAGCTGTCCCTGAAACTGTTCCAATTTGGCTTCAAATTTCGTCAAAAGCGTAAAGGCGTCGGCGGTTGCGCCGGCAAATCCGACCAGAACATCGCCGTTTTTTATGCGGCGCACTTTCCGGGCATTTCCTTTAATTACTGTTTCGCCGAGCGTGACCTGCCCGTCGCCAGCCATTGCGATTTGCCCATTTCGTTGAACCAGCAAAACCGTCGTCGAGCGAATTTTTAGGGACTTTTTATCAATTTGCATAAAACTCCATGATAAATCTTAAAATTGAAATGCTCAAATTGACAGCGGCTATTGATTTATCTGAACATTGTAAAGTTTATGAAAAGAAAACCGATTATTGGTCTGACAATGCGTCTGGAACTGGAAACCGACCGCTTTTATCTCGGACGCGATTACAGCGAGGCTTTGGAGGCTTTGGGCGCGATACCTTATCATATTAGTTTGATTCCGAATAAAGATTATCTTTCCGAGGTTGTCAAAAATATTGACGGAATCCTTTTGCCGGGAAGCGATACCGATGTTGATCCGTTGATTTTCGGCGAAGAACCGCGCCCGAGCCTCAAAAAAATTATTCCCGAAAAAGAGAATACCGATTTGATGATTTTGGCGGAAGCAGAAAAATTAAAGAAAAACGTGCTGGGAATTTGTTTCGGAATGCAGGTTTTAAATGTTGCGAGAGGCGGCACGTTGATCCAGGATATCGAAACCGAGATTGAAAACTGCGTCAAACACGAGCAGGGAAAACCGCTCGCCAGAAATTCGCACAGCCTCGAATTTGAAAATGAAAGTTTAATATCGCGTCTGATAACGAATAAAAATGATGTCAGGGTAAATTCTCATCACCATCAGGCGATCGGTAAGGTCGGGAAGAATTTAAAATCGACGGCGTGGGCAAAGGACGGTGTCATTGAGTGCATCGAAGATACGCGCAATGACCGATTTGTTTTAGGTGTCCAATGGCATCCCGAATTATCCTGGAAAACGGATGA
>DATLOR010000158.1:0-2685 GCA_035536135.1 Pyrinomonadaceae bacterium | reverse complement strand
CGCACCTGGAAAGACGGCAAGGCGAAATTGAATGCTTATCTCGAAGATTACGCGAATTTTGCCGACGGTTTGACCGAGCTTTTTCAGGTTTCGGGCGAAATCAAATATTTGCGCGAAGCAAAACGGCTTGCCGATCTGCTGATCACCGAATTCTGGGACGAGGAAAGCGGCGGATTTTTCTTCACGGCAAATAATCACGAGGAATTGATCGTGCGCAACAAGGATTATTTCGACAACGCGACGCCTTCGGGAAATTCGGTCGCGGCGGATGTTTTGCTGAAACTCGCAAAACTGACGGGCGAGGAAAAATACGAACGCTTTGCCGTCACCGTGCTGAGACTCGTGACTCCGCAAGTCCGGCGGTATCCGAACGGTTTCGGGCGCGTGCTGTCAACGCTTGAATTTTATTTCAATCCGGCGAAGGAAATCGTCATCCTCGGCGATTCGGATGAATTGAAAAACGAAATCTGGCGCGATTTCCTGCCGAACAAGGTCGTCGTTTTAGCCGGAGACACTGGTGAAAACGCTGATTTTATTCCGCTTTTACGGGAAAGAAGTATGATCGACGGCAAACCGACGGCTTATGTGTGCGAGAATTTTGCCTGTCAAAAGCCTGTCGCAACGGCTGAGGAATTGAGAGAACAATTAGCTTAGACATTAAAGTCCGAACATAAAAAAAGCACGTTGTCCGAAAACAGCGTGCTTTTAATTTTTAAGTTAAATCCAAAACTACGGTTTCTTTGTTTCCGTGTTTGAGTTCGACTTCGTGTCTTTTTCCTTTTCATCTTTCATGTTGGAATTTGACATGTTAGCCGGTTTAGCTGCATTTGTATTTACAGTCGTGTTGGACGTTGTTGTATTCGTCGTCGTAACGGCTGTATTGCCATTCGTGTTTGTTGTGGTTGTCGTCGTCGTGTTTGACGTGTTTTTAGGCGCATTTGTTGCTGTGTTTGTGTTGCTTTCACCCGGGCAAGCCGCACCTAACAAACCTAACGTTAAAACTGCTGAAAGAGCAATTACTTTTTTCATTTCGATTAAATTCTCCTGTCTTCTTCAAAGAATGTATATTTACTTTATTGTTTAACGACCTTCCTAAGAAAGTCGTGTTCCTCAACATTTTTTTTGGAACATTGGACAATATAAAAGGCAAACTTTGTTAAGTCAACTCAAAAAATGATAAAAAATCGGTTTTTGAAAAAAAAAACGCAAAAAAAAATTAACTTTTTCGTCCTGCAAAACCCAAAAATGCGAATTAGTTAAGCAAATTTCAACTATTGACTTTCAAGCGGCTGAAACGGTATCTTTTTAATAAGCGGTTTTTCCCGAAACCAAAACCTTCTCACAATCCCGGCTTACTTCAAAATCATTTGCAGCACTTATGGAAAATCTACGAATTTCTTCGTTTTCAGACAAAATTGTCGGCTACAACATTGTTCTGACCGCCGCTTTTTCCTTCGCCGCGATTGTCGCGACGTTTTTTGTTTCCAATTCCGCGCTTGTCTTTGAAACGAAAACGGCGATTTTTTTGACGATCGCCGCAGTTTATCCGCTTTTGTGCGCGGTGTTTTATTTCTGGCAGCGGGCAAAATTGTCCGGTTTGCAGGCGGAACAGGCAATTACGGCTTTTAACGAAGAAATCGAAGGAAAACTTTTTGCTCTCGAAGAGGCAAACGAATTTTTCGGCGCGTCGCTTAAATTTTCCGATATGTTCAGACTCGTCGCGAGCCGGATCGACGAAATCGTACCTTTTTCGGCGTGTGTGATGTTTCTGCGCGGCGACGGCGACAATATTTTGCAGATAAAATATGCGGTCGGTGAAAATTCGCGTGAATTTATGAATTTCAAATCCGACACGAACAAAGGTTTGGCGGTCAAGACATTTCTGAGCGGAAAAACCGAGATCGACGCGGCGCTTCTGTTTGAAAAGAGGGTGTTTTCGCCTTTGATGCTGAAAGATTTTCGGGCGGCGGCGGCAGTTCCACTGATAAATCGCGGCGAAACTTTCGGCGTTTTGGTTTTATACGGCGCGGCGGAAAACAGTTTTGACGAAAATGCCGAAATCCTTCTGAATGCCATCGGCGAACGCGTGGCGCCTTTGTTCGCCAATTCGTTCGCTTTCGAACAGAGCCTTTCAAATGCTTTGACCGATTCGCTGACAAATCTGCCGAACGAGCGCGGCTTTTTTCTGGTGCTCGAAAATCAAATGGCGGAAGCCCATCGCCACCGGGACGAGCGTCCGCTGACGGTTTTGGCGATGGATATTCGTGATTTTGCGGAAATCAATCAAAAATACGGACACGCGGCGGGCGACCGACTGCTTGCGTTTGCCGGCGCGACGATCAAAAAGCAGCTTCGGCAAATGGACGTTTTAACGCGCGCCTCAGGCGACGAGTTTCTGGCGATTCTGCCGACGGCGAGCGAAAAGATCGGCGTAGATATTATCGAACGGATAAATCGCGCCTTTGTTTCAAGTCCGTTTCAGGTTTCAGAAAGCGAAAATCTCAATTTGACGATAAATTTCGGCGCGGCAACATTCTGGCGCGACGGCGAAACCGCGAATCAATTACTAAAAACCGCACTTATCAGAAAAGGTCAGGACAAATCGGCGGATAAAGGCAACGTTATCTGGTTTCCAAAGGATTTTGTAAATTAGAATTTATCGAATGTTTTTTATGAAAGATTTGA
>DATLOR010000157.1:0-4962 GCA_035536135.1 Pyrinomonadaceae bacterium | reverse complement strand
TTGATCATCGCTTTCGACCATTCTTCGTTCGCGATCGTGTAGCCGATGCGCCAGCCGGTCATCGCGTAGGTTTTTGAAAACGAACCCGCGATGCAGACAAAATCCCGAAGTTCTTTCGGCAAAACGGCGGCGGTGAAAACTTCCATCGGCGGATAGACGAAAAACAGGTAACATTCGTCGGTGAGAACATAAACGCCGCGCTCGGCGCAAACTTCGATGATCTTCCGCATTTCCGAAGGCGGAATGACGCGACCCGAGGGATTGCTCGGGCTGTTGACGATCAAAAGTTTGGTTTTATCGGTAATTGCGCCCGCGACCTGCTCGGCGCTCAGAATAAAATCGGTTTCTTCGGTTTCGATAAAAACGCTTTTCGCGCCCGTAAACGTGACGATCTCGGGAAAAGTGACCCAGTAAGGTTTCGGGATCAAACATTCGTCGCCTTCATTTAAGATCGTGCAGGCGGCATTAAACAACGCCTGTTTTCCGCCGCAGCTCGCGACAACCTCGGTTGGCAAAACTTCCGCGCCGAACTGTTCGCCGTAAAAATGCCCGACCGCTTCGGTAAAAGGCTTCATTCCCGCGCTTGCCGTGTATTTCGTGATGTTTTTGTGCAAACCTTCGATCGCCAGATCCTTGATGAATTCGGGCGTCGGGAAATCGGGCTCGCCGACCGTCAGATCGATCACGTCAAAGCCTTGTTCGCGCAAATTTGCCGCGGCTTGCATTGCCTTGAACGTGGAAGAAGTTTTCATTCGGGAGACTTTTTCGGAAACCGGAAAATTCATAATTAGATAGTAAAACGTAAAAGATCAAATCGTAAATCCAGAATAATAAGAATTTATCATAAATCATTTTCTATTCATAATTTTTCGAGAAATTCGACGCGATTGCCAAACGGGTCGCGAAATTCAAAACGTTTGTAATGCGGAATCGGGATGCCTTCGAGAATTTCGACGTCATTTTCCAGTAATTTTTCGCGCCAGAGTTCCAGATCTTCGACTTCGTAGGCGATATGCGCTTTCGAGTTCATTCGTTCGAAATTGTCTTCCGTTCCGATATGAACCTGAAACGCGCCGATCTCGAGCCAAAATCCGCCGCGGCTCTGCAAAATTTCGGGTTTCGGAATTTCTTTTAACCCCAAAACGCCGCAGTAAAATTTCCGCGCTTCGGCTTCCGCGCCTTTCGGAATCGTGATTTGCGCGTGCTGAACTTTGAGAATCAGAAGCTTTTTATTCATTTTAATTTCTCGCGCATTTTTGCTTCGACTTTTTGCGGAACAAGCCCTTCGACGCGACCGCCAAGCGTGAAAACCTGTTTCATCAGGCTTGACGAAACATACGAAAATTCTTCCGCCGCGACCAGAAAAACCGTTTCGATTTGCGGTTCGAGCCGCCGATTCATCAAAGCCATCCGCAGTTCGTATTCGTAATCGGCGACGGCGCGGATTCCGCGTACGATCGCCGCCGCTTGTTTCTTTTTGGCAAAATCGGCGGTCAAACCCGAAAAGCTGTCAACCACCAAAACGCATTTGCCGGTTTCGATCTCGGGCAGAATCTCGCGCAGCATCGCGCAGCGCTCTTCGACGGAAAACATCGGATTTTTTTCGGGATTATTGAGAACGGCGATGACGATCTCGTCAAAAAGCGGCGAACTGCGCTTGATAATATCGAGATGACCGTTGGTTAAAGGGTCGAATGAACCGGGAAAAATGGCGCGACGGATTATCATTTATCATTTACCATTGAACATTTATCTTAAACTTACGAAAAAATGATAAATGATAAATGATAAATGATAAATGTCAGAACTTTGTTTCAAGCAATTTTTTCGCCTTTTCGACGGTTTCTTTATGTTCGGGCAGGTAATCGGGGTTAGGCTTCATTTTCAGAAGAAAATCGAGCTGTTTTTTCGCTTCGTCTTTTTTTCCGACTGCCAGGTAGGCTTCGGCTAAATGAAGATGAAGATAAGTGTTGTCATCTTCGATCTTGAGTCCCTGTTCGAGATATTCGACCGCGCGTTCGGGTTTTCCGCCCATTAATCCGGCAGTCGAAAGCTCAACCTGGGCGAGCGCGTCGTAAGCACTCGCATTTTGATATTTCGGGTCGATCTCGAGAACTTTGTTCATCGCTTGCTTGATATCGTCAATTGATTTGACGCCGACCGTGACGGGGCTTTGTTTGGCTTGTTCGCCCAAGTTTGCGCCGTACCAAAAATATCCGTCCGCCTTATTCGGCTCGAGGCGCGACGCGATTCTGCCCGCCTGGACGCCGTCTTCAAAAGCTTTTTCCTTTTCCTTTTCGTCCGTCGAAAGTTTGCCGAGGAAATAATTGAATTTGGCAAATTTCCATTCGACCTCGTAATTTCGTGCATCAGGGTTTCTGACCGAAGAGAGCGATTTGACGGCTTCGCGCAATTTTGCTAAGTCGCTGCGCTCTTTGAACAGCAGGTCGCATTTTGTCAAGGTTTCGCCGATCAATGCGGCGTTCGCGGGCGGTTCGACGGATTCGGTTTCGACTTTTTTTGCGCAGGAAGTAAAAAGAAACACGAGCAAACCGATTGTAATAAAACTGTAAATATGTTTTCTCATCATCGGATAAATTACCAAAAAGCGGTAAAATAAGTTATATTTTTATATTTCGTTACTGAACGACTATTCATTTTAATGCAATGCAGGTATTTTAGCGAAACTTAAATGAGCAAAAACGGACAAGCCGCGGCTTTTTACGATTTGGAAGGAACACTCGTGAGCACAAATCTCGTGCATACGCTCGGATTCTACGCGCAGCGCCAGCAAGGATTATGGCAAACCCTGAAGATGAGCGCGGGAACGGTCGCGAAACTCCCGTTTTTCGGGCTCACGGATTTGTACTCGCGCAATGTTTTCAACGAGGTTTTCTTCCGTAGTTACAAGGGATTGTCCGAAGACCGTCTGCGGTTTTTCTCGGAAGAGCTTTTTGAAGAAGTCTTAAAACCGGCGGTTTTTCCCGGCACTTTCGAACTGATCAAAACATCGAAAAAAATCGGTCAGCGGCAAGTTGTGCTAACTGGGGCGCTCGATTTTACGGTTGCGCGGCTGATGGAATATCTCGGCATTGACGATTTCGTCGCCAATCGCCTTGAATTCGTCAACGGCTACGCGACCGGACGGATTTTGCCGCCCGTGATGGCTTCCGCCACGAAAGCAAAATGGATGCGCGAATACGCCGAACGCGAAAACATCAATTTGAGCGAATCTTATTCGTATTCGGACAGCATTTCCGATCTGCCGATGCTCTCGATCGTCGGTCATCCGGTCGCCGTCAATCCCGATTTCAGATTGAAACAAACCGCGACGCAGCACGATTGGGCGATTCTTGATTTGAAGTGATGTAATGCTTGGCTTGACAGTGTGAAACTCGGGCTGATCGATTACAAAGGTAAACTGCTTTTGAGTGTTTACAATAAGTAGAAATGAAAATAGTTAGAGCGAAAGATATTGAATCTACAGCAAACGAGATTTGCGAACAGTTTGCAGATTCGGGCGCAAAACTTACGGTTAAATTATTAGAAAAGACAGAAGTTTTAATTGAAGGTGACGCGAATTCTTTAGAGTTTTTGGCAAATTATATACTTGCTTTTGTGAATGGAGAAGAGCACGCTCGAAACATAAATCCGAAATCAGCGGGAAGTATTTTCTTCAATCAAGATTCTACTAAAGGTTTGTATATTCATATTTTGCCGTGCCGACACGGACACGAAAAAGAATAATTTATAAAATTTATGGCTTTGCAATTACGCAGAAAAACACACGAATCAATTATTTACATTGATAAAGACAGTGCGCCGCGCATTATGCCGTTCGGCGAGGATTTTATCATCAACGATCTGCCGGTCGGGACGCGCGTGATCTATCCGAATCCGCCGATCAAAGGCTTACCGAACCGCGAGGCGGCGATTCGATATGCGGTCAATCATCCGATCGACGCGAAACCGCTTTACGCGCAATTAGAACCGGGAATGCGCGTGACGATCGCGATGGACGATATTTCTCTTCCGCTGCCGCCGATGCAAACGCCCGATCTCAGGCAGACGATGCTCGAAGTCGTCCTCGATATGTGCGCGGCGAACGGTGTTGACGACGTGCATTTGATCATCGCCAATTCACTTCACCGCAAAATGACGGCGTGGGAAATGGAACGGATGGTCGGCAGTTCGATCTTCAACGAATTTTATCCCGACCGTTATTACAATCACGACGCCGAAGACGACGAAGGCTTGGTGACGATCGGACACACGCGTCACGACGAACCCTTGCGCGTCAACAAACGCGCGATCGAAAGCGATTTGCTGATCTATCTGAACATCAATCTCGTCCCGATGGACGGCGGACATAAATCGGTGGCGGTGGGCTTATGCGATTACGAATCTTTGCGCCAGCATCACGAACCGCAGACGATCCGCGATTCGGATTCGTATATGGATCCGCCGAAATCCGCGCTTAATCACAAGGTTATAAAATTAGGTAAACTCGTTGACGAACACTGCAACGTTTTTCACATCGAAACGGCGATCAACAACAAAATGTTTCCCGAAGGCTACGACATTCTGACGCGCAACGAAGACGAATTCAGTTTCGGCGACCGGATGAAATGGGAAGCGATGAAACGCACGTTTTCAAAATTGCCGCGCCTTGCCAGAAGAAAACTGCTCCACGCGATTCCGGCGCAGTATGAATTGATCGGCTGTTTTGCGGGCGAAACCGAAAAGGTTCACGAGAAAATTCTCGAACTAAACTATCGCCAGTATGAAATTCCGGTCAAAGGTCAGTGCGACATCTTGATCTCGGGCATTCCCGATATTTCGCCGTATAACGTCTATTCCGCGCTGAATCCGATTCTCGTGCAGGTCATGGCTCTCGGCTATCATTTCAATATGTACCGCAATAAACCCTTATTGCGAAAGGGCGGCGTGATGATCATCACG
>DATLOR010000156.1:0-2413 GCA_035536135.1 Pyrinomonadaceae bacterium | reverse complement strand
AAAATCACGGACGCCTGCTCGGCAAAGACGAATTGATGGACAAGATCTGGGCTGATTCGTTTGTCGAAGAAAGCAATCTGACCTTCAACATCCGCCAGCTTCGCGTCATCTTAGGCGACGACGCGCACGAACCGAAATATATCAAAACCGTCCGGCGACACGGTTATCGTTTCATCGCCGAAGTCCGGGAGATTTCCGAAGAAAATAAACTGTCGTTCGAAACGACCGCGCCGCCCGCTCATCAACCGGATCAAATCGCCGACCCCGAAAAGCTGGCGGCGGAGCCGAAAACCAAAAAACTTTTTTCGCCGTTATTGCTCGCAGCGATCCTTGGACTGGTCGCCGCCGTAATCTTCGGCGCGTGGTATCTTAAGAACAAAAGTTTTCAAGCGCAGGCACCGGTTTTAGCCGCGCCGTTTTCATCCGAAAAGATTTCGACCAACGGCAAGGTTATTCATGCTCGGCTCTCGCCCGACGGCAAAAACGTCATTTACGTCAACGGAAAAGGCGGCGACAAGGAAAGCGTCTGGCTGAGAGAACTTGAAAGCGGCAACAACGTCGAGATCATTCCGCCGTCGGATGATGTTTATACCGGTCTGACTTTTTCAGCCGACGGCAGTGTGCTCTTTTTTGTTCGATATCCGCGCTTAACAAACGAAGGAACGGGCGTTTACCGGGTTTCGGTCTTCGGCGGCATTCCGCAGAAAATCATCAGCCAAACTGAAGGCTGGACGAGTATTTCGCCCGACAACAAGCTGATCTCGTTCGTCCGCTGTCCGCGCCGCGACGATGAATTTTGCTCGCTCTGGGTGGCGGACGCGGCGGACGGCAAAAACGAACGCAAGCTCATCACGCGTCCGCGTCCCTATCGCATCGGCGACAATCGTTTTGCGCCCGACGGCAAAACCATCGCTTTCGCCGTCGGGCAATCGGAAAATTCGGGAAACGATTTCGGCTTGTCGGAAGTCGATCTGCAAAGCGGACAAGAGCGCGAATTAACGACCGAGAAATTTTTTAACATCAGAAATCTGGCGTGGTTGCCCGACAAGAGCGGCTGGCTGGTGACGGCATCGCGAATTCCGAACATCAATGTCCGCATCTGGCAGATCTCCGCCCGAAGCGGCGAAGCCGTGCCGCTCACGAAAGACTCGGAAAGCTACGGAATATTAAGTTTGGACAAAGACGCGACCAAAATAGTTTCCACCCAAATCAAACAGAGTTTTCACCTGCGCCAGTGTCAAACGGCAGAGCCTTTGGTCTGCAAAGTTCTGGCTGATGCCGCCTCGGCTTCGATCGCCCCCGACAACAAGATCTATTTTTCGTCGAGTATGTCGGGCAACGGTGAAATCTGGAGCATCGCCCCGGACGGCACGAATCTGCGTCAACTGACCAATACCCGGATGGACTTATCAATCCCGGTCGTTTCGCCCGACAATAAATCGGTATTTTTCGGATCGAACCGCACCGGCGCGGTCCAGATCTGGCGAATGAACCCGGACGGCAGCAACCACACGCAGATCACGCACGAGGTCGGCGGCTATCCGCTCTCGGTTTCGCCCGACGGCGAATGGGTTTATTATCTTCACGGGATCAACCGGATGCTCTGGCGGGCTTCGACAAAAGGCGGCATTGAACAGCTCGTGCTGAACAAATCCAAATCCTTTTTCGCGATCTCGCCGGACGGTACGCAGGCGGCTTTTTCCGAAACCAAGGACGACCAGAGCACGTTAACGATTGCCGCACTCGCCGACGGGCAAATTGTCAAAACATTTAATCTGGCTGAGAAAAAGACGCGTCTGCTGAGCGTCGCCTGGATGCCGGACGGAAAAAATCTGCTCTATGTTTCGTCCAATCTCTATCATGAAAAAAATATCCTTTGGCGACAGTCGCTCGATGAGGAAAAGCCGCGTCAAATCGGGTCTTTAGGCGACGAAGAAATGGGCGGCGGACTATCGCTGTCCGCCGACGGCAAAACTTTTACGATCGTTCAGGGCAAATGGATGCACGACGCAGTGGTTCTCAAAGGTTTACAATAAACGTCTGGCTTTCCCTTCTAACAAATAATGCGTTCATCACCGCTAAATCCGCTGAATAGGCTCTTTAAAACTGATATTTAACCGCGAAAGACAATCAAGGAGCGATCGCCGCGCCGATCGGCAGATCGCCGTTTTGCCCCCAGTTGGCGGTAAAGAAGCTTGAAAAATTATCGCTGCTCCGGGCGACGAAATAGGTTCCGTTCGATGGTCGCCAAACAGCAATATCGGTTTTGCCGTCCTTGTCGAAATCCGCCGGCACTGGCTTGTCGCCCGTCGTTCCGAAAGTCGTCGCAAGACTCGAACCGTTCGAGCTTTTCAGAATCCACCATTGCCCGACTGACGGACGATAAATGGCGACATCGGCACGCTTGTCGCCG
>DATLOR010000155.1:0-11268 GCA_035536135.1 Pyrinomonadaceae bacterium | reverse complement strand
AGTTCTGCCGCCGGATTGGGCGAAAGAAAAAGTAACGGTCAAGACCTATACTTTCACGCTGACCCGCAGCGATTCGTTCAAACGCTACTGCGCGGTTGCCCATTCCGAAGAACCGGGCGAAAAGGATTTCGGCATCGGTGCGGAAGGCATCGTCTATGAAGCCGGGAAAGGCGCGATGACCTGCGCCGGAGGCGAGCTCGGCGGCGGCGCGCTCAAAGTTTCCGACGCAAAATAAAACCACATCTCTCAAAAACAACGACAAAACCTGGCTTTGCCTAAAAAATGCTTAAGATAAAAAGATTTTGTGGCGGAGCGCGTCCGGCACCTGTCCGCCTTACGAACGATGCAGGCAGGTGCCGGACGCGCTCCGACAGGTATTGAGCACTTTACAGGCAAAGCCACAAAACTTTATTAAATTGACACAAACCTTTCTTTAAATTAAACCGATCGATAAACACTTTAAAGCGATCGGCAAACACTTTAAACCAATCGGTAAGCGCTCTATACCAATCGGCAAATACTTTGAACCGAACTTTTTTTAAAATAAACAGATCAAAGAATAAATTACAATGAACTTTTTTTAAATTACACCAATCGATAATGAATTTACAGCGAACTTTTTTTTAAAAGGGCGGAAACGCCGCCGGCGTTTTCGCCTTCGTGATGTGTGCAGAGTTTGAGTTTTAATCACTCATTCCGAACTGGTTCTGAATCTTGGGCGATGCTTTTGTTTCTTTGACCTGTTCGTTATGGTTGTGAAGACCGTGTTTGACGAGCAAATGACGAAGCGCGTAAACCGGAATCTGCAAAAGCGCGGCGGCGCGGGTTTGATTGCCGTTCGTGCGGCTTAAAGCTTCGCAGACCAGATCTTTTTCGAGCCCGTTGATGAATGTCGGCAGATGCAGACCGTCGGCGGGAAGCGCGATGCTGAGATCGGCGCGGCGGGCGGAAAATTCGTCCGAGCAGTGTTCGGGTTGGATCTCGCCGTCAAACGTCAGCGCGACGGCGCGTTCGATCGTGTGTTCGAGCTCGCGGACGTTGCCGTCCCAATCCCGGTTTTCCAGAATCTTCATCGCCGCGGCTGAGATCCCGACTTTTTTGCCCGAGCGCGCCGCAAATTTCTTGATGAAATATTCGGTCAGCGCGGGAATGTCCTCGCGGCGCGTCCGCAGCGGCGGAATATGCAGGGGAATCACCGACAGGCGATAGTATAGATCGCGGCGAAAGGTTTCTTCCTCGACCATTTTGCGAATATCGCGGTTGGTCGCGGCGATCACGCGCGTGTCAACCGGAATCTCGTTTGCCGAACCGACCGGACGAATATGCCCGTCCTGAAGCACGCGAAGTATCTTGACCTGCATCGCGGGCGGCATATCGCCGATCTCGTCAAGAAAGATCGTTCCGCCGTCGGCTGATTCAAAAAGCCCAGTGCGGTTTTTTTCCGCGCCCGTAAAAGTTCCTTTGATAAAGCCGAAAAGCTCGGCTTCGAGCAGATGCTCGGGCATCGCGCCGCAGTTGATCGGGATAAACGGTTTGTCGGCGCGGTCGGAAAGATTATGCACGGCGCGCGCGACCAGTTCTTTGCCCGTCCCGGATTCGCCCGTGATGAGCACGGTCGAACGCTCACGCGCAATCGCTTCGATCATACCGAAAAGATTCCGCATCGGCGCGGATTCGCCGATAAGGCTCCGGACGTTCCCGCTTAATTGCTGTGCCCGCCGGAAAGCGCGGTTTTCGCTGACGATCGCCTGTCGTTCGAGCGTTCGCCGGACGATCAGTTTGAGCTCTTCGTTATTGAAGGGTTTCTGGATAAAATCGTCCGCGCCGAGCTTGAAGGCTTCGCGCGCCGTGTCGATCGTGCCGAACGCGGTCGTTAGAACGATCCCGACATCGAGCGGCAGCTCGCGCACGGCTTTGAGCAGCGCGATGCCGTCCATATCGGGCATCCGCACGTCGGAAATAATGAGGTCAAACGGATTCTTTTTAAGCTCGGTGAGCGCGGCGTGACCGTTGGCGGCGGTTTCGACCGCGTAGCCTTCGCCTTTAAAGATGACGGACAAAACCTGACGGTAGCTTTCCTCGTCATCAACTATGAGTAACTTTGCCATTCTTTCTCCAGAAACGCCTTTTCGGGGGCGAATATTAATACAACTACGGGTTTCCGATAAGTATGAATTCAGTTTATTAAAATTCTAATCGCAAATAATTTCAAATGTTTTTAGTTTCATTCGAATTCAAAAGTCCTGAGAGATTGTTTTTACTGTCACGCTAATAAAGCGTCAAAACGTGGAAAAAAAGGTCAAAATAATTTTTTTTCGTGCCTTTTCGCGGGCAAAAAACTTCAAAGTCCTATTGCGGTAATTCGACCGTGATGCGCGTGCCGATCTTGCGCTGGCTTTGCACGTCGATGCGTCCGCCGTGGTCGCTGACGATTTTATGGACGATCGAAAGTCCCAAGCCCGTGCCGCGTGCACCGACGGCAAACGGTTCAAAAAGATGTTCGAGCGATTCGGGCGTGATGCCCGCGCCGGTGTCTTCAAAGACGATCTGCACGTTCTTGCCCGGAAATTCTTTAATCTTGACATTGAGCTTACCGCCTTCGGGCATCGCCTGGATCGAGTTTTTCGACAAATTCCAGAAAACCTGTTTGATCTGCGTTTCGTTTGCCTTGATCTTAATGGGCGCGGCGGGCAGTTCAAATTCGAGCGAATGATTTTCCAGAACTTCGGGACTATGCTTTAAAAGCACCATACAATCGCGAATCGCTTCGCCGACATCGGTTTCGTCAAAGCCTTCTTTGGCAAAAATGTTGGCGGACGGACGCGCATAAGCCAGAAAATTCGTGATGATCTTGTTCAAACGGTCGGATTCGCGCAAAACGACCTCCATCAATTCGGCTTCGTCCGTCGCGGGCGGCACTTTTTCCTGCAAAAACTGGAGAGCCGAGCTCATCGAACCGAGCGGATTGCGGATTTCGTGCGCGAGCCCCGCCGCCATCCGACCGACCGCCGCCAACCTGTCCGACCGCCGCAAAGTTTCTTCCATCACGCGAATCTGCGTCAAATCCTGAAAATTCAGGATCAAACCGGTTATTTTGCCGGTTTTTCCGACGAGCGGCGCGATCGTGCAGGCAACCGCCACCTGCCGCGCCGCGCCGATCGAAAGCTCCGCTTCAAAATGTTTGGCTTGAAATTCGGCACTCTGCACCGACCCGAGGCAGAGATCGACGATCGCGCGGATCTGTTCGCCGAACATTGAAAAAATGCTCTGCCCGATCACCGTGTTTGCCGGAAGTCCCGAAATTTCTTCCGCCGCGCGGTTAAAAGCGTAAATCTTGCCTTCGAGATCGGTCGTAATGAGTCCCGAACGGATCGATTCGACGATTCTTTCGTGCAGGATATGGAGATCGCCGAAAAGCTCGATCGTTTCGCGCAGCTCTTCGTTGACCCGGCGGCGTTCGGAAAAACGTCCGGCAAGCAGACCGACGATCAGGATCGCGACATTGTTAAAAGCGACGATCTGCATAAAGCGCGGCAGCGGAATTGCGTTTGAAACCGTATAGATCAGCGATTTTGCCGAAAGCGTCGCGAGCGTCGAAAAACAGGCGGCGCAAAAAACTGCGAAAAAAACGGTTTCGTTGCGGTTGAGGAAAAATCCGGCAACACTCGTCAAAATAATGTAAAGCGTCACATAGGGCGAAACGACATCGCCCGTCTGCCAGATAATGCAGGTGATCAGCATGACATCGATCAAAAACTGAACGCGAACCTGCCGGCGGTAGTTTTGATTAAAATGCAGAAAAAATAAATAAGCAACGGTCAGCCCGAGCGAGAACAAAAAGACCAAAAACAAACCGCCCGGAAAATTCTCTTCGGAAAGTTCGAGGTAATTGGTGTTCCACCACCAATTTGCCAGAAGGAGCAAAAAAATTAAGGCGATTCGACCGAAAATCAATCCTTTTATTTTGCCGCTCGAGATGTCGGAATCAGCGGCGGCAGAGTTTTTGTTTAATTTGAACATACCTCTCGAAAAGATTTTCAGATTGCTCCGGGCGGCATTTGTGAATCTCACCCGCCGGTAAACTGAATGTCATATGCCGGAAAAAGCAACGCTAAATATATAATCTCTTCTTGAAAAAAAAGCAATGAAAATCTTTTCGGACGGCTGATCGTTTTCGACGAAAAACAAATTTCAGGAAGAAAAATTTCGTTAGTTTTTACTTCGTTAAACATTGTTTGTGCAATAGTTTACGGTTTTTTCGCGGGATCTCATAAAAACTTCGGCGGACGAATAAAAAAAGTATTGACATCGTTATCAAAAAAATGTAATAGTATTGTCGAACCCAAAACCAAGCAGTTTTCCGATACTTTTGCGTTAAACGATCAGTTTTGATGATAAGACCAAAAGTCGGGATAAGTTTAAGAACAAGGACAAGGGAAGGAGAAACTTGTTGTGCCGACGAGTTTTGTATTTTTTGACAGTTGTTTTTAATTTTTAATTTTAAAGAATTAACATTCTTGGAGATACGCCATGGATTTAACTGGTGAATCACAGATTTCTCTAACTGAACTCCTTGAAAAAATGATTAGAATTGGTGCCTCCGACCTCCATCTAAGAGTTGACACACCTCCACAGGTCAGAGTTCACGGAAAAATGCAGCCGCTCGACGGTTATAAAATCCTTAAACCTTCGGATACCAGCCGTCTTGCCTCTACGTTTCTTTCCGAAGCGCAGAAAAAACAGTTTGAAGAAAAGTTGGAGCTTGATTTTTCAATCGGAATCGAAGGACTTTCGCGTTTTCGCGTCAATATTTTTAATCAAAAAGGAACGGTCGGCGCGGTGATGCGCGCCATTCCGCACGAGATCCGCTCGTTCGACGATCTCGGTTTGCCGCCCGTCGTTTCGGATCTCTGCCGCAAACCGCGCGGTTTGATTCTCGTCACGGGACCGACCGGTTCGGGCAAATCAACGACGCTCGCGGCGATGATCGACAGGATCAACATTGCCCGCCACGAACATATTTTAACGATCGAAGACCCGATCGAGTTTGTTCACAATCATAAAAATTGCGTCGTCACGCAGCGCGAGGTCGGCGGCGATACTTTTTCATTTGCCGATTCTCTGCGTTCCGCGCTGCGCCAGGACCCGGACGTTGTGCTGGTCGGCGAAATGCGCGATGTCGAAACGATCGAGATGGCTTTGCGCGTTGCCGAAACCGGGCATTTAACGCTGGCGACGCTGCACACCAACACGGCTTCTTCGACGATCAACCGGATCATCGACGTTTTTCCGGCGGTTCAGCAGGCGCAGATCCGGACCCAGCTTTCGCTCGTGCTCGAAGGCATTATGTGCCAATCACTGCTGCCGAAAGCGTCGGGCGACGGACGCGCGATGGCGCTCGAAATTCTCGTTCCGAATTCGGCGATCCGCAATCTGATCCGCGAAGACAAAATCCATCAGATCTATTCGATGATGCAGACGGGCGCGGATAAATACGGAATGCAGACGCTCAACCAGTCGCTTGCCGCACTTTATCAAAAACGCCTGATCACGATTGAAACGGCGCTTGCCATATCGCAAAACGAAGAAGAATTAAAGGAGCTGTGCGGACGCGGAAATCCGGTCGGAACGGGGAACGGTTTTGCTTCCTCGACCGCGGTGTCCAGATTTAACAATTCGTTTAACCAATCCGGTCAGCGAAAAGTCTGACGATACCTGAACGTCAAGCCGCAGGGCTTTAATTTTTGAAATCAAACAGTCTTTGAAACTTTTTTATACGCAAAATTGTTGCGAACGCCGATTCGATGAGGATTTATTTTTTTTAGAGGATAAGTTTTTACCGGGCGAAGTTATTTTGATGTTTTGAAATCCGGTGATTTTAATCGAGAGATTTAAGTTCCGATGGTTTTAAATCCGCTTTGAAGTAAATATCGAAAAATTTCGATATTAAACAGACAAAGTTTGTCTGAAAAATAGAAACCCTCCCGCATATAGTTGTATTATGAAAACCCCCTTCGACATAAAAAAATCGGGCAAAGGCAGATACGATTGGGAAAACCGATTTGCGCCGGATTCACAGGCGTCATCCCCTGACCAGATTGCTGTTTTTTGGAACAATTCGGGCGAAGTGATTGCCGCCTCGCCCGCCTCAAGCGATGTTCCCGGTTCATTCGATATGGACATTACGCGGCTGCCCGCTGACTTCGATCTGTCAGCCGCGCTCAATATGCGCCGCGAGAAAAATCTCGATGTCCCGCCGCTTTCCGAACAGACATTTTATTTGACGGTCGTGCCGAGCTTTACCGAGCGGACGCGAATTTTGGCGCTTGACGGAAATACTCTGGCGCTCGGCGATAACGAACTGGCTGAATGGCTGATCGAAGCCGAACGGCAAATGATTCTCGGGACGGACAATCATCCGGTTTTCGAAACCGCGCTTCAGGATACCGCCTGCACGATCATTCGTCTGCCGAACGGACAAGTTGCGATGACGGAAGTCGCGCGCGGGCTGATCGAAGCGACGCGGGAAAAAATTCTTCCTTTGACGGGGAATTCCTTAACGGCAAATTTGAATTTGACGGTCGAAACTCCGCTCAGATGCGCGGCGCGCTACTATTTAACCGCTTTGCCGGAAGGCGCGGTTGCCTTAAGACCCGAAAAGGAATCGGAAGTGACGGCTTTTTTGCTGATCAGTAAATCGGGTTTCAATTACGGTTTGTGGAGTCCGTCCGCCGGGCTTTTCAGCGAATATGCTTTTCTGGCACCGACGGAGATCAACCGGCAGGGCGACGGTTTTTATAAATTCGGTTCTTCGCCCTACGAAGCCGTGACCCGCGAAGTCCGCATCATTGACGGTAAAGCGGAAGCGGCTGCCGCGGCAAACGAAAACGACAATCTGCTCGACTCGCAAAATCTGGAAGCCTATATCCGGCACGCCTTCGACCAGCTTTTTCTCCATCTTTCGCCCGAAAAACTCGAACAGCTGCAGCTTTCGGGCTATTCCCAGATCGTTTGGGCAACCGAGATCGGGCTGATCGAAACGGTTGCCGCGATTGCCGCAGATTACAGCGAAAAAACGGGTTTAGACGTTTTTCAAATCGGCGTTCCGGTTGACGAAACCGTTGCCGGAGGCTTGCTTTTCGGATCGTTCAATTTCGGCGATGAAGCGGTTGCCGGCGCGGAGATTCTGCCGCCCGTCAACCTGGCGCGGGATCTGCTGGTACTCGCCGATAGGGAAGAAGTCGAACAGCGGCGGATGGAGGAACGCTACCAGCAAAAACGCCATAATCGCGCCGTTTTATCGCTGGTCGCGGTGCCGGTCATCGTTTTGGCGTGTCTTTTAGCCTATGCCGCACATCTCGTCCGCTCGGAATTTGCCTTGACTCTGCGCGAACAAAGAGCCGATGCGCGGGCGCTCGAACTGAAACCCGCGCTTGACCGCCGGAACGGTTATGAAGCCAATCTCAAATGGTATCAGGAGTTTATCAAACAGGTCAGCAGTTTGCGCCGTCAACAGCCGGTCGGGATCGGGATGCTTTACGAGCTGAATCCGAACTATCCGTTCAATGTTGATCCGGCGTTTTATGTTTCGGAATTAAAGCTCACGAAAGAAGGCGGAGTCGAGATCAAAGGACTGGCGCGGAATAAGGATGCGGTGACTTCGTTTATCAGGTCGATGGAATTTGCCGGCGGACCCGAAAGCGGAAAAAAACTGTTCAGCAACTTAACTTATGAAGTGCAGGAAGGCATCGCTCAACCGGCGGCGCCGAACGGGCAAGTGGGTTTTACGACGATGCCGGGTTCGAATCTCGGAGCGGCAAAGCCTGCGCCGGGAATTATTGCGTGGAGCATTAAAGGCAATTATTTGCCGATGGCTGAATTTATTCCGCCCGATCCGGCGAAGGTCGCGGCGGTGAATAAGCCGGGTGTGCCGAATCAGCCGAATCCGGCGCCGAGCAATCAGCCGCCGCCGCAGATCGCGCCGAAGACGAATCCGTAACGCGACGTGTTTTATCTGAAATTTTAGTTTGTTTTGAAGTTTGAATTTATGAGAACAAATAAAAATCCAAATTCACTTTCGGCAGTCGGCGACAATATTTTGTACGAGTCGCAGAAATACGGCACATTCGTCACGCTGCTCGTGATGACCATCCTTTCGGTCGGTGTCGGTTATCTGATCTATTCGCCGCTGCTACTCGACACCTACTCGCTGAGCGGTTGGGCGGATGCCAATCAGGCGTACCGGCAGAAGGTCATCCAAAAAGAGATCGAAAATAAAAAGACCGAGAATCTGCTTGCCGGAGAGGAACAATTCAAAGAAAAGTTTGACAAGATCGTCGGACTTTATCAGGAAGCAAAACCGCTTTTGCCCGAAGAAACCGAGATTTCCGACGTTCTCGGACAGGTTGAAACCGCCGCGCAGCGCAACGGCGTGACCTTGACGGGATTAATGGCGGTCAAGGAATCGATCAAATCACCGCGCGCCGAAAAGCTTTACGAGCGCGAAATTCCGGCACTCGTGACGGGTTCCTATCCGCAGGTCGTCAAATTTTTTACGGATATCTCACGAATGCCGCGCATTCTCGTGATCCGCGATTATTCGCTGGTTTCAATGAAAGAAAATGTTTCCGCCGGATTTACACTGATCGCTTTTCACGCTCCACCTCCGGCGGAAAAGCCGAACATTCAGGGCGGCAACCTGACGGCGAGTCAAAATACGGAGGTTAAAAAATAATGTATTCACCCCCAGTGAGATCTTCGGCACAACCTTTGAAAAGCCGTTTAGGTTTAAAATTAACCGCACTTTTTACCGCATCATTTTTAACGGTCTTTGTCGGATTATTGTTTTGGGATCTGCTTCTTTCGATGGGCGAAAACGTTGTGGTTGATGCGACGGCTTCCAAACAGGCGGCGGCGGTGACCACGATCGACCCAAAGCTCGAAACCGATCTGGCAAAGGTTTTAGAAACAAACGATGCTCAAACGACGGCTGATATAAAAAATCCGTTTGCCGACCAGAGCGGCATCAGCGATAAATTCAACACAACCGCAAGTTCGACCGCGCCGCAGACGGTTTCTTCGACCAAGACCGTCAATACTTCGACGGTGTCGAACAACCCGCAGAAAAATCAGGCTCAGCAAAATGTAACGGCTAAAAACACGCAGAATACGAATGTTAATCCGCAGCCGCAGATGGATACCAAAACCCGTCTGAAGATCCGCGAAGAGCGAATCAGGCTCGGCGAAGACGGCGGACCGGAATCGGTCGCGTTTGCGATCGACGATCTGCTTCCGGTCGGTGTGGTCAGCGGTGGCGACGGCAAGGATGAAGTGATGTTTTATTCGGAATCCGCCTGCCGCGTTTTCAGTTTTCCGGTCGGCACGCAGTTTTATGACGGCTGGTTCGATTCGACGCGCCCGGAAGGCGTTGTTTTCGGCTTTTTCGATCAATACCGCACGCGGCGGATGCGGGCGTGGGGAAGATCGGTCAAAACCGGCTGTTCCGAAAGTCTTTCGGTGACAACGATGCCTGATCAAGCGGTAATAACGGGAGGAAATAATTAAGTTTGGGCAAAAGCGTGCCGCAAAAATAATTGCGCGGCGCGTCCAAGTTTTAATCATTAAACTAAATGAAAAAATATCTTTTTTTAATCCTTGTATTGTTTATTCCTTATGGCGCGAATGCACAGCAAATGCAGCAGTCGCCTGCACCGACACAGACGACTGTTGCATCCCGGCAGCGCGATACGAATTTCTGCGACCCGAATTATGTCGGCGAATCGCTCAATTTTTCGATGACCGCCGAATTGCGGCTCGATGATCTGGTTTACCAGATTCACAAACGCTTCGGGGTTAATTTTCTGATGGGCGACGGCATCAAGGATCTGCCGATCAATATCAGAAGCGGCGGTATTCCGTGGAATACATTGCTCAATTCGCAGCTGTTTTTATCGGGCGTGCGCGCCAAATGTATCGGGAACAATACGATTGAATTGGTTAAAAACAGCGAACTTAAAAGCCTGCAGGACACTCAGCAGGTCACTACCAAATTTATCAAACTCAAATTTTTACAGCCGACAACGGGCGGAACCGTCGATCTTGCCGGTCGCAGCAGCGGCAATCAGAATGGTAGTTCCGGGCAAAACTGCCAACAAGGCGGGCAGGGCGGCGGACAGGGCGGCGGAAGCACGCAGGGCTGCGGCAATTTTGAAAAATTAATCATTGAAATTGAAAAAATTCTCGGTATCAGGTCGGCAACCAGTAGTGTCGGCGGCGGCGGCGGCGGAAACACGCAGGATAACGAGCCAAAAAGAACAAACCGCTCGGTTTCGCAAATTCCCGGTCGCAATATTTTGGTCGTTCGCGGAACCGACGAAGAAATGGAGTTGATCAACCAGATCATCGAACGCGCCGACCGACCGCCGTTTCAAATTATTGTCAAAGGTTTGGTTTACACGGCAAATATCGA
Organism: Pyrinomonadaceae bacterium; assembly: GCA_035536135.1. GTDB lineage: Bacteria > Acidobacteriota > Blastocatellia > Pyrinomonadales > Pyrinomonadaceae > JAFDVJ01. The sequence goes on along the minus strand of DATLOR010000155.1, from coordinate 800 downwards.
TCGTTTGCGCGATATCGGCGTGCAGACGAATATTATTGCTTCGACCGCTGACGGCAGAACGAGCGGCACCATTATCGGCAACCCGATCAGCGGTGCCGGAACATTGTTCGATTTCAGCAGCCTGATCGGAACGGTCGAGTTTAACGTGCAGGCATCCGCACTTCAGCAAAACGGCGTTATCTCGATCAAAGCGCGACCGTTTGCGATCGTGCTCGACGGCGATCAGACGGAGCTTGAAGTCGGTCGGCAGATTCCGGTTTTGACGCAGGGGAGCGTGGTCGGCGGCAATGCCGGAAATCTCGAATTTATCGGCGCGACCAACAAGCTTTCGGTCACGCCGCACGTCATTGACGATGATAACGGAAATCCGATCGCGGTCAATCTGGAATTATTGTTGCAATCGAACGAAGTTGACGTTTCGGTGATCAGCCAGGGAATCCCGACCGTCAATGAGCGTTCGATCCAGTCGCGGCTGATCCTGAGTCAGGACAAAACCGTCATTTTAGGCGGATTCACGGTCGATTCGACCAACGATTCGGTTTCGAAAACGCCGGGACTCGGCGATATCCCGATCCTGGGTTACCTGTTCAAACGAAAGGTTCGTTCCGATCAGATCAATCGTCTTTATTTTGCTCTTTCGGTCACGGTCGTGCCGTATGGCGATTTGCTCGAACCGGTCAAAGTTCCGGGCGCGACGACGGACGTTCCGACCGTTCAACCGGTGGTCACGAAATCCGAGAAGAAATTGGAGAAGAAAGAGCAGTAGTAGATTTAGAGTAGTAAATTAGAAGTAAAAGCGT
>DATLOR010000154.1:0-3537 GCA_035536135.1 Pyrinomonadaceae bacterium | reverse complement strand
AAAGTTTGGGAAAGCGACTATCGCAGACAGGCATTCAAAACGAAATTTGAGATCAAAACCGAACCAGTTACCGTTAAAGGTTTCAAGGCATTGTTTTGGGGCTATGCGCGACCGCTGGCGAATGAAGAATACGACCGCGATTATCTGCTGACCAAGGTCATCGGCAAAGAAGTTCTGGCATTAAATACTTCGCTCTACATTGGCGAAAAACTTGCCGATTATCAAAAGTTTTTGGTTGAGACGCTCTCGACTTTGAAAATCAGCGACGAGCCGTTCGACGTTCAAAAATTAACCGAAGAATTCCGCAAAGATGCGGAAAAGAAAACCGATTAGCCGACAAATGAAAATAATTTTTAATTGGCAAAAAGTTTTCTTTTTTCTTTTTATCATCGCCTGTCTTTCGCCCTACGTTTCGCCGCCGGTCGCGTTGGCTTTGGGATTATTTTCAGCTTTGAAAATAGGCAATCCATATTCACGGACGATCGGTAAAACGACGCGCGTTCTGCTTCAATTCAGCGTTGTTTTGCTCGGGTTCGGAATGAATTTGACGAATGTCGTAAAAGCGGGCAAAGATGGCATTGCTTTCACGGTGGCGACGATTTTCGGTACTTTGATCCTCGGCTGGCTGGTCGGAAAATTATTAAAGATCAATGAAAAAACTTCCGTTTTGATTTCGTCTGGAACGGCGATTTGCGGCGGCAGTGCGATTGCGGCAGTCGCGCCCGCGATCGACGCCGATTCAGAGGAAATTTCCGTCTCGCTCTGCACCGTTTTTATCTTAAATTCGATCGCGCTCGTCGTGTTTCCGATCATCGGTCACGCGTTAGGTCTTACGCAAAATCAATTCGGAATTTGGGCGGCGATCGCCATTCACGACACTAGCTCGGTCGTCGGCGCAAGCGCAAATTACGGTGCTGAAGCATTGCAGATCGCGACCACCGTCAAACTCGCCCGCGCTTTGTGGATCGCGCCGATTGCCCTGGTTTTTGCCTTTGTTTACGGCAAAGAGAACGGTGGAAACAAAACAAAAGTGGCGATCCCGTGGTTTATCTTTTTGTTTCTTTTGGCAACGGTGCTCAGAACTTATGCGCCGAACGAGATGCCGCCGAGCATTTTCGACTCGCTCGTCAATCTGGCAAAAGCCGGCTTGACCGTGACGCTTTTTCTGATCGGTTCGAGCCTCTCGCGCGAAACTCTCCGAAAAGTCGGTCTGAAACCGTTTTTGCAGGGCGTTTTGCTGTGGATCGTGATTTCATTTGTGTCCTTGTGGGCGGTTTTGAAGATTATTTAATTTAAGGTTTGAAACCATACAAAATTTTTGTCGGTTCAAAATATGTCTCGCACTCGATCTTTACAAATCCGGCTTCTTTCAACCAGTCTGTATAAATTTTTTCGTCTCTTTCGACATCCGGCGCGTTCCAGCAAATATCTTCGAGACAAAACAGCACGGAAACGAGCGGCGCGAGATGCGAATTATCAATAATCCAACCGCTCAAAATGCAAACGCCACCGCTCGGAAGTTTCTCGTAAATTCTTTGAAGCAGTTTTTTATTATCGGCAGCATCGGCAACCGACATAAAATTTGCCAGTAAAACCGCATCGAATTCTTCGGGTAATTCGTCATTTTTAAGATCGCCGCCGATCGTTTCAATCCGTTTGTTTAAGCCGCCTTCTTTAATGAATTTCTCGGCAATCTTCACATTTTCGGGCAAGTCGTAAACAACAGATTCAAGCTGCGAAAAACTTTTGCATAAAGCGATCGAAGTCGCGCCGGTTCCGCCGCCGAGATCGAGAAGTTTTCGGTATTTGGAAAAATCAAATGCCTCGGCGAGCGCAAAACCTTGCAGCAGCGCGAGATTATGCTGTTCGGTCATCGCTTCCGCGCCTTGGTCGGTTTCGTCGGGATTTTCCTTTTTATTGGTTCCATACTTCCAATTTTTGAGATGTTTCGTCAGATCTTTCCAGGCATCCAAACTTCGGTTTTGGTGGCGGCCGGCTTGCCCGCCGAGATAAAATTCCTCGCCGTTGACGAGAAAATTTTTAGCCAGCGGTGAGTTTGAATAAATATCTTTTGCTCGATTTAACAAACCAATTCCGACCGCCGCGTTCAAAAACCTTTCCATCGCGAGTGGATCAATTTTTTTTCGCCGGGCAATTTCTTTAGCTGAAAAATGATCGCGTTTGAGTAGATCAGCAATCTTTAGTTCGACGAATGTAAAGAGAACCTGCGATCTCTGGTAAGCAGTCATCAATTCGAGCAGTGTTTGAACATTTTCCGGTTCGATCTTTTTTTTCAATGGATTTTTCATAAAACGTAATAAAAGCGAACTGCCGGAATCCGGCAATTCGCTTTTATGTTTAGGATTTTCCGGCTTATTGCGGTTTCAAAACAACTTTCCGCCAGATGTCTTTTTCCTTATTGAACTGGTCGTAAGCCATCGGAGCTTCAGATAGTTTCAAGCGGTGCGAGATGACAAAACGCGGGTCGATCTTTTCTTCCTGAATTGCTTCGAGAAGTCTCGGCATATACGAATGCATATTCGTCTGTCCCATTTTGAAGGTCAAACCCTTGCCGAACGCCGCGCCCAACGGGAATTTATCAAGAAATCCGCCGTAAACGCCCGGAATCGAAACCGTTCCGCCTTTGCGGCAGCAATAGATCGCCTGTCGAAGCGCGTGAAGCCGGTCGGTCGCTAAGAAAACGGCGGCTTTTGCGTAATCGAGAAGCGCGTCCGGCGAAGTTCCGTGCGATTCGAGCCCGACGCAGTCGATACACGAATCGGGACCGCGTCCGCCCGTCAGATCGAGTAATTTCGTGTAAACGTCCTCTTCATCGAAATTAATGGTTTCGACATTCTCGTTGTTTTGTTTGGCAAACTCCAGGCGATTTTTGTAATGGTCGATCAGCACGACTTTTTCCGCGCCGAGCAGAAAAGCCGATTTGACGGCGAATTGCCCGACCGGACCCGCGCCCCAGATCGCAACGGTGTCGCCTTCCTGAATGTTACAATTTTCCGCCGCTTGATAACCGGTCGGGAAAATATCTGAAAGAAACAAAACCTGTTCGTCCTCCAGACCGTCGGGAATCTTGAGCGGTCCGACATCAGCAAACGGCACGCGCACATATTCGGCTTGTCCGCCTGCAAATCCCCCCATCATATGAGAAAAACCGAATAAGCCGGAGCCCGTAAAACCGTAAAGCGCTTCCTGCGCTTCCGGCGTCGGATTCGAATTATCGCAAGCCGACCACAGGTCTTTTTTGCAGAAAAAACAATTTCCGCAGGCGATCGTAAAAGGCACGACCACGCGGTCGCCTTTTTTCAGATTCGAAACGCTGCTTCCGGTTTCGACCACCTCGCCCATAAACTCGTGACCGAGAATGTCGCCCGCTTCCATCGTCGGGATAAATCCGTTGTATAAATGCAGATCCGAGCCGCAAATAGCGGTGGTCGTGATCTTGATAATTGCGTCGCGTGAATTAAGAATCGATGGGTCAGGCACATTTTCGACGCTGACATTGTGTTTGCCCATCCAGCA
>DATLOR010000153.1:0-2722 GCA_035536135.1 Pyrinomonadaceae bacterium | reverse complement strand
AGTTCAGCCAGGGATTTACTGAGCGGCGCGATCATCGGTTGCACAATCGCCGCCCGCGCCCGCAGCCAGTTCTTTTCAAGCCTTGAGAATGTCAATGCGCCGATTAACGCGATTAACAAACGCCTTTTCAAAGAAGTTTGAAAATCTTAACTATGCGCTTGCGGTGCATTTCGCTTATTATAATTTTTGCAGAATCCACAAAACGATTCGTTGTACGCCTGCAATGGAAGCGGGATTGACTAAAACAGTTTGGACTTTGAAAGATTTGATAGGCATAAAATAATGGACTTGAATGAAGCAAACAAGTTTTGGTTTAACTCAGAACCAATTGATGGAGTCTTATTTGGTCTAAACGATTGGGTGCGAATTAAATCAGGTGAGTATGAGGGCAAAAACGCCAGTGTGATTTCGTTAATATCAATTGAGCCAACTACCTATTTAGTCGAACTTGGCGGCTGGCAGGGCGGTGATGTGATAATTGCCCAAACCGAACTTGAAAGTGGCGAATAACTGAACTTTTTCTTAGCAACACACTATTAGGACACTACCAGGTTCTGTGAATTATTCCTGCTCCGGAATGAGTCCTGGACTTCGTCAACAAGTCCAGGATATTTTTCGGTAACGTCATGAAATTTTCTCCTTGGGAAATTGCCTGATCTGTAGATCTTCAGGAAATTCTGAAATGTCGCCGCCTTTTTTGTTTTTGGTTTTCCACTCGTATTCACCGGGATTATCTTCATCAAAATAGAAGGAATTGGTTCCTAGCTGTTTTACGAAGACAGGAACTTGCGCCGATCGACATTGCTGAACGATCGAACGAATCCATTCGTGCATACAATCACGTGTTTTAAGCTTTATCTGACCGGATTCCCCGCCGATGATTACCCAATCAATTTTGTTTTCGAGTTTTGGTGGCGAATAAGGTGAAATTTCGCGTTTGCCGGACAATGCGTTTTGACCATTGGTAAATTGCGTCTGGTTTAGTCGGGTTAAATCCACTTCACCTAAAAGTGGTTCGCAGGAAAGAAAGCGGATTGCCGCGGGCGTATTCAAAAGCAAAGGAATTCTTTCATCGGCGGTCTTCTGGTTTTCGACCGATACGCCGAGCCAAACGTTTTGCAAGCCGTATCTGAAATTTGATTCAACAACAATATTTGTTTTCTCAGATCCATCTTCTTTGCCGAATGTTTTAATTAACCAGTTTGCGCAATTCCATCCTCGTCCCATCGCTTCAATTTGATTGAAGCTTTCAAAATATGCTTTCATCCGATCGGCGCGCTTGGTTAAAATCTGAAACGTATGCTGCGGACAAAGCGCCATCACCGCAAAAACTTTATCGATCCATTCGTCTTTCACATTTTCGTGAAACAAATCCGACATCGAATTTACAAAATAAATCGTCGGTTTTTTGACCGAAAGCGGTTTCAACAACGCTTTTTCGTCGAATTTTATAGTCCCGTTAAATCGGTTTTGATCGTTTAATAAACCCTTATATTTTTCCTGTCCCATCGCCGCAAGCCGTTTCGTCATTACTTCGGCGTAGCAGTTCTGGCAGCCTTCAGACTTTCGCGAACAGCCCGAAATCGGATTCCAAGTTTCGCCTGTCCATTCGATATTTGTTGACATTATTTTTCTCCTTTTTCTAACCAGTTTTTTAATTGCTGCAATTTCTCGCCGGGTCGACCCTGCGCCGCCTCGACCGACGAATATTTGCGAAAGATATTTAATTGACTTGCGAGCGCGTCGGCGTAGGTTTTCGGAAGGTGGCAGAAAACGCTGACCGGCGCTCTTTGCAGAAAATGCGCGCGGTTCAAGTCTTCAAACTGCTCGGCGATCCTGCCCGCCAGCTCGCCGGCACGCGCCGGGGTCATTGCCTGATCGTAATGTTCGATCAAACGGTTCGCGCCGATCAGCCCGTATTTCGCCGAGACGATCCAGATCACGACATCGTTTTGGGGATTGTTTTTCAGGAACCGGCGCACGACATAAAACGCGGGCGACAGGTAACGGTCGAGCGCGGCGCATTGCTCATCGCTTGTTTTTCTTGCCGAGCAGGATAGGATCAGCAGTCTTTTTGTAGATTTATTTCTCATTGGCTATTTTTCCTTTTGCTTTATCTTCGGGCGTGACCTTCCGGTACGAGGAGCATTTTCCGCTCTCGTCCGGCTTAAAATCCGAGTAGCATTGCCGGTGCCCGTTCGGCTTTGCCTTGAATCTAAAACAGCTGTTTTTGCTCGGACAACGTTTGTTCGCGCACATTGAAATGTCAGGCATTGGTTTTCCCTCCCTTTTTTACCTCGAAGTTTGAAAATTGCTCGTAAGCCGTGCGAAAGAGCACGATCAGATATTCCGCGACTTCCGGCGTCAGATTTTTGTCGGATCGAAGATGAGCCTCGACGATCGCCGGCGTCGATTCGTTCGGGTAATAGACGACCGGCGCGTCAAGGCGCTCTTCGAGATTCATCACCCGGTCGAGCGGTATCTCGAGCCACGCGCAGAGCGCGAGCGTCACGTCCGCGTCGGGTTTGCCCTTACCGGCGGCGATCCGCGAGAGCGTCGAGGCGGAAACACCGGTCAGCTTTTCGATCTTGCGAAAACTAATATTCAGAGCTTCGCGTTTTCTTTTTAGTTCCCGGCTGAGAATCTCGCCGGCTTTATAATTGGGTTCACTCATAAATTTTCTTTGTTTTATTCAGCCCATTCGAGCTCGTCGAGCGGGACG
>DATLOR010000152.1:0-4216 GCA_035536135.1 Pyrinomonadaceae bacterium | reverse complement strand
TTTGTAAGGAAAGATTATTCATATACATTCTTACCAAATTGTGTCAAAAAGGGTCCTTTTTGAAACAGCTTTTCTCGAAAATTTCCGCTGCTAATTCCGTGGCTTAAACTGCAAATTTATCTGCCGGCATCCATCGGCGATAAGATCGATCGGTTCGGCGGACATACTTATCTGGTCTTTGTCCCACCGAAACGGCAATTTACCTTTCGTTGCAACTACCTTATATTTCAATTTACTAGCGAGGAATTTTACCGTTAAGGCGTATTCGCCGTCTTCGTCCGTCCGGGTGCAGAAAAGCAGTTCATCCTTTATCGGAATGCCGAGCGGTATCACGCAAACCAATATGCCCGCCTGCGGGCGCTCGGTTTCGTCCGTGACGATGCCCCAGAAATGCTGCCGATACTTCTGCGTATCAGTCTGAGCAGAAACGACTGCCATAGAAATAATGGTTAAAAAGGCTACCGAAAACAATTTCATAAATCGCTGCCTCCCTCTACTTAAACTATTTAAAAAGGGTCCTTTTTGACACAATTAGAATTATACAGCAATTCGATCGGGAATTCACCGAGGCGCGTTTAAGCTCGGCGCGAATGATGCGGAAGTGTGTATCGAGAGAGCTTGAAATTGCCGGAGCAAAAGCGGTTCGTCGCGCGCGGGCGTTTTGCATTTTAAAAAAGTTCTTGCATTATTTTGCGAAATATCTTATATTTTTTCGTGAAATTTTTGAGCAGAGAACCTTTGAGACTTGTCGTTTCCCATGTTCGGGACAAGAAAAAACATCTGACACTTGCGGAAAAACAACCATCGGGTTCCCATAAACAATAAACAGTTACGGAAAAACAGGCGGCACTTGCGGAAAAACAGCTGACACTTGCAGAAAAACAAGTGACAGATGCAGAAAAACAGGTGTCACTTTGAGAAAAACAACTGACACTTTGAGAAAAACAGGTGTCACTTGTCGAAAAACAATCGACAGATTGGAAAAAACAACCGACACTTGCGGAAAAACAGCCGACAGGTGAAGAAACACAGTTGTTTTATGCCGGAAAACAGCCGACAGGTGAAATCTTACGGGCAAGGGACGTTTCAGAAAAATTAAAATCTAAACCACAGGAGATATTTTTACTATGAAAGGTGTTCAAATTCGTAAATTAAACAAGTATCAGGCGGAATCGGCTTTTATGACCGATAATGTAACGGATTTTCCGAGGGAGTCACCGGGCGAGAAAACCGTCAAGCGTTTTGACGAAGTTATTACGCTGATCCAGACGCTCGCCGGACAGCAGAGTTCGCAAGCGGTGAGCCAGAATATCGGAATCAAGGACGATAATCTTGCCGCGCTGATCAAATTACTGCAAAAGATGAACCGCGCCGCGAACGCGATGGCGGAAGACGTTGACGGCATCGAAGATTTGTTTAGAATGCCGCGCCGCCGTTCGGAAGCGATCTGGCTCGCAACGGCACGCGCCTTTCACACGGATTCCGCGCCGTTTGAGAGTGAATTTCAAGCTTATGATCTGCCCGCGACGTTTCGCGCCGACCTGCTCGCGCTGATTACGGCGGTCGAACAGGCGGGAACCGATGCCGACATCGCGGGCGAACATAAAGGCGGCGCGACCGGCGGGCTGACTGCTGCCTTTCAGGAAGCCGGAATACTCTCGCGCCGTCTGAACGCCATCGTGCAGAACAAATACATCGATAATCCGCAAAAACTAGCCGCCTGGTCAATCGCTTCACACCTCGAAGCCGCGCCGAAACGCAGCAAAAACAACGGCAATACCACTCCCACACCGTCTGTGCCGATTGGATAAATTAAATCGTTGAAGAAAGTAAAAAGGATAGGCAAACGGCTTATCCTTTTTTATTTGAAATTTTGAAATATAAAACTTGAAAGTTTTCCGTGCCTCGCGTAGCATTTCAGATAACGAATGAATCTTGACCAAAACGCAAAAGACGCAGTGCAGAGTTTGAGCGAGGCGATCAATTCGGCGGTCGAAAAATCCTTTGCCGTCCGCGATGCCATCGAACTTTTGCGCGAACTTGGTTTCGAGCCCGTATTGACTCTCAAACTCGAAATCGGTTTGCAGAAAATGAACGGCAATCCTGAAGAGTTTGCCGAAGACCTCGAACTCAGTTTGACGGACGAAGACGTGCGGACTTTGCAAAGAATGAAAATCAGATTTTAATTGATAGTTGATAATTGATAATTGATAGTGAAAAGCAATTATCAATTATCAATTATCAACTATCCATTACCTTGAACTACTACAATTATTTTACCGAAATCGAAGAAACGTTTATCCGTCGGCGCGGGAAAAATCTGCTTCTTTCGCCGCTCGACTGGGCGTTGATCGAATCGTGGCAGGAACGCGAAGTGCCGCTTTCGGTCGTTCTGCGCGGCATCGAACGCGTTTTCGACACGATCGATAAACAGCCGAACCGCAAACGCTCGGTCAAAAGCCTGCTCTACTGCAAGGAAGAAATCGAAGCGCAGTTTGCCGAATGGCTCGAATCGCAGGTTGGGGCGGGAAGCGGTCAGCAGTCGGCGGTCAGCGGCGCGAATTCCGGCAAAAACGAACTGTTTTCGCGCGAAGCGATCGAGGCGCATCTCGAAAATGTCTCACAGGATTTGTCGGAAACTCTGCAAGCGGCTGCAAACGGCGATCTGCGCGAAACTCTCGAGAGAGTTCTAAATCGCCTCGGGGAAGTCGGCGGAAATTACGAAACGGCGGAGAAGTTAGAGGAAACTCTGGAAAAGCTCGACGCTTTGATCGACGAAAGTCTTTTGAAAACGTCGGACACGGCGCATTTAAAAGCCGAAACCGAAAAAAATCTCGCGTCCTACCGCGGCAAGATGGAAGCGGAAGTTTTCCAGAGAACATACGATTTGATGATTCTAAAAAAATTAAGAGAACAAGCGAAAATTCCGCGTTTGAGTTTGTTTTATTTGTAAACTAGTGTTAATTTTCAGACCTAAAACCAAAACGTAAAACCAAAAAAAGGAGAAAATATGAACAAGTTACACATCAAAAAAATGGATGTTCTTTCGATAGCAAAAATTCAAGCCGCTGTCTGTGCCGCGTTGGGCGCAATCATCGGTGTAATTTACTTTATTTTTATCGCCCTTTTCGGCGTTGCCATGATGGGCATCGGCGGCAGGCAAGGAGCCGCCGGCGGAATTGGAATGATGGTCGGCGGTCTGTTCGGGATCGTTATCGCCGTTGTGCTCTACGCGATTCTTGGTTTTATTTTCGGTGCGATCAGCGCCTTAATTTACAATGTGGTCGCCGGAATGATCGGCGGCATCGAGATCGAGGTCGAAACTCTTTATTAGAAAACCAAACCAACCAACCAAAATCATTGACGTGACCATTGAGAAAATTGTTCCCAATGGTTTCGGCTTGGCTTTTGCCGAAGGTTTGACGGTTTTCGTATCGCTTGCCGCCGTCGGCGACCGTCTGCGTGTCCGGCTCAATCAAACAAAAGGCAAGATCGCTTTTGCCGAGATCGTCGAGATCATCACTCCGTCAAAGGAAAGAACTGAGCCGCCGTGCGCCTATTTCGGGCGCTGCGGCGGCTGCGATTTTCAGCAGATGGATTACGATGCGCAGCTGCGCGCGAAAGTCGCCATCGTCCAGGATTGTCTTCAAAGAATCGGAAAAATAAATTATCCAAACGAAATCAGGATCATCGGCAGTCCTCAGCCGTTCGGGTATCGCTCGCGGGCGCAGTGGCACTTGGATACGCGCCGCAACCGGATCGGTTATTTTCGCCGCAATTCGCACGACGTGATCGATGTCGAAACCTGCCCGATCCTGACCGGTGAACTGCAGGCGACTTTGACAGGTTTGCGTTCCGGGATCGATTGGCAGAGCTTCTGGTCGGAAAGAGTCGAGATCGAAGCCGCGAGTTCGGGCGAGGAAGTTTCGATCTACTCGTCGGAGCTCGTCGAACCGACCGAAGAGATCAGTTTCACGCTCGGCGAAAACCGTTATTTCTACGACGCGCAGAGCTTTTTTCAAGGTAACTTACTTTTAATCGAATCGCTCGTCGAAACGGCTCTCGCAAACGCTTCGGGCAGCGTCGCGCTCGATCTGTACTGCGGCGTCGGGCTTTTTACGCTGCCGCTGGCGCGGAGCTTTGAAAAGGTTTTCGGCGTTGAAGCGAGCGACAAAGCGATCGAATCGGCGCGCAAGAACGTCGAACACGCGCGGCT
>DATLOR010000151.1:0-22134 GCA_035536135.1 Pyrinomonadaceae bacterium | reverse complement strand
GCCTGTACGACGCTCGGCGTTGATATGCCGGATTTTTTTATCCAGCAAAATCCGATGGTCAATGCGTTTACGGGTGGCGTTGATAAATCGGTGATCGTGCTCTGGACGGGTTTGGTCGAACGCTTGAATGATGAAGAACTGCTCGCCGTGATCGCGCACGAAGTCGGTCACATTCACGCCGAACACGTGCTTTATCTAACGGCGGCGCGTCTGATCGAGGCTTTGATGAACGCTTCGATCGCCGCGCTCGTGCCGGGCAAGGAAATTATCAAATTTATCGTTTCGACCGGGATCAGCAGTGCGCTGATGGCTTGGGCGCGCCGCGCCGAACTTTCCTGCGACCGCGCCGCGCTGCTCGTCACGCAAGACCCGCACGTGATCGGCAGAACGATGATGAAACTCGCCGGCGGAACTTTCGCGTCACGGATCGATTACGATTTGTTTCTCGAACAAGCCCGCGAATTTCAGAAGAATTACGACGAGAAAAAACTCGACCGTTTCTGGGCGGATCTGCTCAACGCCGGACTGACGCATCCGTTCCCGATCTGGCGCGTCTCGGAAATCCTCAAATGGGTTGACGACGGGCAATATCAGGCATTGATGAATAAGGAATAATTTCACCGAAGAGACACGAAAGACGCAGAGATTTAAATAATTAATCTCTGCGTCTTTCGTGTCTCTTCGGTTAACTTTATGTTGATAGTTCTAACGACAACGCCGAACGAGAAGGAAGCCGAAAGTCTGGCGCGGAAAATAATTGAGGCGCGTCTTGCCGCGTGCGTGCAGGTTTTGCCTCAAATGAAATCGTTTTATTTCTGGGAAAACGCCGTTCAAACGGATTCCGAACACCTTTTGCTGATCAAAACCCTTCCCGAAAAATACGACGAACTGGAAAAGTTCATTCAATCAAATCACAGCTACGACGTGCCGGAAATCGTCGCCATCCGGGCGGAAAAAGTTTCGGAAAGTTATTTTCGCTGGTTGCGGGAATATTTGGATTAACGTGAGTTCGGGATAAGACGGGAGCGCCGGCGACCCGCCTGCCAGCGTTTGCAAAACGCTTTGATTTCTTAAAAGTTTTAAGAAATCAAAGCGTTTTTTACGTCGCTTCACGCCGTTGCACGCAAGGGCGCGTGCGCGCTAGTCTAAGAAATCCTCATTCCGAATTGATGTTGGATTAACTTTCTTTCCCGTTGCCGTTTTCCCCGGACTGACAAGTCTTGATGATAAAATCAACCGCATCCTTCGGCGAATCCGTTAAATGGATCAAACCGAGATCTTCGGCGTTGATGTTTTTTTCGTTGAGCATCGTCGAAGAAAGCCACGCGAGTAATCCCTGCCAGTATTGCGAGCCGAAAAGCACGACCGGGAAGTTGCGGATCTTGCGCGTTTGAATCAAGGTCAAGGCTTCGAAAAGCTCATCCATCGTTCCGAAACCGCCGGGAAAAATGATGTAGGCGTTTGAATATTTAATAAAGATCGTCTTGCGGACAAAGAAGTATTTGAACGTTAAGGATTTGGTCAGATATGGATTCGGAATTTGTTCGAACGGCAATTCGATATTGCATCCGACCGAAACTTTTCCGGCTTTGTGCGCGCCGCGATTGGCGGCTTCCATAATTCCGGGTCCGCCGCCCGTAATAATCTCGAAACCCGCTTCCGCCAGAAGTTTTCCGGTTTCCATCGCGGCAATATAATTCGGGTCGTCCTTGTGCGTCCGCGCCGAGCCGAACACGGAAACGCCGCGCATAATCGTCGCCATATTGTCGAATCCGTTGACGAATTCCCCCATAATGCGGAAAACGCGCCACGAATCCGACGTTTTATAATCGTCGTCGGGTTCGGGCGAACGAAGCAAAACTTCGTCGTCCGTCAGTTGCCAGTAAGTATTGGTTTCTTCGAGTTTTTTCGCTTCGGCAACGGTTTTCGGTTCTGCCGGTTTAACTTTATCTTTTTTCTTTTTCGGTTTATTTGCGTCTGTTTCTGCCATTTTGATTTGGGATTTGGGATTTGGGATTTGGGATTGAAGTTTTGTTTACTTTGACTTTCGCCGTTTTATAATAACGATCGAGAGGCAGAATAAAAAATCCGCAATCCGCAATCTCAAATCCGAAATCGCTAGATTCCCATAATATTGTATCCGCAATCGACATAGATCGTTTCGCCGGTGATCGCGGATGAAAGGTCGCTGACTAAAAATAAGGCGGTGTCGCCGACTTCGCTTGCTTTGACGTTGCGTTTTAAGGGCGATTTTTCGCCGACGTAAGAAAAGAGCGAGCCCATATTCTTGACGCCGCGCGCCGAAAGCGTCTGGATCGGTCCCGCGCTGATCGCGTTGACGCGGATGTTGTGCCTGCCGAGATCAGAGGCGAGATAGCGCGTCGAGGCTTCGAGCGCCGCTTTGGCAACGCCCATCACGTTGTAATTCTGGACGACCTTTTCCGCGCCGTAATAGCTCATACAAACGATGCTTCCGCCTTCGTTCATATAGGGCAGAGCGGCGAGCGCGAGCTGCGGTAAGCTGAACGCGCTGATTTCCATCGCGGTCAAAAAAGCTTCGCGCGTGGTTGTCAAAAATTCGCCTTCGAGGGCTTCGCGCGGCGCAAAGGCGATCGAATGGATCAAAAAATCGAGCTTGCCGTATTTTTCGCCGACCGCCGCGAAAGCCGCGTCAACTTCCGACTGGTTCGTCACATCGCACGGCACGACGAGCGTTTCGGGCAGATCTTTCGTCAGTTTTTCGACGTTTTCCTTGAGCCGTTCGCCCTGATAGGTAAAAGCAAGGCGCGCACCATGACTCAGGCACGATTCGGCGCACGCCCAGGCGATCGAACGCTTGTTCGCGACACCGAAAATCATTCCAACTTTGTTTTCCAACATAACTTATCATTTATCATTTATCATTCAACATTTGTCAATTATCAAGATTCCGATAAATGTGTTGAATGATAAATGCTTTAGTCCATTGCGTAGATCTTTTGCAGACTTTCAAAATCGAGCAGACGAATATCGACATCGACCGGCGTTGAACCGAATTTTTTGACGAGCGACGAGCGCAGCTGGGCTTCGGCGGTCTGGTCGAGCTGTGTCACCAGAACCAGCAGCAGACGCATTTTCGCGCCGTTATTCAAACGGCTGAAAGCCTTTTTGGTCGAAGCCATCTTGTTCATGATCAGGTTGATCTTCTCCTGACTGATATTCGGCGTCACGAGAAACGTCACTTCGATGCAGGTGATCACGTCCTGTTTGACCAGCACGCCGTCAAACGGCACATTGCCGATCTGCACGTGGCGCATGACGGGAATTCGCGCTTCCTGCTGGATCTGCCGCAGCGCGAGATCTTCCGCAACGATATACGCCGACAGCAGATCGCTCAATTGTTCCTGCGAAATATCGAGAATTTTCGCGAGCGAGATGACTTCGTGGTTTAATTTCTGCCGCTGGCTTTCGGGCAGATCTATTTCCCACGCGAGATTTTTATTGCCTTCGCCGACCGAAATGCGTTTCCATTGGTTCAAATTTGTCCAAAGGAAAAAAACGAGCCCGAGAATCGAAAGCAGAAAAAGCCCCGCTAACCCGTAATTTCCGGTGCTGAGCGTCGAAATCAGACCAATCGCGAGACAAATCAGAGCGATCGTTCCGGCGGCTAAGACCAGAAAGTTCGGCGCAGGACGCGCAAAATTTGCCAATGTGCGTTCGTTTTGTTTAATCATCAATTTTGAAAAAGAATAAAAAGATACAGGGAAATTAAACTGATAATAAACCTAAAAATCTGCGAAGACAAAGCAGCGAAGATAAAAACGGGACGCGGATGAACCGAGGATCAGGCGGATTTTCGCGGAGAATTTGAAAAATCCGTGTGAATCCGCCAAATTCTCGGTTCATCCGTGTCCCAATTCTTTTTCTAAGCCGAGACACTTCGTTCAAACGGGATATCGTCGAAATGCGTCATTTGTTTGAAGTCGCTGAAACGTTTGTTGATTTCGTTGTATTCGAGACGGTCAACGCGCTCGGTGCCGAATTCCTCGACGTTGAACGAAGCCATCACCGAACCGTAGATCATCGCGCGGCGCATTGTTTCTTCCGAGATTTCTTTTTGCGAGGCGAGATAGCCCATAAAACCGCCCGCGAAGGTGTCGCCCGCGCCGGTCGGATCGAAAACCGATTCGAGCGGGTAAGCCGGAACGACAAAATATGAATCGCGCGTAAAAAGCGTCGCGCCGTATTCGCCGCGTTTGATGACGACCGCCTTTAAGCCGTAATCGAGAATCATACGCGCCGCTTTGTGAATGTTCGGCTCGTCCGTGAGCTGCCGCGCTTCGGCATCGTTGATAATGATGCAGTCGACGACCTTGATCGTTTCGATCAGCGCGTCTTTCATCGAAGAGATCCAGAAATTCATCGTGTCCATCGCGACGAACTCCGCGCGTTCGCATTGTTCGCGGACTTCTTTTTGAAGCATCGGCAAGATGTTTGCCAGAAAAACGAGGCGATTGTTTTTCGATTCTTCCGAGAGTTTCGGCTGAAATGTTTCAAACACATTGAGCTGCGTGTCGAGCGTGTGCGCCGTATTCATATCGTAATCGTAGCGACCCGACCAAAAGAATGTTTTGCCGTCAGCGACGACCTCGACGTCGTCCGTATTGATGTGATGACGCTTGAAAACGTCCCATTCCGCCTCCGAAAAATCGCCGCCGACGACGCCGACGACATTAACCTGCGTAAAAAAGCTCGCCGACAGTGAAAAATGCGTTCCCGCACCGCCGAGAATCTTGTCGCGTTTGCCAAAAGGCGTTTCCAATGCGTCGAACGCGACCGAACCAACTACTGTTAAAGACATATTTTGATAAATTTCCTCTGATTAAAAAGTGAATTTTTTGATGTAGAAAAACAAAACGACAGATTAACACAAAATCACACGGAAAAATAACCCGGCATTAGTGCTTATCAGCAAAATTTTTTAGTTTCGGAAATTTTATTTAACTTTCCAGGGCGGATCTTTGCGGTTTTCGCCGGCGTAGAAAAGACAGATGCGGTTATTCGACGGGTCGCGCAGGTAGGCTTCGCGCCAGAGCCAGTCCTGATCTTTCGGTTCTTCTTCAAACTTCAAACCTTGTTCTTTTAACTGCGCGACGCGGGCGTCCAGATCTTCGCATTCGAAATAAAGCACGACGTTCGAATCGGTGTGAGAAACATCGGTGAAATGAACGGAAAGCGTCGAATCGCCGTCAGGACATTCCATACGCGCATAACGCGGCAGGCTGTCAACAATCAAACGAAGCCCGAGTTTTTGATAAAATTCGACCAGTTCGACGGTTTTGCTTGAAAAAATTGTAACCTGATTAAGATTCATTTCGCTTGAAAAATGCGTCGAGCGACCATTTGCCCGCGCCGTTTAGGAGCAGAAAGATCGAACCTAAAAGCATCGAAAAATCCGTGCGCGATTCGTGTGCCATCTTCCAAAAACCGCTTTCAAAAAGCATCGGGATCTTGGTCGAAAAAATTGCGACGAGCATAATGATGATCAACGGAATTACCGCCAACCGCGTAAAAAATCCGAGAAGAACCAAAATACCGCAAACGATCTCAAACACGCCGACGAATGAAGCGAGAAATTCGGGCGAAGGCAGACCGATTTTGGCAAAACGTCCGGCTCCGATGTCGGCGGGAAACAAAAATTTCTGAATTCCTTCGGACAAAAAAACACAACCGACCAAAAGACGAATCAAAATAACGGAAGCGGGCGCGGCAGAAGTTTGAATTTGCCGAAGGAATTTCATTTTATTTTTTGCCGGTTTCTCCGAGCTCCTTTAAAGTCTTTGCGGCATCGGATTTAAATTTGCTTTGCGGGTATTTTTCGACGACCATCGTCAGATACATCGTCGCATCTTCGCGCAGTTTTGCCGGGTCGTACTTTTTCTTATCGTCTTCCGTCGCCTTGGCGTCGAGTTTTTGTTTGCCCTTGTTGTTTGAAAGATAAAAACTGCTCATTCCCGCCATATAGAGAAATTCATCCATCTTCGAATAATCGGGATACGCCGCAAAAGTTTCTTCAAAACGCAGTATCACGGCGCGGTAAGCCTTTTTCAGCCGGAAATAATTCTGCGCGACTTCGAGGTTATGATTTGCGTCGGCTTCGAGGAGCGGATCACGCTGAACGATCGGCTGCTGAATCGGTGTCTGCGCAAAAGCGGTCGCCGAAAATGCCGCAAAACAAACGAATAAACTGAATATTAAAAATGCTTTTTTCATAAAAATTTTTGAACTCCGGCAGGTTTGATGCGGTTTGTTTCCCAAAAGGTTTGTTAATCGCCGTTTTTGCCTTTGTTTTCGATCAGCTGCGCCAAAATTGCATCAACGTTTTTCTTCGCATCGCCAAAGAGCATTCTCGTATTTTCCTTGTAAAACAAAGGATTTTCAACTCCGGCGTAACCGCTCGCCATACCGCGTTTCATGACGATCGCAAAGCCGGCTTTCCAGACTTCGAGAACCGGCATTCCGGCAATCGGGCTGTTCGGGTCGTCGAGTGCGGCAGGATTGACCGTATCGTTGGCACCGATCACGAGCGCGACGTCGGTTTCGGGGAAATCGTGGTTGATCTCGTCCATTTCCAGAACGATGTCGTAGGGAACTTTGGCTTCCGCCAGAAGGACGTTCATATGACCGGGCAGCCGACCGGCAACCGGATGAATTCCGAAACGGACATTGATGCCGCGCTTGCGCAGAATTTTCGTAATTTCGGCGACGGCGTGCTGTGCCTGCGCGACCGCCATTCCGTAGCCGGGAACGATGATCACGTGCCGCGCTTCGGTCAGAAGATGCACGGTTTCTTCAATCGAGATCGGTGTCACTTCGCCTTCGGGCTGTTCGCCCGACGCCGGCGCAGTTCCGCTCGTCGTGCCGAATCCGCCCATAATCACGCTGAAGATCGAACGGTTCATCGCTTTGCACATGATCGCCGAAAGAATCGCGCCGCTTGAACCGACGAGCGCGCCCGTGACGATCAGCAGATCGTTGGAAAGCATAAAACCCGCCGCCGCCGCCGCCCAGCCCGAATAACTGTTGAGCATCGAAACAACGACCGGCATATCGCCGCCGCCGATCGCCGCGACGAGATGAATTCCAAGTACGGAAGCGATCGCCGTCATGATCAAAAGCGGCTGTAATCCGTTGTCAGACGTCACGAATTGATAGCCGAGAAAGGCGCACGCCGCGAGCATTGCGAGATTGAGCAGATGTCTGCCGGGAATCATCAGAGACGCGCTGCTGATCAATGCGCGGAGCTTGCCGAACGCGACGATCGAACCCGTAAACGTGATCGCGCCGATAAATACGCCGACGAAAATCTCGATCTCGTGAATCGTTTTTTCGGCGCTCGTTGCAAATGTCTGATGCTGCAGATAGCTTCCGATGCCGACCAGCACAGCCGCCGCGCCGACAAAACTATGCAGAATGGCGACAAGTTCGGGCATCGAGGTCATCGCGACGCGCGCCGCCAAGATTGCGCCGATGACCACACCGGGAATGATCACGGCGATTAAAATCCCGTAATTTGAAACCTGCCGGCTGAGCAGAGCGGTCGCCAAAAAAGCGATCGACATTCCGGTAATGCCGTAAATGTTTCCGCGCCGCGCCGTTTCGGGATTCGATAATCCGCTCAAACTCAGGATGAAGAACGCGCTGGCGACGATGTATGCAACTGTTAAAAGGTTTTGATTTTCTACCATTGTCTATTTGTTGGTTGTTCGTAGTCAGTTGCTGATTGTTTTATAGAAATTGCAACGAACTACGAACGACTGACCACGAACTAATTCATTTTTGAAACATTTTGAGCATTCTTTGAGTTACCAGAAAGCCGCCCGCGACATTGATCGTGCCGATTAAAATGGCGATTGCGCCCAAAACGGTGGTTGCCGAAAAATTCATTCCGCCCGAAATCTGCAGCATTCCGCCGATGATAATAATTCCGCTGATCGCGTTCGTGACGCTCATTAAAGGCGTGTGAAGTGCGGGCGTGACATTCCAGATCACCTGCCAGCCGATAAAACACGCGAGTACGAAAACGGTAAAATGCGAGATAAAATTCGACGGCGCGGAAATCCCGATTCCCGTTAAAGCCAGAACGCCGACGATCACAAGCGCCAAACTGCCGAAATTCTTAAAGCCCGAGGCGGCTTGCGCTTCCGTCTTTTTATCGGCGGCGTGAAGTTTCGGCGTCGCCGAAGTGTGAATCGCGGGCGCGGCAGGTTTCGGCAATTCCCAGGTGATCTCGCCGTTTTGCGTAACGAGCGCGCCGCGCACGACTTCATCCTGCCAGTCAATTTTGAAATTGTCCGAGCCGCCCATATCCGACAAAAGATGCCAGAGATTCGTGCCGTAAAGCTGGCTCGATTGATTTGCCATCCGCGACGGCAGATCGGTCAGCCCGACGATCGAAACTCCTTTGTACTGATATGTTTCGTTCGGGCGCGTGACTTCGCAATTGCCGCCCTGTTCCGCCGCCAGATCAACGACGACCGAACCTTGCTTCATACTTTCGACCATCTCGCGGGTGATCAGGGTCGGAGCTTTTTTGCCCGGAATCAGCGCGGTCGTGACGATGATGTCAACGTCGCGTGCCTGCTCGGCAAAAAGCTTCATCTCGGCTTCGATAAATTCTTTGCTCATGACTTTGGCATAACCGCCTTCGCCGCTGCCGTCTTCCTCGAAATCGAGTATCAGAAAATCCGCGCCCATACTTTCGACCTGTTCTTTGACGACGGGACGCGTATCAAAAGCGCGGACGATCGCGCCAAGCGAGCGCGCCGCGCCGATCGCGGCAAGTCCCGCGACGCCTGCGCCGATGATCAAAACCTTGGCGGGCGGAACTTTTCCTGCCGCCGTGATCTGTCCCGTAAAAAATCTGCCGAAATTATTCGCCGCTTCGATCACGGCGCGGTAACCCGCGATGTTTGCCATCGAGCTGAGCGCGTCCATTTTCTGCGCCCGCGAAATGCGCGGAATCGCGTCCATCGCCAGAACGGCGGCGCCGGTTTTTGCTAAAGTTTCGAGCAGCTCTTTGTTTTGCGCCGGGTAGATAAAGCTGATAAGCGTTTTTCCGGCAGAAAGCAGATCGGCTTCGTGCTTGCCGAGCTTGGGGTTTTCCATCGGCTGGCGGACTTTTAAAATGATGTCCGCTTCTTTCCAGAGCGTTTCGGTGTCGGGGATGATTCGGCAGTTCGCGTCTTCGTAAGCCTTGTCGGAAAAATTCGCGTTCGCGCCCGCACCCGTTTCGATCAAGACCTCGAAGCCGAGTTTTTGCAGTTTCTTCACCGTGTCGGGCGTCGCGGCAACGCGGCATTCGCCCTCGTAAATTTCCTTCGGAACACCGATCTTCTTCGGCGCAGGTTTTTCTTCTGTCTGCGTTTCGGCAGAGTTTTCAACTGTTTCAGTCATAAAATTTTAGGTCGGTAGAAGATTTTTTGGAAAGTAATTCTTATTGAAAGATAATACCTTTTTACGTCCAAAATGAAAAAAGGTCAGTTCCGAAACCAACCTTTTTTCATAAAAATTATTTTGCCGCGTATTTGCCGATGATCGCTTCCAATTTTTTCGCGGTTTCCGGGTTCCAATGTTCGGGTGCGGTAAAGATCGCGTTCTTCGTTGCGCCTGCAAATGGATTCGGCGTGCCTTTCGTCGCGACGCGTTTGACGGCTTCCTTTAAGACGAGCTGCGCGTTGCGCACGTTTTTCGTCAGATATTCGACGACCATATCGATCGAAACCGCGTCGTGGTCTTCGTGCCAGCAATCGTAATCGGTCACTAAAGCCAAAGTTGCGTAAGCGATTTCCGCCTCGCGCGCGAGCTTCGCTTCCTGCAAATTCGTCATTCCGATGATATCCATCCCCCATTGCCGGTAGACGTTCGATTCCGCTTTGGTCGAAAACGCCGGACCTTCCATACAGATATATGTGCCGCCGCGATGAACCTTTAGATCCTCGACCGTTTTGCAGGCAGCTTCGAGAATATCGCCGAGCTCCGCGCAAACCGGATGCGCGAACGTGATATGCCCGACGATTCCTTCGCCGAAAAACGTCGATTCTTCGGCGCGGGCGCGCGTGCGGTCGAAAAACTGGTCGGGAATACAAAAATCCGTCGGCGCGTAATCTTCGCGTAAGCTTCCGACCGCCGAAACGGATAAAATATAATCCACGCCGAGCAGTTTCATCGCGTAGATATTCGCCCGAAAGGGAAGCTCCGTCGGCGTTAATTTATGACCGCGCCCGTGACGCGGCAGAAACGCAACGCGCTCGCCCTCCAAAGTTCCGATAATAAAAGCGTCCGAAGGTTTGCCGAACGGCGTTTCAACCTCGATTTCTTTTATGTCTGTCAATTCCGGCATCTGGTATAACCCGGAGCCGCCGATAATTCCTATTTTTACTTGTTCCATTGTTTATTATTTTGATTTTCAAATTTATGAAATTTATTACGGATTAAGATTAATAAGTTCGATCTTATCAATCGGATTAAAATTTTCTTTTTCAACTTCCTTGGCTTTCTGTAGGTCTGCCTCAGCTAATTTGTTTTGACCTTGTTTTTTATAAGCGTCCGCGCGGCGGCGAAAAGCCTCTGCCCAAAGTGGATAGATTTCAATAGCTTTTGTATAATCCGCGATAGCCAGGGCAAACTTACCTTTCTTGAAATAAACATCTGCCCGATTTAGATAATAAACTCCATTTTTCACAGTTAATGAAATAGCCTTTGTAAAATCCAGTAATGCCAAATCAAAATTGCCGAGATATTGATAGCATAACGCCCGGGCATTATAAGGGTTTGGCAATTGAGGGCTAAGTTCGATTGCTTTTGTAAAGTCTTTAATTGCTCGGTCAAAATCCCGCATTTGATAATATACACGGGCACGGTTATGAAATGTAAAAGCCTGCGGCACCAGCTCAAGTGATTTGTTGAAATCCACGATCGCCAGATCATATTTTTTCAAAGTTGTATAGGCAAGTCCCCGACTATTGTAAACACCGGCATCAGCAGGGTTTATAGAAATTGATTTGTTGAAGTCTTCAATCGCCTTAACATAATCATTCTTTTCTGCAAAAGCATCTCCGCGGCTTAGGTATATGAGTGCCGATTGTGTTTCGGGTAAATTATTCCCTAATTCCAACGCAGTATTTAAGTCCTTGATTGCCAGATCATATTCCCGAATATATCTATACGCATTTGCGCGGTTATAGAAAATTTGAGCCGCCTTTGGATATAAATTGATAGCTTTAGTGAAGCTTTCGATGGCTGCCGGATAATCGCCACGGCTATATGCCGTCGCTCCTTCATTGAAGAACTGTTGTGCTTGTTTAGCTTCTTCCTGAGTTTGAGCAAAAGTTAATGAAGGAAGAAGAGATAGAAACAAAACTAACCTTAAAGTGAAATATTTACTTTTTATAATCTTTTCCATAATCAATTATGCGAAAACCGATCTCCCTTTCGGCTCGGGAATTTGTCTGCCTCAATCACGCGCCGTTTCAATCCATTCCTGAATAATGATCTCAGCGTTTGCAATCGTTTACTGGTAAGTTGCGCCGTCCGCGATACAACCCGCGAGTTCGGGCACTTTGGCGATAAACGCGCCGTTTTCTTCGCTCCAATGATTGATAATTTCGGATTTACACATCGCTTGCTGTCATTATTGAGTCAAAGCAAAAAGTATAAATCAAAACAAAAAAAAATCAGAGCGGTTAAACTCTGATTTTTCGAGAGAGTAGTTTTCGTTTTGATAACTCAAGCGATGTAAATCGGTTCGGTGTCGCGGCTTCCGATGATAGTCGGGTCGTGAACCTTTGCCAAACCGCAGGAAAGCAGCGTGCCTTCGGCGGCGTGGTCGGTCGTGCCGGCGCCGTTGACGTGTCCCATCTCGTGAACGAGCGTTCCGACAACGCTCCAGAACCCCCACATATATGCGTATTCACAGATGGTTATTTCTTTTCCGCCGACGCTATTTGTAAAACCATAAGTGGTCTTGTTCGGACAATAACTTATCCAAACCGTGTCGTCATCGAAAATATCATCAAATGAACGCCCGCCGGGAAGTGCTTTGAACGCGTCGTTGCAGGCTTTGCTTCCTCTAATATTGTTTTTGCAGATTCCGATCGCCTTCTCCAAAGTTTTTTTCTGTTTATCAAGCGCCGCATCGTAGGCGAGCCATTCGGCATCGCCGTTCTTGACCGGTCCGGTATGTCCCGAGCCGGCAGTATTTATTTTCATATCACACTAACTCCTTCTAAAAGTTTTAGTATCAAATTAAAAGATACAAAGAAACGACGATTGCAAAGATTTAATTTGCCTGAAAATTAAATTGCCGTCAACAGAATTCGGCTCTGATTCTTAACAAATCGGTATCGCATAAAATTTATGCGATATAGATCGGCTCGGTTTCGCGGTTTCCGATGATGGTCGGGTCGTGAACCTTTGCCAAACCGCAGGAAAGGAGCGTGCCTTCGGCGGCGTGGTCGGTCGTGCCGGCGCCGTTGATGTGTCCCATTTCGTGAACGAGCGTTCCGACGACGCTCCAGAGTCCCCACATATAAGCGTATTCGCAGATTGAAATGTCCACGCCGCTGATGATCGTGTAGCCGTAAACTGTTTTATCGGGACAATAACTGATCCAAACCGAGTTGTCATCGAAAATACTGTCAAATGAACGTCCGCCCGGAAGTTTTGTAAAAGCATCGTTACACGTTTTGCTTCCTCTGATGTTGTTTTTACAGATTTCAATCGCTTTTTCCAAACATTTTTTTTGTTTGTCGAGATTCGCATCATACGGAAGCCATTCGGCATCACCGATTTTGACGTGTCCGGCATGTCCCGAACCCGCTGCATTTATTTTCATACACTAATCTCCTTCTAAAAATTTCAAGTACCGATTAAAAGATACAAAGAAACGACGATGGCGAAGATTTAATTTGCCCGAAATTTAAACGGCAACGGCTTGAATTTTTCCGTTTTCTTCCGTTAAACGGCAGAGCGGATTTGTAAAGTCGTGATAAAAAAGACATATCCAATTTTCACGGATTGCTTTGGGAATTAATTTTTTTTTCGCTTCGAGCGTTTCAGTCGGAAAAAGGTCGTAGCTCATGATCCACGCGTAAGGCAGATGGGCAACGGTCGGGATCAGGTCGGCAAATCCGTAAAGCGTTTCACTGCCGCGTTTTAAACAGACGGTTTGCATCGTTTCGGAATGCCCGCGAATTTTCTGCAGCGTCAAGCCTTCGGCAACTTCATATTCGTCGGGTTTTAACTCAAGCTGTCCGCTTTCCTGCAAAGGTCGCCAGTTTTCCGCGAGATAACTGGCGCGGTCGCGCTCCGAAGGATTTTCCGCCGCGTCGAATTCGGATTTTGAAACAAAATAACGCGCGTTGGGAAATTGCGGGACAATGGATTTGGGATTTGGAATTTGGGATTTGGGATTTTCTTTTAATTCGTAATTCGTAATTTGTAATTCGTCTTTGAAAATCGTGTTGCCGCCCGCGTGGTCAAAATGAAGATGCGTATTGACGACGATCGTAATGTCTTCGGGATGACAGCCCGTTCTTTCGAAAAGTGTTTGGGCAAAAGGCTGTTGGCGGAAAATGCCGTGGATGTTTGTCTGTTTGTCAGTCCATTTTTCGCCGATGCCGGTTTCGACGAGAATTTTCTCGTTCGGCGTTTCGACGAAAAGACAATTCATATTCATCCGAATACGGTTGAGCTCGTCGGGCGGACAAACCTTTTCCCAGAGAACACGCGGGACAACGCCGAACATCGCCCCGCCGTCAAGTCTGAATTCGGTGTCGGGAATGATTTCGATACGGTAATCGCCAAAAATCATAGCGCAAAGTGGAAAGCGGAAAGTGGAAAATGTTTTGAATTCATTTTCCACTTTCCGCCTTTCGTTTTCAATTGAACCTATTTTTTCTTCGGTTCAGGTTTCTTCGGCTCGGTTTTTTTCACGTCCTTGCTGGGTTTTGTCGGATCAACCGGCACCGGACCGTTTTGTGATCCCGGAGGCATCTGCTGCGGCATTTGCTGCTGCATTTGCTTCTTCATCATTTCCTGCATTTGTTCGTCGGAAACCTTCGGAATTTCAAAATCTTCGGCAACTTCGACATTGTTGTTGGCGACGAGTTCATCCAAAACTTTCTTTTGCTTTTCATCTTCGAGCTTGGATTTAACGAAATCCTTGACGGGCATTTCACGCGCCATCGGATTTTCGGGGTCTTTGACCATCGTCGAGAAAAGAATGTGACGAACGTCGTAGGATTGTTTGACCTGTCCGCTCTGATCTTTCGCTTCGCCTTTGCGTTCGAGCTTGATGATGTGATAACCGAACGGCGTTTCAACCAATTCCTGCGTGAATTGTCCGGGCTGCAGCGCAAGTGCCGCCGATTCAAACGATTTATCAAAACCGCCGCCTTCGGTGACGCCCTCGTAGAGACCGCCTTTATCTTTGCTGCCCGGATCTTCGGAAAATTCTTTTGCCAGCGCCGCGAAATCTTCGCCGTTTTTCAGGCGTTGGAGAACTTCCGTGGCTTTTGCTTTTTTCGTTTCCGCCGTATTGAGTTCGGGATGTTCGGCGATATATTTATCGATATCTTCCGGGGTTACTTCAGCTTTTTTCGCCAGAACTTCGGTCGAATACATCCGTGATAAGAACTGCGCCTGCTGTAATTTGCTTTGAAGCTCGACTTTTTTCGAAAAATCTTCTTTCAGCTCGCCCGATTTTACTTTGGCTTTGGCTTCCGTTTCGTAGATTTTAATCTTGGCAAATTCCTGCTTCATCTGATTTTTTTCTTCGTCAGACGGTTCGGTATCTTCCGGCACGGATTTGTTTTTGCGGGCAAAGTTTAACTGAACGTTGAGGAATTCTTCAAATTCCGCCGCGTGAGCTTTCTGCTCGGCATTAACTGCGTCGCCTTCGCCGTAAAATTCCTTGATCTGGTCTTCGGTGATGAAGCCGAAAGGCGGCATCGGACCTTTATCCTTGTTGATTTCCTGATCGTAAGTCCGCGCCCAGATGACCGCATCAATGATTTCCATCGCTTTTTGCGTGTTGGCATCATAGATTTCCGGGTTTTTCTTGGCTTCGCTGGCGATCGCTAAAAGCTGTTTGATGCTTTCGAGCTGTTGTTTTTTGATTTCCGGGTCATCCGCCAAACGCTTCAGCATCATCGGGTTCGCGTCTTTCAGCAACAATTCCATTTCTTCCTTCGTCATTTTGTTGAAAGAAACTTCGCTGTGACTGGGTCCGCCGTATTTTTGTTTCCAGGCAACCAGACCGCCGCCGATTGCCAAGATAACAACTAATAAAATTACTGATTTTCCTAAACTACTCAAGATTTTAAATCCTCACTTTTGATATATTCGATTTGATTGGTGAAAAATGAATTTTAACTGATATTTTCAATAATTCAATTCAAAATACGCTTTTTACCCTTTTTAATGTTTATTTTCCTGCACCAGTTCCAATAAAACTCCGTTCGCCGATGACGGATGCACAAACGCTACCAAACATCCTTCCGCACCGATTCTCGGCTTTTCATCTATTAAACGCGCACCTTCCCGTTTTAGTTTCGCTAATGCTGCGTCGATGTCTTCGACCTCGACGGCGATATGATGAATTCCGCCGCCGCGTTTTTCCAAAAATTTCGTGATCGGCGAGTCTTCCGACGTCGGTTCCAATAATTCAATGCGCGATTCTCCCAGGGGAAGCATCGCGACGCGCACCTTCTGGTCTGCGACCGTTTCCGTATGAACGTTTTCAAGCCCGAGCGCACCCACCCAAAACTTTAATGCTTCGCTGATGTCTTTTGTCGCAATGCCGAGATGATTGATTTTCATATTTATTTTTTAAATTCTAAATAAGCTTCGTAATAGCGTTTTGGAGTTTCCACAATATGAAACTGCAATGGATTGCCTGCCGAATTGATTTGCGTTTCATCTTTTACCATTTTCATTTTGCTCCAACTCGGATAATCGGGATAACGCTCGATCAAATAATTGCTGAAATCAAGAATTTCCGAATCGGACAATTTAACTTTATAAAGAATGCGGAATGCCTCTTGAATAGATTTGTCTTTCAAATTGACTCCTTTCATTTCTTTAACTTCGTTTCCGACCATAATGTAGATTCCGTTGTCGGAATGCTTTTCTCCATCATCTATATCATCAACCGCAAAGCCCGCTGCCCGCATTCTTTCAACTGACTTTTCGAGAGCGTCTATGGCGCGTCTGCCTTCTTCTGAAGAGCGCAGTCGAAATGCTGTAACGTCCATCCTATTAAGCAAAAACCAACAAGCCTCGAATTTCCAGTATGCAGTTATTTTATTTCCATTCTGACGCGACGGATCATATCTATTCATTCGTTCGATAATGCGCGGCAAAGCTTTTGTGCCGTCAAGCAAAATATATTTTTCGATTAAATCACCTTGTTCGTCTAAAACATCCCAGCGATGATGAAAATGTTCGTCAATATATTCATCAACGCGCTCGACAGGCGTCATTCGGGCGATTTTAGTTTCTGATTTATGCTTCTTATACCACCACCAGGGCGTTTGCGCCGAAGCTGATGTAAAACAGATGAGACATAAAATCAGAACTATTGATTTCATCGATTATTTCAAAATTTCTTCGACCGCCGAATACGGGTTGTTTTTCTTTTCGGCGATTTCCTGCGCCAGTTTGTCGAGCTTTTCGCTCGTCCCGTTGCGATTCAAAACATCAGCCAGAAGCCTTTCCTGAAGCAGTTCGAGCAGCCGCCATTTGGCAATCGCTTTCCTCCGTTCCAAATTCTCGCCCGACTTTTGAAATTCGTAATAACTTTCGATGGCTTTTGAAAGATCAGCGATGCCTTTATTTTCAGTAGCGATAGTTTTAACGATCGGCGGATTCCAAAAATCGGGGCGATGCGCCAAACTCAAAAGCGCTTCAAGCTCTTTTTCGGTGCGGAGAACGCCTTCGCGGTCGGCTTTGTTGATCACGAAAACGTCGCCGATCTCCATAATCCCGGCTTTGATCGCCTGAATATCGTCGCCCATTCCGGGAACGAGCACGACGACCGAAACGTCAGCCGTTTTGACGATCTCGACTTCGTCCTGCCCGACACCGACCGTTTCGACGATCACTTTATCAAATCCGGCAGCGTCCAGAATCGCGACGGCATCGACGGTCGTGCGCGACAAACCGCCGAGGTTTCCGCGCGTCGCCATCGAACGGATAAAGACGTTTTTATCCAACCCCAAAGTTGACATTCTTATGCGGTCGCCTAAGATCGCGCCGCCCGAAAACGGACTTGACGGATCAACGCAGATAATTCCGATGCGTTCGCCTTGATCGCGGTAATGCATCGCGAGCTTATCAACGAGCGAAGATTTTCCTGCACCGGGTGCCCCGGTAATCCCGATGACGAGCGCGTTTCCGGTGCGCGGAAAAACGGCTTTCATCAAGTCTGCCGAGGCGTTGGCGCCGTTTTCGACTTTTGTAATCGCCCGCGCCACCGCACGCGTTTCACCCGCAAGGAGTTTCTCAACCAGATTTTGGTCTTGGAACATAAGTTTGTAATTTTCTCACTTTTAGCAAAAATTTGAAAGCCGATTTTGCCCGATTGTAAAACAAACCGGTGATTGATTTTGATGCGTCCGCAAAACATTTCCGAAGACGCGTCTTTATCAGGATTAGAATTTCTATTAGTTAAGTTGTTATAAAAAGAGAGGTTTAGATAAATAAAAAGGCTTTGGCACAAGGCTTGCCAATCAAATAGGCGTGAGGTTTTGAAGTTATGAAAAATCAATACGGTTTCAGAAAACTTAATATCATCATTATCGTTTTAGCTGTTTTTGGCGCAACTGCTATTCAGGCAAATGCGAACGTCAAGATCGACCGTTACAAAACGGCGATCGTTCAGAAATTGACCGAAAAATTACGCTTCGATTTATCCGATCAAACGGTCGAAGTAAAGCTCAACGACGTGCGTGATAACGAGATTTCAAAAAACCAGGTTGATTTTGACGGTAAGGCGCTTGCCGTCGTCATCAATGACAAAACCGAACTGCCGTTTCAATTTACGGCGCAGGTCAACTTAGCGAAACAAAGCATTGAAAATATAGACTATAAATTTGTCGAAGGCGCAACGGAATTTGCACCGAGTCTGGCGGAAGACAGTCTGATGAAAGGCTTGATGACGCAGATCAGCAAAGATTACGACACGACCAATATCGTGATTTCGATCGACGGTTTCGACGCGGCAAAACTCACGTCGGAACAAACAAAGTATGAAGGAACCGGGGAGGTGAGAATCGGTGATTTTGAATGGCGCAAAATCAAATTTAATGTCGTCCTCGACTCGCAGAGTCAAACCGCGACAAAGATTTTGTATGACGTTCAAAAGTAGTACCACCGATTTTTCATAGGATGAGTACCAGAATTTGCCTCATCCAAATAGAAAAGGCGAGCTCGAAAGAGTTCGCCTTTTTCATCTTTTAAATTATAAATTACATCGAGCCTTCATCCGCCGACGGACCGTAGATCGAGGGAACGGGAATATCGTTCAGACGCAGATAAACCGAAAGCTGTCCGCGATGATGCCAGATGTGATTGAAACACATTGTGCGAAGCGTCGCGATTTTGGTTATTGTAAAATAAGTAGTTTCGCCGTTTTTCAGCGTCCACGGTTTGTGCATATCTTCGTCCGAAGTATTTTTCAACGCTTCGAGCGCGGCGGCAACATTCTTGTCGTGAAATTCGACCAATTCTTCAGTCGTTTGCGGCTCGAAAGGTTTGTAATCCATGGTTGCAAAGTCGAGCTCGTCCTTTGTGCAGGTTTCGTTGATCCAACTAACCATCTCGGCGACGTGCGCCGCCAGACGAACCATCGTCATTGATTTTTCATGCGGTTTGTAATCGAATTTTTCAACCGGAATTCTTTCCAGAATTTTGCGTGTTGTCGCCGCTTCCTGCGTTAATTCTTCGATCAGTCCATTAGCAATATTACTTGATTTGGCAGTTCCTGTACTCATAATTTTTCTCCTTATTTATTGTTTACCGGGATGTTTCAGACAGCACGAATATAGTACTAAATTTGTTTCATTCGTGCAACGTGAAACATCAAAAACAGCCGCCTGTGTTTCATAAAATTAACGCGAAAAAAGACGAGTTAAAATCATCTAACTCGTCTTTATTAAAATTGACTTGAATTACTACGCTTTAAGCAAAGTTTTGGCAATCACGAGGCGTTGAATTTCGCTCGTGCCTTCGCCGATCGTGCAGAGCTTGGCGTCGCGCCAGTATTTTTCCGCCGGGTAATCCTTCGTGTAGCCGTAGCCGCCGTGAATCTGGATCGATTCTTCGGCAACTTTAACAGCGGTTTCCGACGCGAAAAGTTTCGCCATTGCCGAGGCTTGCGAGACTTTTTTGCCTGCATCCTTGAGATAAGCGGCTTGCTGGGTCAAAAGCCGCGCGGCTTCGATTTGCGTCGCCATATCGGCTAATTTGAATTGAATCGCCTGAAACTCGGCGATCGGTTTGCCGAACTGGTGACGTTCCTTGGCGTATTTGACGGCGGCTTCGTATGCGCCCTGCGCGATGCCGACCGAGAGCGCGGCGATCGAAATTCGTCCGCCGTCGAGGATCTGCATTGCCTGCAAAAAGCCTTCGCCTTCGTTGCCGAGCCGGTTTTCGTCCGGCACGTAGCAGTCTTCAAAGACGACCGAAGCCGTTTCCGAAGCGCGCATTCCGAGCTTGTTTTCTTTTTTGTCCGAACGAAAACCTTCCATTGACTTGTCGAAGATAAACGCCGAAATTCCTTTGTTGCCCTTTTCTTTATCGGTCA
The DNA here is from genome assembly GCA_035536135.1 of Pyrinomonadaceae bacterium. GTDB lineage: Bacteria > Acidobacteriota > Blastocatellia > Pyrinomonadales > Pyrinomonadaceae > JAFDVJ01. The sequence continues at coordinate 2,288 of DATLOR010000151.1, read as the reverse complement.
CGGCGACCGCGACCAGAGTGTTGCAGGCGATCGCGTGCGTGATAAAGTTCTTCGAACCGTTAACGCGCCAGCCGCCGTTGTTTCTGACGGCGGTCGTGCGCGTGCCCGAAGCGTCCGAACCGGCTTGCGATTCGGTCAAACCCCACGCGCCCCAGCTCTCGCCCTGCGTCAGAGGCGTTAAATATTTTTGCTTTTGTTCTTCCGTCCCGAAAGTGTAGATATGATTCGAGCAGAGCGAATTATGCGCGGCGACCGATAAACCGACCGAACCGCAGACGCGCGCGATTTCCTCGATGATCGTCGCATATTCGATATAACCCAAGCCCGCACCGCCGTATTCTTCGGGGAAAATTACGCCGAGCAGACCGAGTTCGGCAAGCTTCGGGCGCAGTTCGTCCGGGAAATGCTGAGTTTCGTCCCAATCCATCACGTTCGGTTTGATTTCGCTTTCGGCAAATTCGCGTACCGAATGTTTGATCTGCAGCTGTTCTTCGTTTAATTCAAAATTCATAATGTTCGTATAATCGAAAGTTATTTTGTCATAAGCGCAGACGTGAATCAAGGCGGAACTTTTTTTATTGAGTTGTTTTAAGAAAGATTTAACTTCGGGCGGCAAAAATTATTTCAAAGCTGTGTCTTATTCGTGTATTACAACAAAATTCAGAACAAAGTCTTGATTAGATTAATCTTGAAACTTTTACAAATCATTCAAACCAGAATTAAAGGAGACTTTATGAAAATACCGAGTTACACCGATAAAACTTATATCGTGATGGATAATGACGCGCGGATTCGCCGTGCGGATGATTTAGCCGAAGTTGAAGTTTACGCAGCGGGCGACAAGATCCCCGAAGGAAGCGCGGTCGGCGATTTCAAACGAATCCCGAAACGCACCGAAATAAAGGTGACGGATGTCCGAACCAACGATGCGCGCACCGTTTTTGTTTTCGCCGAACCGGTCAACACGGGCGAGGCGATTGTGCCGTCGGGCTGGACGAAAGCGGGCAATCTGGAAGGCGGATTTTTGAACGAACTCGTCAGTCTCGCGCCCGCCGAGTGGGATTTTTCTCCCGAAGGCGATAATTTCACCGTCACCGATAAACAGGCGCTCATCCGCGGGGGAAGTCCGAATTTTGCTTCCCTCGGAAAAACAATTCCCGCCGGAACTTACGTTCTCGTGACCGACAGAGCGCAGAGCGCGGCGGGCAAAAATTTTGTCAAGGTGAGCCTTGCCGAGATCAAGAACGGCAAGATCAAGGCAAAGGAAGAGATCGGCTGGACATCTGCCGGCAATCTGACCGAAGGCTGTTCGACTTGTTTCGCCAGTCCCGAATGGCTTGATCAAAAAGGCGCGAACGCCTGCTGGCAGAAGGGAACATACATCGGCACAAAGATTCTGGTCAACATCGTCGGCAACGGCGGTGAGATGGAGCAGATCACGCTTGAATCGGTTGCGCCTTATTTCGCACTGCGCGATGCCGCTGCTGAAGTCAATCTGCAGCTCGCGATCGAAAGCGGTTTTCGCACCTATCGCCATCAGGAAAAGCTCTACAACCTATATCTCAAAGGCAAAGGCAATCTCGCCGCCAAACCCGGCAGGTCGAACCATCAGCACGGGCAGGCGTTCGATCTCAATACGCTCGGTTTCGACGGAACGGCGATGTATGACTGGTTAAAGAAAAACGCGCCGAAGTTCGGTTTCCTGCGCACCGTCAACAAGGAACACTGGCACTGGGAATATCTCCCGACGCAAGCCGCGCAAGCCGTCAAGAACGGAACCTTCAAGCTCAACAGCGGAAAATAGGTTTATAATGGTTAATTGTTAATGATAAATGGTTAATTAGAAATTCGTTGATAATTAACCATTAACAATTAACCATTAGATAAACGTGAAAACTGTCAAACTTATCTTGAAATGGGTCTTCGGGATCGCCTTCATACTGGCGGGCGCGAATCATTTTCTGAACGCGGACTTTTACCTGCGGATGATGCCGCCCGTATTTCCGGCGCATCTTTTCCTTGTTTACCTGAGCGGCGTTTTTGAGATCGCGCTCGGAGTCTTACTGCTCATTCCGCGATTCCAGCGCCTTGCGGCGTGGGGGTTGATCGCGCTTTTGCTGGCGGTTTATCCGGCGAATATTTATATGGCGCTCAATCCGAACATCTTTCCCGAGATCAGTCCAATGGCGCAATATATTCGTTTGCCGATCCAACTGGTGCTGATTGCTTGGGCGTTCTGGCTCTCGCGCGATAAAATAGCGGAATGAAGCACGAAAACATACTCGAAA
>DATLOR010000150.1:0-19703 GCA_035536135.1 Pyrinomonadaceae bacterium | reverse complement strand
GTTTACACAATTACGGCGACCGCGAGCGGATTTCAGGAAACAACCGTGAGCGAAGCGCGTCTCGCAGTCGGCGACCGTCTGCGCGTGGACGTAAAAATGGGCGTCAGCGGAGTCAGCGCGGTCGTGCAGGTTGCCGACCAGACACCGACCGACACCGAAACCTCGACGCTCGGCGATACGATCGGTCAGGCGCGGGTTGCGGACAACCCGGTCAACGGGCGCGATTTCACGCAGCTCTTGTCGACCGTTCCGGGTTCGGTGCAAACGACCAATCAATTTCAGACGACGATCAACGGCATTCCGTCCACATTCGGCGGAACGAGCGTGCTGGTTGACGGCATTGACGCGAGCCGCGTCGATGTCAACGGAACTTCGAATGTGCTCGGTCGCATCGAATCGCGTGTTAACCGCATTTCGATCGACAGCATTCAGGAAATCCAGGTCGTCGAGCAAAACTACTCGGCGCAGTACGGACAGGCGCTCGGCGCGGTGATCAATCCGATCACGCGATCGGGAACCAATAATTTTCGCGGCAGCGTCTTCGATTATTTCCGGAACGAAGCTCTCGATTCGGAAGACGCACTGGCGGGCAAACAGCGTTTTCGTCTCAACCAGTTCGGCGGAAACATCAGCGGACCGATCTCAAAGGATAAGGTATTTTTCTTTACCAATTACGAAGGCGTTCGCCAGAGCCGCGGGCAAACCTTTCGAGTTCTGGTGCCGACGCTCGCTTTTCGCAATTCGATGAATGCGACGATCCGACCGGTCGTCAGTACGCTGCCTTTGCCGAACGAAGCGTTCAGTGCCGACCTCGGTTTTTATACCGGTCAGCGCATTGCCGATCTTCGCGAAGACACCGGCTCGGTCAAGATCGACTGGCTGCAAAGCGAAAAAAGCCAGTTTTCGGTGCGTTATAACATCAACGACTCCGATACGGACGTGCCCTACGGCGTCGGCTCAACGCAGATCGCGAACGGCAAGCTCCGCACGCAGCTCTTTAAAATTTCGCACAACTATTCCTTCGGCGGGACGACGATCAATGAATTCGGCTTTGGCATCAATCACAACTACACCCGCGTCGGAGCCGGTGACACAACCATTCCGAGATTCGATCTGTTATTCGTCGATTTCAGAATCAATCCGATTGGTCCGGCGCAGTTCGACCAGGATAGAACGGGCGTCGTTTACCATTTTCTCGACACGATGACGATGGTGCGCGGCAATCATTCATTAAAATTCGGTGCCGACATTCGTCTCAACCGCCGCTCGGCGGAATCGATCACACAGGATACGCTGACGTTTTTCTCGATGACGGATTTCAGAAACAATGCGCCGTTTGTCATCGCGCGCGGCGGAAACCCGGAACTTAACTACGCCAACGAGAATTTCTCGTTCTTCGTCAACGACGACTGGAAGGCGCATCCGCGGCTTTCGTTAAATCTCGGTCTGCGCTACGAAGTCAGCACCGTGAGCCGTGAAAAGAACGGTCTGCTCCAGAACTTTGACCTGGCGACATTGCAGTACACGCCGGTCGGGCAGAAAATCCATAATGTCGACAAAAATAATTTCGGTCCGCGCGTCGGCTTTTCCTTCGACGTTTTCGGAACTCAAAAAACGGTTCTGCGCGGCGGCTACGGAATATTTTACAACCGCGAACTGCCTGCCAGTTTCGGCTCGCCGCAGGCGAACTCCTTCCCGCAGGTGCAGACCGATCTTTTTGATTATTTCTTCTGCGCCAATCCGCCGCCGACCTTTGCTTATCCGGTCGATCCGCGCGTTTTTGCCTGCGGACAGGCGGCGGCATTCGTGATCGAAAAAGAACTGAAAACGGCGATGGCGCAGCACTGGTCGCTCAACGTCCAACAGGATTTGGGCTTCGGAACGCTAACGGTCGGTTACGTCGGCAATCACGTCACGCATCTTTTGACCGACGGCGTGATCAGCCCGCGCAATATCAACCGCGCGGCTCCGGGCTCGGGTGCGCGTCCTTTGACCGAACGCTTCGGCGATATCTTTGTCGTCGGCGGCTACCCGCAATCGAATTACAACGCGATGCAGGTCAACTTTAAGCGTAATCTGACGAAAGGATTCCGCTTTAACGCGAACTATACCTGGTCGCACACGATCGACGACGTCGTCGGATTCTTTAAGGATTACCAAAACGAGTTCGACGCGCGCGCCGAGCGAGCGAGTTCCGACCAGGACGTGCGTCATAATTTCACGTTCGATGCCGGGTATGATATTCCGTTCAAGAGCTGGTTCGAGAACGGTCCGAACTGGCTGGTCAGCGGTTGGCAGCTCAATACGAACATTCAGGCGCGGAGCGGTCTGCCGGTCACGGTCACGCAAACGGGCGGAATTTTCGGCGGTTTTTCCTTCCGACCGAATGTGATTCCGGGCGTTAATCCGTATTGTTCCAATTACAGCGTGCCGAACTGCCAGTTCAACGCGGGAGCCTTCCAGATTCAGCCTACCGGTGTTTACGGAAATGCCGGACGCAATATCCTGCGCGGTCCGAAGTTCATGCAGGTCGATGCTTCGCTCTTCAAGAACACGCGTCTTTCCGAAAGGGCTTCGCTGCAATTGCGATTGGAGATCTTCAACCTGTTTAACTTTGCCAATTATGCCGATCCTTCGGGCGGTTTGTCGTGCGCCGGCTCGGTCGGAGCCTGCGGATCGTTCGGTGTCAGCACATCGACGGTCGGCAATCAGCTCGGCGGATTGCTCGGATTCGGCGGACCGCGCCAGATTCAGCTTTCGGCACGGTTTAATTTCTAAACCTTTTTCACGCGGGAAACTTTGAGTTTCACTTAATTAAAACCAGCAAAATAAGTGAAACTCAAAGTTTCTTAAACTTTTTAATTTCAGGAGGGAGAATTGAGCAAGAAAACGCAAATTTATCAAAAGGTTTTACTTTTACAGGCTGTTTTACTTTTATTTTACGGTTTTCTGCTTAATGTTCCCGCACAAACAAAACTCCCGCCAAGCCCGATCAAAACGGTTTACATCACGCCCCTGTCGCATTACGATTTCGGTTTTGTCGAACCGCCCGACAAGGTGCGGGAACGTGCCGCACGGCATATCGACGAAGTGATCCGTGTGGCGGAAGCGAACCCGAATTTCAGATGGACGATCGAAAGCGTCTGGCAGGTTAATGAATGGCTCAAACGCCAGAAAAAACCGACTTCCGTTTTGCCGAAAGACAAGGAAAAAATTACTCGTTTGATGAATTTGATCAAACGCGGACAAATCGTGCTTTCGACTTCGTGGGGCAGTATGCACACCGATTTTATGGGCGCGGAGGAATTGAATCGGCTCGTTTATGATTATGCAAAATTAGAACGAACCTACGGCATCAAATCGGAAGTCGCATTGCTCGACGACGTTCCCGGTCATCCGACATCTCTGCCGAATGTTCTGGCGGGAAGCGGCACGCGTTATCTGGTCACGGGCGCGAATCTTTTTATCCAGCAGGCGACGACGCTTGCGCCCGGCAATGTTCCTTTTTACTGGCGATCGCCCGACGGCAGCAAGGTTTTAACGTGGGTTTCGCAGAGCAAACGCGGCGGTTATACCGAAGGATTAACGGATTTTTATCTCGACCCGTTTTCGCTCGACCCGTACACGGACAAAACGCCGTTCGATATGTTCAATCCCGAACTGGCGGGCAAAAAAACGCCGCTCGAAGTGATGGAGATCGGCGTCACGGAGCTTCTCAACCGTTACAACAAGGCGGGTTATAAATACGACGCGGTGATGGCGATGTATGCGCACGATTTTATCGAACCGACCGATGTTTTGAATCTCGACAGAGCGGTCAAAATGTGGAATTTGAAGCACAAGGAAGTGCAGCTGAAGATCGCCACGCCGCCCGAATTTTTCAAATATATCGAAGGAAAATATGCCGCGGTGTTACCGACGCATCGCGGTGAATGGTCGGGGCTGTGGTCGGAGGCGAAAACGCAATCGCCGCGCATCTCCGCGCTGGCGCGTTACGCGCACGACCATACGCCCGCGACCGAAACGCTCTGGAGCGCGATCGCGATGACCCGGCGAATTCCTTATCCGGTCGGTAATTTTACGGATATTTACGATTTGATGCTGACGTATGACGAACACAGCGGCGCGGGCAATAACGGCTGGATTCAGCTTAACAGCCGCGAACCGCTCGAAGAACAAAACCGTCAGTACGTCCGCTATATGAACACGGCGCGGGACGAAATCGACGGACTTTTAAAGCAGGGCTTAAGCGTTATCACACAGCCGTCCCGTTATGACGCACAGCTCCGGCAGAAAAATGCAAACACCTGGAACACATTGGTTTACAACGGTTTATCGTGGATGCGAAACGATGTCGTCCGGTTCGGCGCGCCGCGTGAAAATCTGCGCATTACGGAAATCAGAGATCTAACCAATAATCAAAAAATTACATTCGACATTGACGAACAAGGGCAGGTTTTATTTATCGCGTCGGATGTTCCCTCCTGCGGCTATAAAATTTACGAGATCACGACCGAAGCGGGCAGAAACGTTTCGACCTTGAAATCGGACGAAAACAAACTCGAAACTCAAAATAAAAACTTTCAGATCAAAATGCGTTCGGACGGCAACGTCGAAAGCATTAGGAATTTACTGACGAACCGCGAGATCGTCAACAACAACGGCGAACTGCCGTTCAATGAACTTTTGCGCGTCGAAGGCTCGGACGCATCAAAGATTTCGTATCCTTTTGCGCCGCGGGTGACGGTCAAAAAAGGCGAACAGATGACCCAAATCTGGGTCGAACGCGCCCGTTCGGTTTATCCTCTGACAATTCTGACGATCTACGACAATCTCGACCGCGTCGAAATTCACAACGAGCTCGACGCGGAAAAAATTCCGTTCGTCGGCGGCGACAACAACTGGAACGATTCCTATTATTTCGCGTTTCCGCTGAATATTTCCAAAGACAATTTACGGGTCAAACGCGGCGGTCAGAAATGGTTCGACACGTTCCCAGACGATTATCTGCCCGGAGCGCGTACCGATGCGGTCACGACCCAGCATCTGATCGCAATGACCGACGGAAATTCGAGCGCACTGCTCGCGCACCGGCAATCGTTTCATTGGCTTTACCCGGGTTATGTTGACGCAAAACTGCGCCCGAAAGACGCGCCGAAAGGTTTTCCGGCGATGTTTACCGGAAAATTTCCTTTGCCCGAAGCGACGATCTATTCGCGTGCCGTGCGCCGCTCGAATCAAGCCGACACGCACGATCTGGGCGTCATAAATATGCCGACGGTCGAACCGGGACTCACGGGCAATTACGTTTTCGATTACGCGCTTCGGGACGATGGAAAGTTTGACGACGTTAAAGCCTGGACTTTGGGCGCAAATTTCAATCTGCCGCTTCGCGCCGAGTATATCGGCGATTTACCGTCGAGCCTGAGCGACTCCTTTTTCAGCATCAATCAGCCGAACGTGCAGATCGTCGATGTCAAAACAGTTTCCGATTCGGTCGTCCGCGGTGAGGTCAGCGCCACGCCGCTCGACCCGCAATTGAACAAGATTTTTGTCATACGCCTGCAGGAATTTGCCGGAAAAGCGGTGACGGCAAACATCAATCTGCCCGCCAAGATCAAATCGGCGGCGATCGTTAATTTAACGGAAAGCGTTAGTTTACAGGCTTTGACTGCATTTTCGCCTTTGACGGTTGAACTAAAACCGTTTGAAACGAAAACGATCAGAATTGAAATTGAATAAAACTTTGCGTCTTTGCGCTTTTGCGGGAGAAAAATCATTATTTCCCGCAAAGTCGCAGAGACGCAAAGAGAATCGCTGATTTTCAGCTTGAGTATTTTCATTAATTTTATGAGCAAATTTAGACGCAGAGATTTTTTAAAGACGACCGTGGCGGGAATCGCCGCCGGGACGATGCTCAATTCGAGCGGTTTTGCCAAAAGCGATCTGATTCCCGAAACTGCGCAAAAAAGCGCACCGCTGCCCGATATTCCGACGACCGATTCGATGCGCTCGATCGTGATGACGCATAAATTCGGCGACCTTTTTAATCCGCCGGGACTGACGAATCAATGGGGCTGCGCGCAGGCTGCCGTCGATGCGGTCGCGGTTCGCAGTATCGCTTTTCCGCCGTACGCGCAGGGCGAAATGAACGTTGCGCCATTGGGATCGGGCGGCGAACTGCTGACCGGGATTTTGTTTGTTGACGGCGAATATTTTGCTTCGACGAAAACGCCGATCGAATTCGTCTGGCAGCCCGACCGCGTTGAAAGACGGACGGTTTACAAGGATCTGGAAATCACTTCGACGACGATCGTGCCATTTAAAACGATGGCGGTCGCCGTGAAATTCAACGTCAAAAATATTTCTAAAACGCGCCGGAAAACCGAAATAAAACTGGCGATCAACGGCGGCGCGAGTAAATTAGTCGCGCCGTGGAACGCGGCATATTCGCCCGGCGAATACGACAATGCGCGCACTGTCGATAAATCCCGAAACGCCGTTTTATGTAAAGCCGTCCACAGCGAAGCCTTTGTTTTGCAAGGCGTAAGCCCTGCGCCGAAGGAGATTTTGCCGTCGTGGCTGATCTATGAATTCGATCTTGCGCCGAACGAAACAAAATCCGTGACGTTCGTTAATTCTCTGGGTGAAACGCAGGCGTTTGCCGAAAAGCAGTACGACGCCCTTGTAAACAATTTCGACGCCGTGCAGAAACAAACGACCGACGAATGGAACGCGGAAATGCGCGCCGCGTTTACGCCGAACAACGGGCGTTATTCAGGCTATCTGCCGACGCTCGTGACGTCGGACGACGCGGTCAAACAGCTCTATCACACAGCCGCTCTGCACGCGCTTTATTTCCGGCGAACCACGCCGCATTCGGTTTACGGCACGACTTATGTCACGCTTTTGCCGCGCTACTGGGAAACCGCAACATTCTTGTGGGACATTTCCCTGAGCGCGATGCTGCTCTCGATGCTTGACCCCGAGGTTCTCAAAAGAATGATGGAAACGTGGATGACGGTTGACGTTCACGAGCATTTCGGCACGGAATTTCTGACGGGAAAAGGCATCGGACCGTGGTATTCGGTCAACGATTACGCGATGAGCCGGATGGCGAAAGAATATTTGCGCTGGACGGGCGACCGGGCGTGGCTCGATAAAAAAGTCGGCGACCGCACGGTTTTCGATCATCTCGTCGATTACGCCGAACATTGGCGAAAACTTGATACGAACAAACACGGTTTAGCCGATTACGGCGGCGTCTCGAATCTGCTCGAAGCGGTTTCAAGCTACGTTCACGAAGTTGCCGGACTCAACGCGGCGAATGTCTATAATCTGCGTTTTGCCGCCGAATTGCTCGATTATAAAGGACAAAAAGAGAAAGCCTCGGCAATGCGCAAAGAAGCCGAAACTCTGGGCAAACGCGTGCAGGAACTTTACGTTCCGGGCAAAGGGATCTGGAAGTGCCGTTTGCCCGACGGAAGCTACAACGAGGTTCACCACTGCTACGATTTCGGCACGACGCTCGTCAATATCGGCGATCTGATGCCGCAGGCGCAAAAACGCGAAATGGTCGAATTCTTTAAACGCGAACTGCAAACGCCGACGTGGATGCGCGCGCTTTCGACGCGCGATCTGGACGTGACGTTCAGCATTCGTCCCGATCATCAATGGACGGGCGCTTACACGGCTTGGGCGGCGCTTGCCTTGAGCGGTTTGTTCATTGCGGGCGAAACCGATCTGGCTTTCGACTGGATCAAAGGTTTGGCGAAAACGATGAAACAGGGCTTGGTCGCGCAGGCGCATTTTGTCGAAACTTTCGTCGCGCCCGAATCGAACGGCGGCGCGATCAAAGCGCCATCCGATCAGCCTTTTATCAACGACGGCGCGTGCGTTTCGGGCTGTAATTATCTCGAACCGATCGTCGATTCGATCTTCGGCATCAACGCCGGACTTTTCGGCGAAATCACGGCAAAACCGCAGTTCGGAAAATTTGACGCAGCTGCCGAGCTTCGCAATATCAACTATCAGGGCAAGATTTATAACGCATCGAAAAACGGTATCAAAAAAGTGTAAATTATTGATATGAAAACATTTTATTTAGTGCTGACAATCTTGTTTGCGAGTTTTGCGATTCAAGCCCAAAACACAAATGAATCGCTTTTGCGAATCGGCGACCGCTATTGGATGCAGCCTGATGTGGTCTATAATGTTGCCAATAATACGCAGTTAAAGCTCGACGTTTGGTATCCGCGCGACAATCCGAATCCGACCCCGACGCTCGTTTACATTCACGGCGGCGGCTGGATTTTCGGCTCGAAAGAAGGCGCGGTTTATCAGTTTTTGCCGTTTCTCGAAAAAGGCTGGCGCGTGGTTAACGTCGAATACCGGATGGCGAGCAACAGCCTCGCGCCCGGTGCGGTCGAAGATACGCGGTGCGCTTTGCGCTGGATTTACCGCAATGCCAAACAATACAATTTCGACACCTCGAAGATCGTTCTGACCGGACATTCGGCGGGCGGACATCTTTCGCTGATCACCGGAATGCTGCCCGACGGCACGCCGCTCGACAATCGCTGCTACGCGGATGAAAAATACGGCGACGTAAAAATGAAAGTCGCGGCGATCATCAATTGGTATGGAATTACCGATGTCAACGATGTGATTCAGGGCGCAAATCTGAAAAACTACGGCGCGATGTGGATGGGAAGCCAGCCGAACGCAACAGAAGTTGCCAAAAGCGTTTCGCCTTTAACTTATGTCAGAGAAGGGCTTCCGCCGATCATCACGATTCACGGCGACAAGGATGACGTGGTGCCGTATTCGCAGGCGACAAGACTTAAAGACGCACTCGACAAAGCCAAAGTTCCGAACAAATTGGTTACGATCAAAAACGGCGGACACGGAATGTTTGAATTGAAAGATTATTCGGCGGCTTATGAAGAAATCTGGAATTTTTTGAAGGAAAATAAAATTACGCAATGAAGATCACAGACATCAGAGCAACGACCGTCACGGTTCCGCTCGAAGCACCGCTTCGTCACGCGGCGGGCGCGCATTGGGGCAGATTTGTCCGCACGATCGTTGAGGTCGAAACCGATGAAGGCATCGTCGGGCTTGGCGAAATGGGCGGCGGCGGCGAATCGGCTGAGAGTGCGTTTCGGGCGATGAAATCTTATTTGGTCGGACATAATCCGGCGAACTTAGAGGAAATGCGTTTCAAGATCGCCAATCCGACCGCCTCGCTTTACAACAACCGCACGCAGATCTTAGCCGCGCTCGAATTCGCTTGTCTCGATATTCTCGGGCAAAAGTGGAATGTTCCCGTTTACGAGATTCTGGGCGGTAAACTACAGACGGAAGTGCCGTTTGCTTCGTATCTTTTCTTTCGCTATGCCAACTCGAAAACCGGTGAGGGCGAAGTTCGAACGGTCGAACAATTAGTTAATCATGCCAAAGATTTGAAGGAAAAATACGGCTTCACGTCGCATAAATTAAAAGGCGGCGTGTTTCATCCCGAATTCGAACTCGAATGTTTTCGCGCCGTTGCGAAAGAACTCGGAACCGATAAAATGCGCGGCGATTCTTTCCGTTTCGACCCCAACGCGGCTTGGTCAACCGAACAGGCGATCTGGTTCGGTCAGCAGATCGAAGACATTCGCAACGATTATCTCGAAGACCCGGTGTTCGGACTGCACGGAATGCGCCGCACCAGAGAAAAAGTGCGGATGCCGCTCGCGACCAATACGGTCGTCGTGAATTTCGAACAGCTCGCGGCGAATATTCTCGACACGGCGGTTGACGTAATTTTGCTTGATACAACATTCTGGGGCGGAATTCGTCCGTGCGTCAAAGCCGCGCAGATTTGCGAAACATTTCAGCTCGGCGTCGCGGTTCATTCATCGGGCGAGCTCGGGATTCAGCTCGCGACGATGCTTCATCTCGGCGCGGTCATTCCGAATCTGACCTTTGCGGCGGACGCGCATTATCATCATCTGACGGACGACATTATCGAAGGCGGCAAATTTGAATATCAAAACGGAAAGATCAAAGTTCCCGAAACCGCCGGATTGGGCGTGAAATTAAACCGCGATAAATTAAACGAATACGCCGAACTTTACAAAGAATTAGGCGGGTATTCTTACGACAAAGACCCGCTCCGACCGGATTGGTCGCCGATCGTCCCGAACACGCGCTGGGCGGATGAAACCGACGACCGGACGCCGCAGATTTAAGGAATTATGAAGTCCGTAAATTACAAAATTTTAAGCCTGATAATTTTGCTGGCGTTTGCTTTTCAGAGCGTTTTCGCGCAATGCGAAATCTCGGTCGGCAAAGGCAGAGCGGCGGAAGATTGGAACAAAACTTTTATGCAGAACGGTCCGGGAACAGGACTTGAACCGAAAGGTATAGCAGGCTGGACAGGCGCGGACAGCACGATTTCGCTCGCACTTCCGAATGGTGACACGGCGTTTTTCTTTTCCGATTCGTACATCGCCGAATCTCCCGCCAAACCCGGCGACGGCAGAGTTTACACGAACGAGAACGGCTTGCGCCTTCGTGAACCGAACTGTCTGCCGCCGGTCTGCGGTCCTCGCCCCGAGCATATTCATTATGTCTATAACAGCATAGTCGTCCGTTCAAAAGACGGAAAAACCTTAAAAACACTGGTCGGCGAAAAAGATAAAAACGGCTATTCGACCGCCTATTTCAAACCGAAAAGTGAGGATTCGAACGTGATGTATTGGCTCGGCGATCCGACGATCGTTGACATCAAAGGCGAAAAAAAGATTTGGATATTCTTGAATGAATGGCGCGTGGCGAGACCGTTCGACAAAAAATTCTTTATCGAATTTAAGGGTCAGGCAATCGCGCAGCTCAACGCCGAAACGCTTGCGATCGAAAGCATCAATCCGCTCAAAAATCTTGTCGATACAGGAGTTTGGGGAATTTCCGTGTGGCTCGACGGCAAGGATTTTTAAGTTTACGGGATGAAAAATACCGAAGACATCAAAAACGTGAAAAAATCCGATTTTGGTCTCGTCGATAAATATAAAAAGCTCTACATCGCCAAAACCGATGCGTCGAAAGGACTGGAATATGTCAGCGACGAGAAAAACTGGCAGGCTTGGGACGGCAAAAAATGGTCGAAAGATCTGAGAAACCGCGCTTCGATCATTCCCGAAAAAGATTCGATCAGCGATGAATTGACCGTCAGGCGTTTGAACATCAACGGCAAACCGACATTCGTGATGGTCACTTTTGATACGGCAGTCGGTTATGCCGATTGGAAAGACCTTTATCTATATTCGGCGTGCGAGCCCCAGGGACCTTTTAACAAAAAATATTTCGCGTACCGCACGCCGACCGCCGGATTGACGAAACTGCCCGGAATGACCGGATCGCAAAGTTTGCAGAGCGGTCTGAGCGTCTATAATCCGCACATTCACCCGCAGTTTACCGAAAACGGCGAATTGCTCGTCAGCTACAACAGCAATCTGCCTTTCGGCGCAAAACCGGGCGATTCGATCTACGCCGATTTTTACCGCCCGCGCTTTGTCAGAATTCCGGTCGAAGGATTGAAATGATTTTATGAAACTTATTACATTCAAAACCTCTTCAAACGAAGAAAATTACCGCCTCGGCGCGTTGGTTTCGGACAACGAAATTACAGATCTGACCTCGCTTGTTTCGGATGAAAATCTGACGGCGAATGATTTGCTGAAATGCTTCGATCTGGAAAACGATTTTCTCGAAAAAGCAAAACAAGCGATTTCAGATAACGATTTGCCGAAAATAAATCGCCGAACTGTTGAAGTCTGTGCACCGGTTCCGCGCCCTTCGAAAATCATCTGCATCGGATTGAATTACCGCGATCACGCCGAAGAAAGCGGAATGCCGATCCCGAAATCGCCGATCATTTTCTCGAAATTTACAAATTGTGCGATCGGAGCCAATCAGCCGATTCTTTTGCCGGGCGGCAGCGAACAGGTTGATTATGAAGCCGAACTGGCTTTTGTCGTCGGACGCCGGGCAAAGAACGTGCGCCGTGAAGATGCGCTTGATTACGTGCTCGGCTACACGAATTTCAACGACGTTTCGGCGCGTGATTTTCAGTTCGCCGACGGACAATGGCAGCGCGGAAAATCGTGCGACACTTTCGCGCCGATGGGCGAATTTATCGCAACGGCGGACGAGATCAAAGACCCGCATAATTTGCGAATTCAGTTTCGGCTCAACGGTGAAACTTTGCAGGATTCGACCACAAGTCAGTTGATTTTCAAAATTCCCGAAATCATCGAATTTTTGTCGGCTTCGATCACGCTCGAAGTCGGCGATGTCATTGCCACGGGAACGCCGCCGGGAGTCGGATTTGCGCGAAAACCTCCTGTTTTTATGCAAAACGGCGATCGCGCAGAAGTCGAAATCGAAGGCTTGGGAATTTTATCGAATCCGGTCAAAGGCGAATAATTTTATGTTTGATCTAACGCAGAAAATTGCGCTTGTGACGGGCGCGGCTTCGGGAATCGGCGAAGCGATCGCCAAAGTGCTGGCAGAGGCGGGGGCGTTCGTTTACGTCGCCGATTTGGACGAAACGAACGGAAATCGTGTCGCCGGTGAGATCGGCGCAGACAAAGCGAAATTCTTAAAGCTGAATGTCGTTGAAAAAGTGCATTGCGAACAAATTGCGAAAATGGTTCTGGAAGAAAAAGGCAAGCTCGATATTTTGGTCAATAACGCCGGAATCGGTCATGTCGGCACGCTTCTCGAAACTTCGGAAGAAGATTTAGACCGTCTTTTTGCCGTCAATGTGCGCGGAATGTTTTCGCTCACGAAAGCCTTTTTGCCTTCGATGATCGCCCGGAATTACGGCGTGATCATCAACACTTCATCGATCGGCGGCGTCGTCGCGGTCAAAGATCGTCTGGCGTACTGCACGACGAAATTTGCGGTCGTCGGTTTTACGAAATGTCTCGCGCTCGATCATGCAATGCAGGGAATCCGCGCCAATGCGATCTGCCCGGGCAGAGTCGAAACGCCGTTTGTCAAAAAACGCATTTCCGAATATCCCGACCCGCAGAAAGCCTACGCGGAAATGGCGGCAACGCAAGCCCTCGGCAGGATGGCAACGCCCGAAGAAATTGCCGCGTCCGTTTTGTATCTGGCAAGCGACGAAGCCGCTTTCGTAACCGGCACGGCATTTGAAATCGACGGCGGTTTTGCGGTCGGAAAATAATCAAAAAACTCCCAAAAATCAACAAAATGAACAATCCCGAAATAAAGAAAATACAAGCGCGTCAGATTTTCGATTCACGCGGTCGACCGACCGTCGAAGTCGATGTCGAGCTTGCGGACGGAAGTACGGGGCGCGCCGGCGTTCCCTCGGGCGCTTCAACCGGAACTTTCGAAGCGTTCGAACTGCGCGACCGGAACGAGGATTTTTACGAAGGCTTCGGCGTTCTCCGCGCCGTCGAAAATGTGAACGGCGAGATCGCGGCGGAATTATACGGCGAAGATGCGCTGGATCAGAGCGAAATCGATGCGCTGCTGCGGGATTTGGACGGCACCGAACAGTTGAAAAGACTCGGCGCAAACGCGGTTCTCGGCGTTTCGCTGGCGACCGCCCGCGCGGCGGCGAATTTTCTGAAAATGCCTCTCTATCAATGGATCGCCGAAATTTCGGACACGAAGGAAATCTCGCTTCCGCTTCCGATGGTCAATATTTTAAGCGGCGGATTGCATGCCGGGCGCGGAATGGACGTTCAGGATTTTCTTTTCATTCCGCGGGGCGCAGAATCATTTTCAGACGCCGTTCACAAAATCGCAAAGGTACGTTTCTTGGCAGATAAACTAGCGATAGAGAAGGGATTAACGGCATTGCTCGCGGACGAAGGCGGCTTGAGCCCGAATTTTGAACGCGGAAAAGACGCGCTCGAATTTATGGTCGAAATTTTTGGACGCGCCGCTCTCAAGCCGTTCGAAGACGCGGCGATTGCGATCGATGTCGCGGCAGCGACTTTGCAAACGGGCGAAAATGAATATTTTTTTGCGCGGGAAGATCGCGCGTTTTCTTCGCTTGAACTGATCGAACTGATGCAACATTGGGCGGTAGAATTCCCCATAATTTCGATCGAAGACGCGCTCGGCGAAGAAGATTGGTCGTATTGGAAACTGCTAAATGAAAAGCTTGGTGATAAAATCCAAATTGTCGGCGACGATCTGCTGACGACGAATCTGAAGCGTCTGGAAAAAGCAATTGAGGAAAGATCCGCCAACGCCGTGCTGATCAAACTCAATCAAAACGGAACTTTGACGGGAACGCTCGACGTTATCAGAACGGCGAAAGAAAACGGCTGGGCAACAATCGTTTCGGCGCGTTCGGGCGAAACAGACGACAGTTTTATCGCCGATCTGGCGGTCGGAACCGCCGCCGGACAGATCAAGATCGGTTCGTTCAGAAATTCCGAACGTTTGAGCAAATACAACCGGCTTCTGCAAATCGAAGAGGAAACCCGTGCGCCTTTTGCGGGTGCAAAATCGCTTGCCGGAAATTTTTAAATTTTTAATCTGATGGACGATTCTGCAAAAAATGAAGACTTAAATGAATTTCTGTTTCACGCCGGTTTGTTAAAGCGCGGTGAAAAAGCCGTTTGGACGTCGCTTTCGGGCGGTGTTTCGAGCGACATCTGGCGCGTCTGCTTGCCCGGTCAAACCATTTGCGTTAAGCGCGCACTGGCAACCTTAAAAGTCGAAGCCGATTGGCAGGCACCGACCGAGCGCAACATTTACGAGTGGGAATGGTTCAAATTCGTGCATCAAAACTTTCCCGAAATAGTTCCGCACCCGCTGGCGCATGACAACGAAAAGCAAATGCTGGCGATGGAATTTCTTGCGCCCGAAGATTTTAAGGTTTGGAAAACCGCACTTTTAAACGGCGAAGCGGACGCGGAATTTGCCGGAAAGGTCGGCACATTTTTAGGAAAAATTCACGCAAAGAGCGCATTTAATCAAGAAATCGCCGCAACTTTCTCGACCGACAAACTTTTCTACGCGCTCAGAATCGAGCCGTATTTGCTCGCCACGGCAGAAAAACACGCCTCGGTCGCGCCGAAAATTAGAGAAATCGCCGAAAAAACTCTTTCCGCCAAGATCGCGCTCGTGCACGGCGATGTCAGTCCGAAAAATATTCTGATCGGACGCGAAAATCCGGTTTTTCTCGACGCCGAAACTGCCTGGTTCGGCGATCCGGCGTTTGATCCGGCGTTTTGTCTGAATCATTTTCTGCTCAAAAAAGCTTTTCTTCCGCAGTTTGCGAGCGGTTACGAAGATTGTTTCAAAGCCTTTGCCGAAGGCTATTTAAGTCAGGTGAACTGGGAACCGCGCGAAGAGATCGAAGCCCGCACGGCGCGGCTTCTGCCGATCTTACACCTGGCGCGAATCGACGGAAAATCGCCCGTCGAATATATCCGGGACGAAAAACTTAAGAACCAAATCCGGCAAAGTGCGCTAAATCTTATCCTGAATCCGAAAGCAAGATTATCGGAGATCATCTGATTTGAAACGAGGGCTTCTGCTTTTTGAGACGAAACCAAAATCGCCTTTAATTCGGATTTTTTTTCAGTTCAAGCCATTTGGTTTTCAAAATCGTATAAATTTCGTAAAAGGGCGATTCGGGCGTATTCGGTTTTGGAACTTCAAAAGGCGGAACGTGTTTTTGCGCTTCTTTTTCTTCCGCATCCCATCTTTGCCAGAGATATTTGAGCAATGAAAAACACGTCGTCGAGCGTCCGCAGGCAATCAGTATTTTGTACTGCTCCTCATTCATCCAGAGCGTCGTTGGGACTATCTCGGCTTTCGCGGAAATCTCTTTCATCTCCAAAGTCGGTTCAAGTTCGGGATCGAGCTTCCATAACCAGGTGCGCGCAACGGTCGGGTTCAGCGAATAAATAAGATTGAACGAAACGTGCTTGGCGCGCGATTCGGGATTCATCAGGTTGTTGAACTGCAGTTGGCGGATGCGTTTCATAAAAACGTTCGAGGTCATTGCCAGCACGGAACTGACCCGCACTTTGACGATCTCGATCGCATCGGGCAGCGCCATTTTTTTGAAATAATGCCAGAGCCGAAAGTGCGCGCCCGAAATATTAAGCGTTTCAAGTTTACGAAATTGGCTGTAAATCCACGCAAGTACGCCGATCAGAAGAAAAGCGGGCGCAATCGAAACAATATAACCGAGAATGATCTGCCATTCGGCGAAACGGTGCGGCTCATCGGTTTTAAAGAACGAATAGCCGATGATCCCGATGGCGACCAAACAGACAATAAAAAGTCCGACCGCGCACCAGAATAAAGTTTCGAGCGAAATCCAGCCGCGGCGCGGGCTGGCATCCGGCAGATCGAGAATTGCATCTTCGCGCGGGCTGGTGTCGGTCACTAAAAATAATCCGAAATTATTTTTTCGATCAGCCATTACCGCACTCGAAATGCCTTGATTATCGTAAACTCCGCCGTCCATTAGGGGAAGCGGAATACAATTTCCGTCAACGTTAAAGCCGTTTTGATAGCGTTCGTTCGTGACGGGGTTTTCGACGTCCTTGATCAATTGACCGCGAATGTCTGTGAGCGAACTTTGCCAGTAGAAATCATCGGGAAAACGAATCGGCTCGAACGCGCCGGGAAAACACGACGAAGCGGCAACAATATCCGCCAGATGAATCTCTGCGGCAACCTCTGCGGGGACGGCGAAATTCTGATTGCCGATAAAAACCGTTTTGTCCGAGCTCGCGCGAAAACGAAATGAATTGCCTTCGCGAAACTCGGTCGCGTTGAAGATCAGCTCGCGAAAACGTCCGCGGTCAGCGGCGATTTCCAACAGCTGTTTAAATTTCCGTTTGCCTAAAAGACAATCCTGATAGGATTTTGCCGCCGCGCGAATCAGACTTAGATCCGTTGAACCTGAAGGCGAAGGCGTCGTGTACAGGTCGTCGAGCGCTTTATCGATCGCGTTCGTCGTGCGCAGATAATTGCTGAAATCTCTGTAAAATTCATCGAAAGATTTTCCCTCGCTCTGCCACGTCGCATAGGTCAATCCCGTAAAAGTTCCGCCCGAAACGGTCGACAAAAGCTTCACATCGCCGAGTAAATTCAGCTCATCGAGCATTACGAGAGTTCCGAGCGCATAAGTCGCGGCACGGTAACCGCCGCCCGAAAGACACAAAGCAATATCTCCGAAGGGCTTGCTAGCGGCAGAATCTGGGGACATATTTTTATCTCCTGAAATTATTGGGTTTAAGATAAAACAATAGGACTTTACAACTTTTACCAGGGAATTTCAATAAAATTTTGTTTTCACTTGAGTCACCAGGATTTCCAATTTATGCGCTAACCGACAATCTTGACAGAAAAGTAAAGATTTGAGATTCTATTAACTAAAGTATTGAAGAATCTTTGACCCGGGAAAGAACAATGAAAATATCGGCACAGGAAGAATACGGATTACGCTGCTTGGTGCAGCTCGCGACTTTAGCGGACGGCGAAAGCCTGACTCTGCCGCAAATCGCTGAGCGCGAAGGCATTTCGCAGGCGAACGCGGGAAAATTGATGTGGCTTTTGAACAAAGCCGGATTTGTGCAGGCGATTCGCGGAACAAAAGGCGGTTACAGCCTGGCGCGGGCGGCGGGCGAGATTCATCTGAACGAGGTCATCAAGGTTTTGGACGAAGACGTTCTGAGCAAGCATTGCGAAAGCTACACGGGCGTGCTCGATTCGTGCGTTCACAAAGGCGATTGCGGCATTCGCCCGGTGATTGTCGGACTTCACGAGATTGTCGAAAACGCGCTTTCGCAGATCACTCTCGCGCAGCTCGTCGGCACCGAAAGCTCGGTTGACGCGACCTTTCACCAGATTCAGGGAATTCATCGCACGATCGAACCGCAAAGCGCGGGCAGAAATTAAGTTTTGGAATTAAATTATGTCAACAGCAACACAGGAATTATTAGCAAACAGGGAATATAAATACGGTTTTACGACCGATATCGAATCGGAAACGATCGCTAAAGGCTTGTCGGAAGATACCGTCAGACTGATTTCCGCCAAGAAAAACGAACCCGAATGGCTTTTGGAATTTCGTCTGAAAGCCTTTCGCCGCTGGCTGGAAATGACCAAACCCGACAACTGGGCGAATTTCGATTATCCGCAGATTGATTTTCAAAACATCAGCTATTACTCTGCGCCGAAACAAAAAACGAAAAAGGCGAGTCTCGACGAAGTCGATCCGGAACTTTTGAAAACCTTTGAAAAGCTCGGAATTCCTTTGACCGAACAGAAAATGCTCGCGAACGTTGCGGTTGACGCCGTGTTTGATTCGGTTTCGGTCGCGACGACCTACAAGGAAAAACTAAAAAAAGCGGGCGTGATCTTCTGCTCGTTCACCGAAGCGGTCGCCGAATATCCCGAATTGATCCAGAAATATCTCGGCTCGGTCGTGCCGGTTTCTGATAATTATTATGCGGCGCTCAATTCGGCGGTTTTCTCCGACGGCTCGTTCGTTTTCATCCCGAAAGGCGTGCGCTGTCCGATGGAGCTTTCGACATATTTCCGCATTAACACGCAGGATTCGGGACAATTTGAGCGCACGTTGATCGTCGCCGAAGAAGGCGGTTACGTCGCGTATAACGAGGGCTGTACGGCGCCGCAGTTCGATACGAATCAATTGCACGCGGCGGTTGTCGAGCTCGTTGCATTGGACGATGCCGAGATCAAATATTCGACCGTGCAGAACTGGTACGCGGGCGACGAAAACGGCAAGGGCGGAATTTATAATTTCGTCACGAAACGCGGCGCGTGCCGCGGTCGCAATTCAAAAATCTCCTGGACGCAGGTTGAAACCGGCTCGGCGATCACCTGGAAATATCCGTCGGTAATTTTGCAGGGCGACAATTCAATCGGCGAATTTTATTCGGTCGCGCTCACGAATCACGCGCAGATCGCCGACACGGGAACAAAAATGATCCATATCGGCAAAAACACGAAATCGACGATCATTTCGAAAGGAATTTCCGCCGGAAAGTCGAATAATTCGTATCGCGGATTAGTGAAAATAATGCCGAAAGCCGACGGCGCGCGCAATTATACGCAGTGCGATTCGATGCTCATCGGCGGCAAATCCGAAGCGAACACTTTTCCGTATATCGAGGTGATGAACAACACGGCGCGCGTCGAACACGAAGCGACGACCTCGAAGATCAGCGAAGAACAATTGTTTTACTTGCAGCAGCGCGGCATCTCGCAGGAAGACGCGGTTTCGCTCATTATTAACGGTTTCTGCAAAGAAGTTTTTCGCGAATTGCCGATGGAATATGCCGTCGAAGCGACGAAGCTTTTGGGATTGAAATTAGAAGGAAGCGTTGGTTAATGAAACGGAAAACTCCGCAGGAAAAGAAAACTTTAAGTTATGCCAAAGATTGCCGCAATACTTATATGGCAAATGATAAGGCATCTCGCAAAAATATCCCATTGCGAAAAGCTGGAGTAAATCGTGGTTACAGGAAAAAGGTCAATCAAGTTTTACAACAAATTAGCAGTGATATTGATTTAGAAAAAGCGGAGTTAGCAGAAAGTGAAACGCGAAGTGTTAAAAGAGAAGATTGGAAAAAATGTTCCGATGAGCCGTTAGGAAAGGTTGTTGAAAGAAAACTTTA